>JAZLGP010000019.1:0-15510 GCA_045616365.1 Alphaproteobacteria bacterium | reverse complement strand
TCCAACGCTTTCAAAAAATCATCTACCAAACAAAATAATCTCGTGATATCCTTCTTCATGGCTTCGCTCCTGTGCTTTTTTTTCGGAGCTTAGCCTTTTCTTCTTTATATTTTCAAGCTTTTTATTCCATTATCGGGGTTATTAAATGGGAAATAGTGTATCTCTACACTATCTTATCATTTCCAAAAATTGTTGTTCAGAAACTATCTTTATTCCCAAGTTGCGCGCTTTTTCTAATTTTGAGCCTGCATTTTCTCCTGCAACAACCATATAAGTTTTCGATGATACGGAAGAAGCGGCTTTTCCCCCTAATTTTTCGATGCTTTCTTTTGCTTCATCTCTACTTAATGTACTGAGAGTTCCTGTGAAAACAATACTTTTTCCTGTCCATTCAGAATTTTTATTCTCTTTCGCATCTTGGATGTTCATTACCTCGGATAATTTTTTCATAATTTCTAAATTGTTGGATATTTTGAAGAAATTTTGTAGATCATGAATCATTGAATTTCCGATGCCGTTGATAATTATTAATTCGCCTAGATTATTTTGTTCGATAGCGTTCAAAAAGTTTGAGAAAGTTTTGTAATATTGAGCGATTAATATCGACGCAGCACGTCCGATCTGAGGAATACCTAACGCATTAATAAATTTCTCTAATTCAATATTTTTGGCATTTTCAATGGATTTGAATAAATTATCGACTGATTGCTTGCCCCAGCCTTCTTCATTTTCCAAGTGATATTGAGAGTTTCTTTCCTGAAGACTGAAAATATCAACAGAACTTTTTACAATACCTTTATTGAACAAAAATTTTATATTTTGTTCTCCAAGTCCTTCGATGTTAAAAGCTTGACGAGAAACGAAATGTATAAGCCTTTCCACTAACTGTGCAGAACAGTCGAGATTTTCGCATTTTACCGCAACTTCTTTTTCTTCTTGAACTAATTGAGATCCGCAGCATGGGCATTTTGTTGGAAATTCGAACGGTTTAGAATCCTTTGGTCTCTGCTCAATTATAGGATAAAGAACCTGAGGAATTACGTCTCCAGCTCGTTGCACTATTACACGATCTCCCACTCGGATATCTTTTTTTTCGATTTCGTCTTTATTATGGAGAGTGGCTCGTGAGACTATTACTCCACCAACATTAACCGAAGCAAGTTCTGCGACGGGGGTGATAGTTCCCATTCGTCCGACTTGTATAACTATATCTAGAACAGTCGTTTGCGCTTTCTGAGCAGGAAATTTATATGCGATGGAATGTCGAGGATATTTTGTGGCATTACCTATTTGTTGTTGCAATGCAAGATCATTTGTTTTGTAAACCACTCCATCGATATCATAATCTAAATCAGAGCGTTGCTGTTCCATGGTCTGATAAAATTCGTAAGCTTCTTCTTGATTTCTGCACAACTTTATTTTATCGGATACCGTGAATCCGCAGCGTCGAAGTGTCTCTAAAATTTCTGTTTGGCTTGATAAGTTTAGATTTTTTCCTATCAAAGAATAAGCAAAAAATGTTAATTTTCGTTGAGCTGTGATTTTGGAATCAAGTTGTCTTAGCGATCCAGCTGCAGCGTTTCTCGGATTTGAAAACAATTTTTTTCCGAGAGATTTTTGTTGTTCATTCAGTTGTTCGAAATCTTTTTTGAGCATTACGACTTCACCTCGTACCTCAATATTTCCTGGTAAATCTATTTTTTTAGGAACGTTGTTCAGTGTTTTTATATTATCCGTAACATCTTCTCCGATTGATCCATCTCCTCGGGTGGACGCCTGTGTTAAAATTCCATTTTCATATGTAATTGAGGCAGAAAGACCGTCTAACTTAGGTTCCAGCGTAAATTCAACTTGATGTTTACCTGTTAGCTTTTTCACTCTGTCGACGAAATTTTGTATGTCTTCTTCATTGAATGCGTTTTCTAATGAAAGCATTTTTTGTTTATGAACAACTTTTTTGAAATCCTTTGCAACTTTTGCTCCGACCTTTTGAGAAGGACTCGATTTAGTCGCCAGCTCAGGATAAAACTTTTCGATATCCAGCAATTCTTTATAAAGGGCATCATACTCAGAGTCACTGACACTCGGATCGTCGAATATATAATATTGTCGAGAGTATTTTGATAACAATTTCGAAAGCTCCGCGTGTCTTTTCTTTTTTTCTGCTAACATACATGCTCCTAAATCTTCCAGACGATTATAATATAAAAATCAGGGTTAGTATTTGATTTTTTTGAATATTATATTTGCGATTTTATCTCTTGCACCTTGAAAAATTTTTGATTTTTAGTTAAATAGAACAGTGTTAAAAAGTTAGTTAGGAGATTAATATGGCAGTACCTAGAAAAAAGGTTTCTAGATCAAAGAGAAATATGCGTAGATCTCACTTAGCTCTTACGCCAGCTAATGTTGTGGCATGTCCAAACTGTGGAGAGTCCAAGCTTCCTCATCACTTGTGCAAAGTATGTGGTATGTACAATGGTCATCAGATTTTAAAAGATAAGCGACAAGAAGCCTAATGACTATCTCTGGTCGACAGGTTATCGCCATAGATGCTATGGGTGGGGATAATGCCCCAGTGTCGGTTTTGAAAGGGTTATCTCAGTTTAAGGGGTCTGATGTTCATTTTTTGATCTTCGGAGATGGGGCAATCCTGAAGAAGTATGAGTCGGATTTTTTGAATGGGGTTTCCTATGAGATTCGTCATACTGACGCAGTCATAACTGCAGATATGGATGTTATGTCATCTCTGCGTGCAGGGAAAGATACCAGCATGGGATTGGCGATACGGTCTGTGAAATTAGGTGAAGCGTTAGCCGTTGTGTCGGCTGGAAATACAGGTCTTTATATGGCTTTGTCGAAGATTATTCTGAAGACAATTGATGGTATTGAGAGGCCAGCTATCGGGACATTGATTCCTGGAACGAAGGCTAGTACGGTTTGTTTGGATCTTGGAGCGAATGCCGAGTGTAGTACGAGAAATTTGGTGGATTTTGCAATTATGGGGGAGGCTCTGGCCCGGTCGGTTTTCGAAAAAGAAGACATATCTATTGCTCTGTTGAATATCGGTTCGGAGAGTGGAAAAGGGAACAGATTGGTAAAGAAAACCTCGGAAATTCTTAAAAAATTGTTCGATAACTATGTTGGATTTGTTGAAGGCGACGATATCAACAAGGGTATAGTAGATGTGATTGTTACCGATGGTTTTACCGGGAATGTTTTTCTTAAGACAATAGAGGGAGCAGCGAAATTTATTGTTTCGGAGCTGAAAGGAGCTTTAGCTGATTCTTTTTTGTCTAAAGTCGGTGCGTTGTTGGCATTGCCGTCTTTGAGTAAGTTAAAGAAAAAATTAGATCCTCGCCTATATAATGGTGCGATTCTTTTGGGATTGAACGGAGTTGTTGTAAAAAGTCACGGCGGAACTGATGATGTTGGATTTGCGAATGCGGTGAGATTTACCACTAATGTTTTGAGAAGAAGTATTTTTGATCGCATCAGAGTTCAGCTTGAAAAATCGAAGTTACATTATGAGGTAGAAGAAGAGAAATGAAATCGGTTGTTGTAGGATTTGGCGGAGCGTTACCTCAGAGGTATGTTAAAAATGATGAATTGCCTGCGAGTTTGAATACTTCCGATGAGTGGATTTCTCAAAGGACTGGAATTAAGCAAAGATATGTAATTGGTGAAGGGGAAAGTACTTCTTCGTTGGCGACAGCGGCAGCAAAAAATGCATTGAGTTTTTCAAAAATTTCTCCCAACGATGTAGATCTTATTATTGTTGGGACGACTACTGGGGATCATACCTTTCCAGCGACAGCATGTGTTGTGCAAAAAAATTTAGGGATAACTAATGGAAGCCCAGCTTTCGATGTGAGTGCAGCGTGCAGTGGATTTGTTTATTCTTTGGATATTGCGGACTCATTTATCAAAGCAGGGAAGGTAAAGTGTGCGTTGGTAATAGGTGCTGATAGTTTTTCCAAAATTTTGGATTGGAATGACCGATCAAGTTGCGTTTTGTTCGGTGATGGGGCAGGAGCAGTAGTCTTAAAGGCGGATGAGAATACTGATAGAGGTATTCAATACTGCAAGACATATGCTGATGGAAGTTATGTTGATCATCTGATAACTACTGGAGGTGTGTCGACGACTCAGTGTGCTGGGGTTGTGACAATGAAAGGTCGCGAGGTTTTTAAATTTGCAGTTGAGAAATTTTGTGAGTCTTTTAAAAATCTTCTGGAAGAAAATAATTTAACGATCGATGACATAGATTTGATCGTGCCGCATCAGGCGAATATCAGAATTATTAACAAGTTAATCGATTTGCTCAAAATTGATTCGCAGAAAGTTGTGATAACGATTGATAAACATTCGAATACTTCAGCTGCGACTATTCCGCTAGCATTGAATGAAGTGAAAAATGAGATTATCGGTTCTAAAAAGAATGTTGTGTTGCTGTCGATGGGAGCAGGGTTTACCTGGGGTGCAGCATTGATAAAAATGTAGGGAAGCTGGTGTAATGGATAAGGTTAAAACATTGACTCGTTCGGATATCGCTGATGCTATAACAGCGGAATTTCAGGTTACTAAATTTGAGGCTTTGGACTTTATTCATGAAGTTCTTTCAGAGATTGCTGGGGCTCTCGTTGAAGGAGAAGATGTAAAACTTACAGGGTTTGGAACTTTTAAAGTCCATGATAAGAGGGAACGAGTAGGAAGAAATCCGAGAACAAAAGAGCCTGCTATTATTTCAGCCAGACGTACGATTTCTTTTCGAGCATCGCCAATTTTAAAAAAGAAAGTTAATGGAGTTTTATGATGATGAAATTGATGGAAGGTAAAAAGGGCATCGTAATGGGGGTCGCCAATGATCATTCTTTGGCTTGGGGAATAGCAAAAGAACTTGCAAATCAAGGGGCAGAGATGGTTTTTAGCTATCAATCAGAGGTTTTGCTTAAGAGAGTTAAACCGCTTGCAGATTCTCTCGGGGGAGTCGATATGATAGAGTGCGATGTGACTGATGATGAAAGCTTGAAATCTCTTTTTGAGAAAGTCGGACAAAAATTCGGAAAAATTGACTTTATTGTTCATGCGATTGCTTTTTCTGATAAGAATGAGTTGATGGGCAAGTATGTGAATACATCTAGAGCAAATTTTTTGAGGACTATGGATATTTCCTGTTATTCGCTTACAGCAGTGTGTCAGCATGCAAGCGAGTATTTAGCAGATAATGCATCTATCCTAACTTTGACATATATCGGATCTGAAAAAGTGCTTCCGAATTATAATGTTATGGGTGTTGCAAAGGCTGCTTTAGAAGCGAGTATTAGATATTTAGCTGTTGATTTTGGGGACAGAGGTATTCGAGTGAACGGATTGTCGGCAGGTCCAGTTAAGACTTTGGCAGCAAATGGAATTGATGATTTCAGATATATTTTAAAGTGGAATTTGTATAACTCACCGCTAAAGAGAAATACAACTTTGGAAGACGTTGGTGGTACGGGTGTATATCTTTTGAGTCATTTGTCCAGCGGTGTTACGGGAGAAGTGGTTCACACTGATTCAGGATATCATGTAATCGGAATGAAAGCTGCTGATGCTCCTGATATTTCAAAAGTATAAAATTGATTGAGCGGATATTTCTGTTTTTTGCAAAGATTTTTGTGGCGCAAAGTAGACTTTGTTACTTTTTTTATTTTGAAGTTCGATTGCCGTGTCGGTGAGTGTTGTAAGTTATAAACAACAATACGATTGATCTTTTGCTTTGTTATGAAAATTTTCTGTTGTTGTGAAATTATCAAATAAATAACTGCAATATTGTTAAAAATATATTAAAATTTTAGTAAACTACAGTGGTTTTTATCAAAAGGAGATAGTTTTGAACGATTTTAGAAATAGAAGGATATGTAGAATATTAAGTGTATTGGTGTTTTTGAGTGTTATGGATAATTCGGTTGAAGGAATGTTGAAAAATGATACAAAGAGAGACAAAAGTTTTGAAATTAATCAACCTTTATCTGAATGGCCGGAGGCATCTAGCCTCTCTAGAGAAGAAAAACGTGTCTATGATTCAACATGGGATATAACTAAAAAGCTGGAAGATAATCAGATTGCATTGGTAAGAAGGTTTATATTAAGTTGCTGTGATTTTTCCTTTAGATCGATAAAAACAAATCTAAGTGGAATTCATTTAGGAGTATTTAGTTCAGGGGAAGGTATAGTTTTTATAGATAAAGAAACTCATATGCGTGTAACTCCTGATTCAGAAAAAGTAATATTTTTTAACGATAAAGATCAAGGTAGGGAATTAGGAGTATTTCCTACGACAAGTATGATTAAAAATATAAAGCCAATTAATTTTCAGGAATGGATGGTATGCGAATTAGAAAGATATATACAAAGGTTCGTGGAAGATTCTGTAGGTTGTGAAATGTTGAGAATGTCGATAGCCAAATATGAAGCAAGACAAAGAGGATTACCTAAAATCGGATTTATTCCAATAGATAGTAAAAAAATAGATTTAGCTTATACTTCAGGAACCTACGTATGGAAATATGCGAGAAAGAATGGGCAACCGAATTTTTATTCATATGCGAGATATTGCAACGAAAATAAGTTTATAATATTTTCTCCAAAATGGTTTAATTTGGATCATAAAGGGTTAATTTTGAAACTACGAGATAAGGAAACTTCTTGTGGAGATGATGCTTTTTCTATAGATATGGGGATTATGCCTAGAGAAATGGAGTTAATGTATCAAATAATAAATGCAATGCATGTCGAAGAAGATAACGATGATAAAGGAACACATGTGATAGAGAAAAGAGATGAAAAAGATTATTTTTGTGGCAATTTAGAAGAAGTTGGCTCTTTTTTGATATTGAATAAGCGGTTAAATGCTTCAATTTTTAAAAATGATAGAATATATAGAGTAATGTATGGTTTAACCAAAAAGGGGTTTGATCTGATCAATGAATCATCATATTTGGCTCATAGATATAACTTTATAAGACCAGCATATTTGTGTTCTAGAAAGGGAATGCAATTGAATGGAAAGAGATTAAATAGAAAAGTTTCATTTAAATTTTTAAAGAGTTTTTTGAAAACAAATGGGGATTTTGATCTGTATAAATATTACTTATCATCACAATCATCGATAAAATATCCAGAATTTGGAGTGGGAAAATACAGATGCTCTGATGTAAACTTTGAGAAAGAAAAGGAGCTTTAATCGAAGATGAATTATATGGACAGAGTTTCTTGGTCAGATATCTACCAAAATATTTTGCGATAACAAAAGCCATCTAACTCTATCATCTTGAGGGATAGAAAGACACTAATTACATACCACCATAAAAAGACCCAATCGAACGATTGGGCTCATAAAAACTATACGAAAGAAAAGACTATTTTATCTTCGTTTCTTTGAATAAAACATGCTTACGTACAACTGGATCGTATTTTCTCATTTCCATTTTTTCCGGCTGTTTTCTCGGATTTCTTTTCTTTACGTAGAAGAAACCCGTATCCGCCGTGCTAAGCATTTTTACAAGCATCGTTGCTGATTTAGCCATATTAAAAACTCCAACAAAACAGCGCAATTGTATCAGATATAGCGAAAAATTCAAGTGGCAAATTGCTCTTCGAGAATCTTCTTCTTCAGCGTGTTGTCTCTGTCTAACAAAAGGGAGAAAGTCAATGATCTATCTTGCACGATTTTTACGTTTACTGCGTTTCTAAATTCCACGTAATCCGCAACCGCGCAAACGGGGCGATCCGTATTGTACAAAACTTTTAGTTCAACGCATGTCTCTGCTGGAAGTAAAGCTCCACGCCAACATCTTGGTCGAAACGAACTTATTGGAGTTAACGCCAACAAAGACGCTCCGGAAGGAATGATAGGTCCACCTGCTGAATAATTATAGGCAGTACTTCCTAATGCTGAGGCAGTTATTAAGCCGTCGCATACCAACTCTTTCAGTCTAATAACCCCATCGATCTTTACTTGTAATTTGGCAGATTGATGAGTTTCTCTCAGTAAATACACTTCATTGACTGCAACGGCTGAATATGTTTCTCCGTTTTCTTTTTCTACCCACACTCTAAGCGGATGAAATTTCAATGGTATGGCATTTTTAATCCTTTGGATCAAATTTTCCGTTTGATATTTATTTGTAAGAAACCCTAAATCTCCTCGATTCATGCCATATATTGGTAAGTTGTGCTGATAATTTTCATGGAATGCTCTAAGTATCATTCCGTCGCCAGATAATACAACGATGCAATCTGCTTCATAAGCAGGACACTGACCATAAAGCCCTATCATCGCTTCATAAGCACTCTTCGACTTAGCATTAGAAGAATAAATAAAATGTATTTTCACAAATCACTCCGACAGTTATGCTAGCACAAAAACCTTATACAGGCAAAGCTAATTATTTTCGGAAAGGGACGCCATTGCTTTTACTAATTCTAAAATTTGTTTCCTTATGTCTGGATTCTGAATTTTTGAAAAATAGCTAGACAATAAATGTGATTCAGTATCATAAACTTCGTAGGCAGGATCTTCACTGTCGTGTAATGTTGTATCTTTTGTAAAACCATCTACAAAATAAGAAAAATCTACTTTCAAAATTTTGGAAATCTGAAATAAAGTGGCGGCACTAATCCTATTTTTTCCACTTTCGTATTTTTGAACTTGCTGAAATGATATACCTAATTTCTCACCAAGTTTTATTTGGCTAATGCCCAATGCGGAACGTCTCGATTTAACTTTTTTTCCGATAAAAGGATCTAAATTTGTAAATTCCTTTCCGTATTCCATATCAACAACCTCTATATACCATGTATTATAATATAAAAAGAGATTTTTTAAAAGGTTAACAGTCTGTGTTTCTTGATTTTGATAAATATAAAAATGTTATTAAACAACAAGTTGCAACTGTAAATTGTGTGTTAATTTTTGATGTTAAACTTTGAAAATAAAAACAATAATTAAGATTTATTTAAGAAAAATAACATCTTATGAAAGGTTTTTGGTTTTTTATAGACTGTGTAGATATATATTAAAAGTTGTGTTGTTTCAATAATGAATGAAACGAAAATAAAAATATTGTAAGAAGGCAAAACACCATTATATAATGTATCAGAGAGGTATTGCTATGAATGTTTACATGGATTATCAGGCGACAACTCCTTGTGATGGAAGGGTTGTTGATGAAATGTTGCCGTATTTTACAGATAAATTTGGAAATCCCCATTCTGGGCATGCTATGGGAGTGCAAGCTAATGATGCTGTAGAAATTGCTCGAAAACAAATTGCTGATCTTATTAGCGCAAATGATCCTCGGGAGATTGTTTTTACTTCGGGTGCGACTGAGTCTAACAATTTAGCAATTAAAGGTGCGGTTCGTTATTATGGAAATGCTCGGAAGAGAATCATTACTTCATCGATTGAGCATAAATGTGTTTTGGAGACTTGTCATTTTCTCAAGAAAGAAGGATATGAAGTATTATTCGCTCCAGTGTTAAGTAACGGTCTTGTTGATATGGATTTTCTGCGAAAGGAAATAGATGACAATACGGTTTTGGTTTCGATTATGACTGTAAATAATGAAATAGGAACTATTCAACCAATAAAGGAAATTAGTAAGTTATGTAGGGAGCATGGTGTTTTATTTCATACTGATGCAGCACAGGCAGTTGGAAAAATCGAGGTTAATGCTGCAGATGTCGATTTAATGAGTATTTCCGGTCATAAAATTTACGGACCAAAAGGGGTAGGGGCATTATATATTCGAATAAAGCCTCGAATTCGTTTGACTCCATTATTTTCAGGAGGTGGTCAGGAGCGTGGAGTTCGTTCAGGTACTTTGCCTGTTCCTTTGTGTGTTGGGCTTGGCAAAGCTTGCGAAATTGCAAAGAATGAAATGGTTCAGGAGGCTCAGCGGCTGACCGAATTGAAAAATTATTTCATCGATAAGATTTTATCTCATCTCGAAAAAGTTTACTTAAATGGAGATAGAGAGAGAAGAATTCCTGGGTGTTTAAATTTTAGTTTTGAGGGTGTTGAAGGAGAAAGTATAATGCTAGGGATGCCTGATGTATGTGTTTCTTCTGGGTCAGCATGTACGTCTGCATCTTTGGAGCCGTCTTATGTTTTAAAGGCTATTTCAGTGAGGGAAGATTTGGCTCATTGTTCTTTGCGGATCGGTTTAGGACGATTTACTACGCACAATGAGGTTGAATATGTGACCGATAAAATTATTGAGACAGTTACTCGTTTACGTAGCATGAGTCCGCTTTGGTGAGGAGGAGAAGATTATGAAATATTCAGAGAGGTTAATGGATCTTTATTCTAATCCGAAAAACGTTGGGAGTTTGGATGAATCGGATAGAGATGTTGGTACTTCTATTGTTGGTGCGCCAAGTTGCGGTGATGTCATAAAGTTACAAATCAAAGTTGATAATGAAGGAAAGATTTCCGACGCAAAGTTTAAAACTTTTGGATGTGGTGCGGCGATAGCATCAAGTGCATTGATTACTGACTGGGTTCAGGGAAAAACTTTGGACGAAGCAAAGCAGATAAAGAATCAGGATGTAGCGGAGTATTTATCGTTGCCTCCGGTTAAGGCTCATTGTTCTGTTTTAGCTGAAGAGGCGATTGAAAAAGCGATTGAAAATTATTTATCCAAGAAGGAAGGAGCGAGATCATGCAAAAAATAATAAATTTTACAGAGAATGCCTTAGCGTTTTTAAAGCAATCGATTGAAGAAGAAAAATGCTTGGGAATGCGGATAGAAATAGTTTCTGGTGGGTGTAGCGGCATGACCTACGAGTTGAATTTTGTAAAAGAAAAAAAAGATGAAGATCTTTTGATAGAAGAAGGCGATGTGAAGATTTTTGTAGCACCTAGAGCGGTGATGTTTATTTCTGGGATGACCTTGGATTATGTGAAAAGTCCTATGGGAGGGAATTTAGTTTTTCAAAATCCTAATGCGAAGTCTAAATGTGGTTGTGGTAAATCATTCAGTGTAGAGTCTTCTCCATGTTGCAGTGGAAGTTGTTGCTCGTGATATGAATTATTTTGAGATTTTTGATCTTCCGGTTATGTATAATACGGACATTGATTTGTTGACGAAAAATTATTTTTCGTTGCAGCGGTTATCTGACTGTCGTGTGGATGTGAGTTTGTTAAACGAAGCATATAGCGTATTGAAAAATGATATAAAGCGAGCAGAATATTTTTTAAATTTAAAAAATATTTCTACAGAAAAGATATCACCAGAGCTTGCAACACAGATGTTCGAAATGCACGAGAAATATGCGTCTTTTTCGTGTGAGAAAGAAAAATTTGAGTTTCAAAATCAGATAAAAAAAAAGATCAAAGATTTAATTTTATTGTTAAAAAGTAATGAACGCGATTTGAAAGAATTTTCGAAAATTTTCAGTGAATTGAAATTTTTGAATTCATTTTTGAAAAAAGAAAGGTCAGATGTTTACAGTAGGAATTGATTTAGGAACGACTGCTTCGGTCATATCTTATGTGAAGGATGGGGTGCCAGAGGTAATTCGAGTGGATGGAAACGTTACAGTGCCATCGGTAGTGAATTATTCGGAAAAACATTCGATAGTTGGAAGTGAAGCGATTTATAAAGCGGATCATTCTAATACGATTTTTTCAGTGAAACGCTTAATGGGAAGCGACGAAAAGATTTTTGATCGTAGCCCGGCGGAAGTTGCTTCTGACATACTTTCATATATAAAAACATCTGCGGAACTGAATTTGGGAAGAAAAATCGAAACGGCAGTAATTACTGTTCCTGCTCATTTTTCTGATGTCCAAAGGACAGCAACAAAGCAAGCAGCTTCGATTGCGGGAATAAAAGTTTTGCGATTGATTAACGAGCCGACTGCAGCGGCAATTGCTTTTGGTTTAGATAAAAATAAACAGGGAATTTTTGCGATATACGATTTAGGCGGAGGTACTTTTGATTTTTCCGTGTTGCGATTGTCTGATGGAATTTTTCAGGTTTTGGCGACGGGTGGCGACAACAATCTTGGTGGCGACGATGTTGATGAAAAAATTCTCGAAGATAATTTTAAGAAAAATGGCATTATAGATGCGACTCCTAATGAAAAAATGTTGGGAAAGCGAATTGTAAAATTTTTAAAAGAAAATTTGCAAGATCAGGATGTTATCGAGAAAGATTTTTTTGTTCGGAATAAGAGTTATAAATTTAGACTTGAACAAGAACAGTTAAATGAGCACTTAAAAGAGGTCTTTGCGAAAACTTTTTTGATATCTTCTCAAGTTTTGGAAGACGCGGAAATTTCTCCTGAAGATCTTGATGGGGTGGTTCTTGTCGGTGGAATGACCAAGCTTGATTTTATAAAAAAATTGGTGGCAAAAAATTTCGAAACTAAAATTTTCGATGATATTAATCCTGAAAAAGCGGTTTCTTTTGGGGCAGCAATACATGCAAATTCAATTATTGAAAAAAATAATATGTTGCTCATTGATGTTGTGCCTTTAACGTTGGGAATTGAAACTTTCGGTGGAGGTGTTGATAAAATTATTCATCGAAACACTCCGATTCCGATAACGGAAAGAAGAGAGTACACAACATATCAAGATAATCAAACTGGAATGAAGTTTCGAGTTTTGCAGGGAGAGCGTCCGATTGCCGATGAGTGTCGAACTCTCGCGAATTTTGAGTTGAAAGGAATTCCTGCAATGCCTGCGGGGCTCGCTCGTGTTATTGTTGAGTTTTCGATCGATGTGAACGGTCTTTTGGACGTGAAAGCTTACGAAAAAACTACTGGAATTTGTCAGGAAATAGTTGTTGAATCGTCAGCAGGATTGTCTAATGAGGATATGATAGAAATTTTGGAAAGGGCTTTCAAAGAAAAAGAAAATGATCAGGTAAAAGCGAAAAATATCGCGATAAAAATTGAAACAGAAAGGTCTTTAAAATTTTGGAAATCAATAATTCAGGAGATTCCCGAAGAGTTTCAGAAAATAGCATCGAGAAAGATTCTGCAATTGGAAAAAATTTTATCTTTAGATAAGTTTCAAGAAGTTCTTACATTAAAAAATGAATTAGAAAATATTTTCGGAAAATTTTTGGACGAAATTATAAACAATCACCTGAGTGGGAGAAAAGTGCAGGATATAAAAGGAGCGATGTAATGAATATAGTATTTAAATTAAGAAATGGTACTCAAAAAACAGCATCTTTCAGAGAAGGTCAGACAATATTGCAAGTTGCTGAGGAGAACGGAATAAAACTCAGAGATAATTGTGAAGGGTTTGGCGTATGTGGTGGATGTCATGTGAAAATTGAAAATTTTTTAGACAGGTTGCCAGAAATTTCCGAAAAAGAAGACGATACTTTAGATAGAGTTTCCGATGTTGAAATAAATTCCAGATTAGCTTGCCAGGTGGTTTTAAGTTCAAATTTGGATGGACTCGTTGTTAGATTGATTTAGTTTTATGTTTGAATTGCCTCAGGATGTTTTTCATAGTCTTTGCAAATTATCTGAAATTGAAGTGGATTCTAAAAAGCATCGGTCAAGAGCCTATTCTGAACTTTCAAAAAATTATCGTAACCAAAATTTTCAAGAATTAAGCCTGTCACAGGCAGTTGCTTATGCTCAAGCCAGAATGCCTGCAACTTATAGCGTAATAAAATATGTTCTGAAGAAATTTAAAAATCGAGGTGAACGTTTTTCAAATGTTTTAGATGTTGGGGCGGGAGTAGGAGGGCTGCATATCGCTTTACGAGATTATGACATAAATTATGAAGCTTTAGAAAAATCGGAGGCGATGCGAAGTGTTTTTCGGAAATTGAATGGCGATGATATAAAAATTTACGAGGAAGATTTTCAAAAGTTTCATAGCACTCGAAAATATCAAGCAGTGTTCGTTTCTTATTTTATAAATGAGATTAAAGATAAGAATGCAGCGCTGAAAAAGATATTTGGTTTATCTGAACAGTATGTTTTTATTTTAGAACCAGGAACTCCGAATGGTTATAGGAACATTCTCGAGGCCAAAAATTTTGCAAATAAACTAGGTTGGTATCCTATTTTGCCTTGTGCTTCACTGAATTGCGGTTTGAGTAATTTTGACTGGTGTCATTTTTCTGTTCGCGTATCGAGAACAAAGTTGCATACAAATCTAAAAAACGCTACTTTGCCTTATGAAGATGAAAAATTTTGTTACCTGATTTTTTCAAAAAAAGAAACGCAATTCTCTAATAACAATATCATTATAAAAAAACCTATAAAAAAGTCTGGACATACGATTTTTGATGTATGTTCAAGCGGCGGAATAGAACGAATTGTACGAACAGATAAATCAAGTAAAAAGTTGCAATGGGGTGACCAACTACCTGATTAAAATTTCTTTCAGCTTATTTTAAGCAATCACCGTATTTTGATTCGACAACTAATGGTACGGATAAGACGTACGCGTTTTCCATTATCTCTTTTACCGAAGGAATGATTTTTTCTACAAATTCATCCGGAACTTCAAATACTAATTCATCGTGAATTTGTAAGATCATTTCAGCGTGGAAATCTCTCAATTTTTCCGAAACTTTTAACATCGCAATTTTTACAATGTCGGCAGCAGTCCCTTGAATGACTGCATTGAATGCTTGTCTTTCTCCGAACTTGCGTAGGATTGCATTTTTCGAATTAATTTCTTTCGAAAAACAATGACGACCTAGAAGTGTTTTTACATACCCGTTTTTGCGAGCAAAGATTAACACGTCATCGTGAAATTTTTCGAACTCTGGAAATCTTTGAAAATAATTTTTAATATAATTTCGTGCTTCTGAGTTTGAAATATTTAAGTTTTTCGCTAATCTGAAATGAGACATTCCGTAAATAATCCCGAAATTAATCGTTTTTGCTCGAGAACGCATCTCGAAAGTTACTTCATCTAAGTTTACATCGAAAATTTGTGATGCAGTTGCTTGGTGAATGTCTAAATTTTTCTGAAAAGCATCCTTTAAAAATCTTATATCAGCCATATGCGCTAATACACGCAACTCAATTTGAGAATAATCGAAGGAAACTAATTTGTATCCTTGAGGACTTATGAAGGCTGATCGAATTTTTTTTCCTTGCTCAGTACGATGCGGAATGTTTTGCAGATTCGGATTCGATGAGGATAATCTACCTGTTGATGTTGCTGTAACATTAAATTTAGAGTGCAATCGGTTGGTTTTTGGATTCAATAAATCACAAAGAGAGTAAGTGTAAGTGGAAAGCAACTTGGATAGTTTTCTCCATTCGACGACTAACTTAGGAACCGGGCTGTATTCATACAATTCTTCCAGACTTTCTATATCTAAAGAATTCTTTTTCGATGGTTTTGGTATTTTTAATTCTTCAAACAACACTTGCGAAAGTTGTTTCCCTGATGCCGGGTTAAATTCATGTCCTGAAATAACGAATAATTCTGATTCAATTTCTTCTATTTTCTTCTTCAGTTCTTCTGCA
>JAZLGP010000018.1:0-26560 GCA_045616365.1 Alphaproteobacteria bacterium | reverse complement strand
GGGCGTCATTCCAAGTTTGTCGACTGTGGTTTATCTATGACTTGTGCTGTAGTTGTTTGTCAGAAAATACTGTGATAAATTACAGCATCGAGTTATTTGGTGCAATATTATGAAAATCGCTTTGATCGGACGACCGAATGTGGGGAAGTCTACGCTTTTTAATCGCTTGGTAGGGCAGAGAAATGCTATTGTTGGTGATATGCCTGGGGTTACTCGAGATCGTAAAGCTGTTGATGCAGATTTTTTTGGAATTCACATTAAAGTTATCGATACACCTGGGGTCGATACCTTTTCGAAAGATGAATTAGCTAAATCCATGAATCTTCAGTCAGTTTCAGCGATAGACGAATCTGATGTTGTGTTTTTCGTGATTGATGTTCTTGAAGGAGTTACTGAATATGACAGGGCTATTGCTGATTGGTTAAGAAAATCTTTTAAAAAGAGCGGAAATCGTCCGGTTGTGGTAATAAAAAATAAGAACGAAAAAACTTCAATCCACTGTGACGTCAGACAATTAGGATTTGGGGAAGGTGTAGCAGTTTCAGCGGAACACAATCTTGGGTTTGATGAGATTTTTAATGTAATTAATGGATTTGATTTTCCCGAAGAAGAGGAGATGAAATCAACAGAAAATACTTTAAAAGTTGCGATTGTTGGTCGTCCGAATGTCGGAAAATCTACTTTAATTAATGCAATTATTGGAGAAAATCGTTTATTAACAGGAGATAAGGCGGGTATTACAAGAGACTCGATTTCTTTAAATTGGAAATACAGAGGTAGAGAAATATCTTTAATTGATACAGCTGGGCAGAGAAAAAAATCGAAAGTGCAGGATAAGATAGAAAATGTTTCCGTATTTGATGCCTGGAGATACGTAAAACAATCTCATGTCGTAGTGTTACTTATGGATATTCGGCAACCACTGGAAAAACAGGATATAGTAATAGCTCGCAAAGCTTTTGATGAAGGGAAGATTATAATTTTTGCTTTAAATAAAAGCGATTCAGTTCCAAATGCGCAGGAGATACAAAAAGATATTGAGCGAAAAATAAAAAATGAACTCTCTCAATTATCAAGTGTTCCTTGTTTGTTGGTTTCAGCAAAAGAAAAGTTAGGATTATCCAGAATTTTTAATAAGGCTTTTGAACTTTATGATAAGTGGAATGTGCGCATTTCGACAAGTACTCTAAATAAATGGTTTCAGTGGGCAGTTGAACAAAATCATCCTCCGTTAGTTAATGGAATGCCGATAAAATTGAAATATATTTCACAAACGAATATAAAACCGCCAACCTTTGCAGTTTTTGCGAATCGCAGTGAACATTTACCTGTGAGTTACGAAAGATATCTTTTGAATAATTTACGAAAATCTTTTGGTTTTGATGGAATTCCATTACGAATTTTTGTAAGGCAACGAGAAAATCCGTATAACAAATAAATTGCTGCAATTTTATTGGAAAAGTCTTTGCTAAAATTATTTGACAGTAGTATACTTTAGGAGTTTTTTTAGCAAGAGAGAAATGGATCCACTGGTATCTAATTTTCATGAACAGAAGATGAGAGAGTTGCCTCATAATTTGGAGGCAGAGCAGTCTTTGCTTGGTGCTCTTATGCTTAATAACGAAAGTTTTGAAGATATTTCTGACATTATTTCTCCAGATCATTTTTTTGTCCCAATAAACGGAAAAATCTTCGCTGCTATAAGTAAATTAATATCTCAAGATTTGGTTGCTGATCCTATCACTTTGCGTTCGTATTTTGAAAAAAATGATGATGTAAAAAAAATCGAGGGCGGAAATTATCTTATTCAGTTGGTAGATTCGGTAATATCTATTTCTGGCGTAGAAGATTATGCGAAGCTTATATATGACTTGTATAATCGGCGTCAATTAATTCTTATTGGAGAGGATATAGTTCAAGATGCTTCAACTTTTGATTTGAATTCTGATAGCGCATCTCAAATAGAAAAAGCTGAGTCTCGTTTATATGATCTCGCCGCAAACAATACTCGTGGAGCATGTTTGAGTTTTTCTGATATTGCAAAGACAGCTGTTCAAACGATAGAACAAGCGTTCAAGAGTGACAATAAACTAATAGGAATCACTAGTGGATTTATAGATTTAAATCGAAAGTTAGGAGGGCTAAATCGATCGGATTTGATTATTTTGGCAGGGCGCCCTTCTATGGGAAAAACTGCTTTAGCAACGAATATAGCTTTTAAGGTTGCTATGGATAAACTCCTAAATCGGGACGGTGCAGGGAAGGTTGCTTTTTTTTCTCTGGAAATGTCTGCAGAACAATTAGTATCTCGTATGTTATCTCAAGAAAGCATGATTCCATCGGAAAAAATTCGTCGTGGAGAAATTAAAGAAGAAGAAATAGGAAAGATTAGAGGTCTTCAGAAGAAATTGGCAAATATTCCGTTGTTTATTGAAGATACTCCAGCGATGACTGTTTCAGCGATAAGAACTCGTGCACGAAAATTACAACGCAAAGAAGGATTAGATTTAATAGTCATTGATTATTTACAGTTGCTTCAAGGAAATACTGATCGACGGGGAGATAACCGAGTTCAAGAGGTTTCAGAAATTACTCGTTCTTTGAAAGGACTGGCAAAAGAATTAAATATTCCAATTATTGCATTGTCTCAATTGTCTCGAGCGGTCGAAGTTCGAGATGATAAGCGTCCACAATTAGCCGATCTGAGAGAATCCGGATCTATTGAGCAGGATGCTGACGTTGTGATGTTTGTTTATCGAGAGGAATATTATCTTGAGAGAACAAAACCTCAAGAAGGAACTCCTGAGTTCGATAAATGGTATACAAAAATGCAGAGCGCACATAACAAAGCGGAAGTCATTATTGCGAAACAGCGTCATGGTCCTATTGGTACGGTGGAGTTGTTTTTTGATGGTCAATTTACGAAGTTTGCTGATTTAGCTGAAAGCAGGTAGAGAGGATGAATTTTCAAAAAGTTTTGGATCGTGTAGATCCACAGGTATTATCGGTTGCTGTGATAAATTTAGATAATATCGCCTACAATTATCATAAGGTTGAGGATGAACTTGCGAAAGGTTCGATCGTATCGGCGGTAGTTAAAGGAAATTCTTATGGATTCGGTGCTATTCCCGTAAGCAGAAGACTTTATAAAGAAGGCTGTCGGAATTTTTTTGTTGCAACTCTAGATGAAGGAATCGAGGTAAGAAACATTCTTTCACAAGATGATGCTCGGATTTTTGTTTTAAGCGGAGTTTTTGAAAATACAGAAGATCTTTTTCTGAAGTATAATTTCATTCCTGTTTTGAATAATTGGATGCAAGCAAATCTATGGATAAAAAAAGCTAAATCCTTAAACAGAAAATTAGATGTTGTTGTGCACGTAGATACAGGGATGTCTCGCAACGGATTTATGGAAGAGGATGAAGAGCGTAGCAGCAAGGAGATTTTGGATAACCTGAATTTGCTTTTCGTTATGAGTCATTTGGCTTGTGCTGACGATGTTTCCAGTGATATGAATCAAAAACAGTTAGATAGATTCAAAGCAGCGTTGACTAGATTCGGGAATCCGAGATCTTGTTTATCTGCAACTAATGGAATTTTTCTTGGTAAAGATTACCAGTTTGATATGGTGAGACCTGGAAAAGCAGTTTACGGCTTTTCCATCCGAGAAGACATGATTGGAATTGTAAAACCTGTTATGGATGTTTTTTCAAGAATCGTTCAGATAAATCATTTAAAGAAAGGCGATACAGTAGGTTATGGTTCAACGTTTACGGCATCTCATGATATGACGTCGATAACTTTGGGAATCGGATATTCCGATGGATTTATGAGAAAATTTTCTGGGTTCGGGTACGGATTTTTAGGAGGAAAAAAACTTCCGATGATAGGTCGGATTTCCATGGATTATATCACTTTGGATGCTTCTGAAATTGATGAAAAATATCTGAAATTAGGGAACTGGGTCGCACTAACTCATTCACCTGATTATACTGTCGAAAAATGGGCTCTCGAGTTAGGGACAATTCCTCACGAAATCACTTGTCGTTTTGGAAGTCGTGTTAAAAGGATCTACGTTGAGAATTCCGATTTTTAATTTGAAGTTCCTTCGTTTTAACGATTTTTGATATATTTCAAAAGCCAGTCATAAGTATTCTTCGGAAGTTTTAGGGTGTTCAGAATCCTTTCGTTGTATTTTTCTAACCAAAAAATTTCATCGATTGTTAGTAAGGAATAATCTATCAATTTGTTGTCAAATGGAACCAGCGAAATTGTGTCGAAAAAAATAAAATCATCTTTCTCTCGGCTTATCATCATATTTTCCAATCGAACGCCCATATGATTTTCTATATATACGCCTGGTTCGTTGGAAAGAAGAATGTTTTTTTGTAAAGGAATTTCATTCTTTCGGGAGATAGCGATCGGCCCCTCGTGAACATTCAACATATATCCGATACCGTGTCCTGTAGAGTGATTGTAATCCAGGGAATGCTGTTTCAAAAATTTTCGAGCAACTTGATCTAGTACTTGAGTTGTAGACCCTTTTTTCAGCTTCGAACTCGCAACGGCGATATGGCCTTTAAGAACAAATGTGTAATATTTTTTTTCTTCATCAGTCGGTTGCTTTTTGGTTAGGGTTCTTGTTACGTCTGTGGTTCCGAATTTATATTGACCACCAGAATCCAAAAGCAGAAATTTTTCAATAAACTTATCATTATCTGCAGAAGGAGTGTAATGAACAATAGCGGAATTCTTATCTGCAGCCGCAATGGTGTCGAAACTATTTCCGATGAAATTTACTGATTTTTTTCTATGCTCAAAAATTCGATTTACGCAATCTAGTTCAGAAATATTTTCGTTGTTATAGAACCAAAACAAAAAATTAACGATAGCTTCGGAATCCTCAATCGCAACTTTGACGATATTCTCTATTTCTTCTTCTGTTTTTATGTATTTTATGTTCGAAATCGGATTTTTTATATCTACTAAATTCTCGGAATTGATGAAAGACGAAATTTCGTTGTAATCTGTACCTACCTTTGAAAGGGAAGAAATATCTTTCGGTAACTCACTAAGTTTCTTTTGCGAATCATCTTGATAATTATCATCAAAATAGAATATTTTTTCTCTGTTCTTTAGCACCAACAGGTAGCCTAATGATACAGGAACATCCTTTGTTTTTATATTTCTTTGATTTAATAACCACGAGGAAGAGCAGGGATCGCAAATTAAATATCCGTCTAAATTATTTTCCGAGATAATCTTATATATCGAATTAAATTTTGATTCATCGAATTTCCAAGAAATAATTTCAGATTCTCTTTTGAATTTTTTTACTTCCAATAACGAATCTAAATTTATTTCTATAAACTCATAACTAACTAGTTCCGATTTTATTTTTTTCAAAAGATAATGAGAAAAAAATCTCGGATCGAATGCTATCTTGGATTCAACTTTCAAATTTGTCTTTATCCAACAAATTATATTTTTCAATGATAACGATTCTATTGAAAACTTCTTTTGATCCAATGAGATTTTCGCGGCCAACTCATATCTTCCATCCACAAAAACAGAGGATCTTTTTTTAGAAATTACCAGCGCTCCAGCAGAAGCTTTTAATCCACTAAGGATTCTCAAAAAATCGACATTCTCATCATCATTAAATCCTGGATACAGGCTATTCTTGATGTACAATAATGCGTCGAAGTCTTCAAACATTTTCTATATCATTTCAACATAAGCTTGATTAATGCAAATCCGATGATAACCACTAGAACCACAGCAATTATAGTAACTTTTTTATGTTTTTCTATAAAATTCAAAACATGATCACCATATTTTTTGCATATCCATGAAAGCACAATGAATCTTGTTGTTCGAGTGATAATCGAAGCAACAAAGAATACTAGAAGATTAACTTTTGCAAACCCACTTGCTATAGTTACAATCTTAAATGGAATAGGAGTTAATCCTTTTGCACAAATTAACCAAAATGCCCAAGTATCTCTTCCCATTTTCAAGACTAATTCATCGAACTGTGCAGGAGTAATATTAAACCAATCTAAAATATAAACTCCTAAAGTTTTGAAACAGGCAAACCCGATAAAATATCCAAGGAAACCTCCTAAAACAGATGCTAAAGAACACATAAAAGCATAATACATCGCTTTATTTTGATTTTTGGCGACAACAACTGCTAATACAGGGTCCGGAGGCAATGGAAAAAAAGAACTTTCAATAAAAGACACAAGCATCAAAACACGAAGAGCATGCTTACTCTCTGCTTGTTTCATCATCCAATCATAAAGCTTTTCTATCATCACTTACTCTCTCGATATTTCCGAAACATTGCTCACTCCTACGACATCTCTAAGATCCAAGATATCATAGGACGAAATATTATATTTCTCTGGTAACATCATTATGCCTTCAGGGAATTTTAATTCAATAGAATAGTTGCCATTCTTTTTGAATTTTTCTATCAAACTTTTTATTCCGAGCCATTCTTTTTTATTCGATATAACGATACGCAAAGTCATTTCCAACAGTTTAGGTCGAGAATAATTCCTTTGAGAAAAAACTTCTCTTGTAAGTTCATCATTTCCATTATATTTTTCATCAAATTTTTGTATTGCGTCAGCACTAAATCTTACCTGCCCCTCATTATTGAAACAATTTAAGTGAATCAAAACAATATTTCCGACTTCTAAAATTTCGCGACTTCGACTATACACTTCCCCGAACAAAGTGACATCAGCTGTTTGAGAAGTATCTGATATTTGAATAATCGCAAACTTATTTTGGTTTTTTGTCGTTTTTATCGTTACAGTATTAATAACAGCAACAACTTTTGTTTTTGAAAATTTGCTGGCTTCCGCGATTGATGGAATTTGAAATTTTTTTATAAGAGCTTCATATTGTTGCAACGGATGAGATGAAACATAAAATCCTATCGCAATGAATTCATATTGTAATTTTTCGATATTACTCCATTCGGAGACTTTTTTTAATTCAGGATATGAATTCTGAAACAATGAAAATTGATCATCATCAGCTTTTATAGATAAAATATCATCTAAAGACTCAAGCAATTGTCGGCGGTTCGGATGTAACTTATCAAAAACACCTGCCTTTATAAAATTTTCCAAAGTCTTCCTGTTCACAGTCTTTTGTGAAGACATTCTTTCAGCAAAATCAAATATAGATTTGAAATCTCCGTTTGCTTTTCTTTCTGCAACAATTCCATCAACGACAGATACTCCTGCGCCCTTAATTGCAGCTAAACTGTAATGTAACAAATTATTATCATAATCTATCGTAAAATCGCTTTCGGATAAATTTATATCAGGAGGAATAATTTTTACGTTATTATTTTTTGCATCCTGATAATAAGCAAATAATTTATCTACGTTGGTCATATCAAGTGTCATAACAGCAGCAAAAAACTCCATCGGATAATTTGCTTTCAAAAATGCCGTTTGATATGTCAAAAGACCGTATGGTGTAGAATGAGATTTGTTGAAACCGTAACTTGCGAACTTGCTCATTTGTTCAAAAAGCCTTTCGGCAATAGGTCTTTTTATTCCTCTTTCGACAGCACCGTCGATAAATCTCTTTTGTTGCGCCAGCATTTC
This sequence comes from Alphaproteobacteria bacterium, assembly GCA_045616365.1. Classification (GTDB taxonomy): domain Bacteria; phylum Pseudomonadota; class Alphaproteobacteria; order UBA3830; family UBA3830; genus UBA3830. The sequence goes on along the minus strand of JAZLGP010000018.1, from coordinate 18,926 downwards.
TTCTTTATTTTTCTTTCCCATCGCACGACGCAAAATATCTGCTTGTCCCAAGGAATATCCAGCCATAGTCTGAGCGATCTGCATAACTTGTTCCTGATAAACCATGACCCCGTAAGTTTCTTCCAAAATTGGAACAAGTTTTTCGTGAAGGTATGAAATTTTTTCCAAACCATGCTTACATGCAATATATTTTGGAATATCATCCATCGGTCCAGGACGGTAAAGAGCAACTAGCGCAATGATATCTTCAATTCGATCTGGTTGCAACTTTTTAACAACTTCTTTCATTCCACCACTTTCGATTTGGAACACTCCGACGCAATTTACTGCCTTCATCAAATCAAAAGTTTTTTTATCATCAATAGGAATGGAATGAGCAGTTAAATCGATACCTTTTTTATTTATTAGATCTATAGATTTCTGAATAACGGTTAGAGTTTTTAACCCTAGAAAATCGAATTTTATTAAACTGGCAGTCTCAACATATTTTGTAGAAAACTGGGTTGATGGCATATCTGATTTTGCGTCTTTATAAAGAGGAACTATATCTTGTAGATTTTTGTCAGATATGACGACGCCGGCAGCATGAACACCTGGGTTTCGATAAAGTCCTTCTAAGCGCAAAGCTACTTCCATAAGCTTTTTAACCTGAGGATCAGTTTTTATAAGATCTTGAAGGAGAGGTTCCCTATCGATACCTTCTTGAAGTGTAAGAGGATTGGTCGGGCTAAACGGAATTAATTTGGAAATTTTATCTACGAATCCGTATGGCATCGCTAGAACTCTTCCGACATCCTTTATTACGGCCTTTGCTTGCAATTTTCCGAAAGTCGTAATCTGTGCAACAGACTGGTAACCGTATTTTCTTTGAACATATTCAATGACTTCTTCTCGACGTGCTTGGCAAAAATCAATATCAAAATCCGGCATAGAAACACGATCAGGATTTAAAAATCTTTCGAAAAACAACTTGAATCTTATCGGATCTACGTCAGTAATATGGATAGACCAAGCGACAATAGAACCTGCTCCTGAGCCACGCCCTGGTCCAACTGGAATACTTTGAGATTTAGCCCAGCGAACATAGTCTGCAACGATTAGAAAGTATCCACTAAATCCCATGGATTTTATAATTCCTAATTCATACTCCAATCTGTCAAAATAAATTTTTCTTTTTTCAGAATAATCTTCGTTGTTTTTGAATACTAACAGCTTTTCATCTAATCCTTTTCGAGCGATATCTTCTAACTCATCGTCTTGCGATTTCCCGCTCTCAGTTTTAAAGATAGGAAGCAATGGCTTTTGCTTCGTTAACATATAAGAACATCTTTCAGCGATATGCACAGAATTTTCTAATGCTTCTGGCAAATCATTGAAGAGGTCGTTCATTTCTTTTTGTGTTTTGAAATAGTACTCTGGTGATGAAGTTTGCCTTTCTGAATCGTAAATAGTTTTTGTTTGTGAGATGCATATTAAAACATCATGGGCCTCAAAATCATCTGGAGTTAAATAACAAACATTATTAGTAGCTAGCAATGGTAAATTCAGATCATACGCTAAGGAAATCATATCTTCTTCGATGGAAGATTCTTCTATTGCATTGTGCCGGGATATTTCGACATATAATCGATTTTCAAAGTATTTTTTTAGATAAATAAGATATTCTTTTGCTTCATCAACATTATTTTCTTGAAGGAATGTTCCGAGAGATCCCCAAGCTCCTCCTGTCGCCAAAATTATATCTTGAGAATATTTTTCAAATAATTCCAAAGGAATTTCCGGATATAAATTAGAAGACGGGTGTAAATAAGCATTGGATATTAATTGAATTAAATTTTGATACCCATTTTTATTTTGAGCATAAAGCAAAACGCTTGTAGGACGTTTTGTTGGTTTCGGGTGCTTTACATTCAGTTGGCAAGCAACGATCGGTTGAATTCCATGAGATGCACATTTTGTACAAAATTCCATTCCTCCGAAAAGATTATTCGAGTCAGTTACTGCAACCGCCGGCATTTTGTTCTCTTCACAAAGGTGGATCAATTTTTCAATTTTTATCGCTCCTTCAGCGAGAGAATATGCAGAATGTAGTCTCAAATGTACGAATGGTATCATTTTTCAATTAACTTCCCGTCCTGAATGGAACACTGCTTATGCATTTTTTTTGCCAGTTCATAATTATGAGTTGCAACGATTGCGGACATTTGCTTTGATTCCATGATTTTCAGAAGATCCTCAAAAACAGATTGGGCAGTTTCTGGATCAAGATTCCCTGTAGGTTCATCAGCAAGAAGTAAAACTGGATCATTAATCATAGCTCTTGCGATCGCAACTCTTTGTTTTTGTCCTCCGGAAAGTTCTGACGGAAACATATTTATCTTCTCTTTTAAACCAAACAATTCCAAAAAGTATTCTGATTTTTGCTTCGCTTCTTTTTTTGGTTTTTCCGCAATCAACATTGGTAACATCACATTTTCGAGGGAAGAAAATTCTTGCAACAAATGATGATATTGATAAACATAGCCTATTTTGTGGAGACGCAATAAAGTTCTTTCATCATCAGACAATTCCTCTATCTTTTGATTTTCGAAAACAACATTTCCTTCAGTAGGTGAATCCAGCAATCCCGCAATATGCAATAAAGTCGATTTTCCCGATCCAGATGGTCCCAACAACGCAGTAACTTCAGATTTTTTTACATCCAGAGACACATTCTCCAAAACAAGAGAATCGTGCTGCGAATATCTTTTAAAAATACCTTTTAACTCAATAACGTTAAGCATATCTCAATATTTCCGTTGGATTCAGTTTACTTGCTTTTCTTGCAGGATACAACGTTGCGATACAAGATAACATAAGAGACACACTAATAGTTATAATTACATCCGTAGGTCTTATCAACGAAGGAAGATGAGTTAAAAAATAAACTTCTGGAGAAAATACCTGAGTATGTAAAACCGATTCGAGCCACTGCTGAATATTTTTTATATTCAAAGAAAAAGTCAGTCCCAAAATAGAACCAACCAAAGTTCCTGTTACTCCTATCGACGCGCCGACCATAAAAAATACCCTGGTAATTGCAGATCGGGAAAGTCCGATTGTTCTAAGAATTGCTATGTCTTTTTCTTTGTCCTTTACAAGCATGATCATGCAAGAAATAATGTTAAAACTTGCAACTAAAGTTATCAAAGTCAAAATTAGAAACATAACATTTCTTTCGATCTCAACGGCACGCATAAATGAACTATTACTGGATTGCCAATCTGTAATTACAAACGAATTTTGAAAAATTTGAGAAATTGCTGACTTTATACTCTCTATGTGTAGGGGATTATCTGTAAAAATGGAAATTCCCCCTATAAGGTTCGGCATTTTAAATAACTTTTGAGCCATTCCTAATTGAATATAGACGACGGAATTATCATATTCATGCATTCCCGACTTGAAAGTCGCAACTAATCTGAATGTTTTTTTTCGAGGAATCAAACCAAATCCAGTTTCTTCCATTTCAGGAACAATTAATACAACCTCATCTCCTAAAATTAATCCTGAACGAGACGCTAATGAGTGTCCTAAAACTATTGTATCGTCATCTTTGAAAGCATCCAGTGATCCCGTCACGATGTTATCTGCTATAAGAGATTTTTTTTGTAGATCCTCTTGTTTGATTCCGTAGGTCAGCGAACCTCTTACAGTTTTTCGATTCGAAATCAAAGTGTGTTTTTCTATCCCGGGAACTGCTTTTACGATTCCCTCGATTTTTAGTAAATCACTAACTGTCTCATTTACATTAATATTGCTGGTTGGATATATGGAGATATGACCGTTAAATCCGATCACTCTTTCAGTAAATTCTTTACGAAATCCATTCATTACGGAAGTAACTACTATCAGCGTTGCAACTCCCAATGCAATACCAACCAAAGAGAAAGAAGCAATCGCAGAAATTGCTCTTTCTCTTCCTTTAGACCTTATATATCGCCATGCTAATAAAAGCTCGGTGGAAATCACTTGCTAAGACATCTCCTAATAACCTCGTCCACGGATAACTCTGTAACTTTTCCGCTTTTTCTGTTTTTTAATTCTACTACGCCTCGATCTAAGTTTTTCTGTCCTACAATTATCTGCCAAGGAACTCCGATCAAATCAGCATCCGCCAACTTTTCACCTATAGATAAATCTCGGTCATCATATAAAACTTCCTTCGATTCATTTAAAGCTCGATAAATTTTATCGCAAGCTTCGGTACAGCTTTCACTTGCCGTATGAAGATTTAACAATGTGATGTCGAATGGAGCCACTGGTTCAGGCCATATAATACCTCTTTCATCGTGGAAAGCTTCAATAATTGCACCCACCAATCGAGAAACACCTATACCGTAAGATCCCATTTCTGGGTATAATTTATTTCCATTTTTATCAAGCACAAAAGCGTTCATCGATTCAGAATATTTCTTTCCGAAGTAAAATATGTGACCAACTTCGATTCCTTTTGAAACCATCAATTCTTCTCTCGGAATAGGAGAAGTACTAGGGTCATATTTTTCATCAGTGACGGCATAAATATTCATAAGCTCTTCATCAGAAGCTGTAAGTAATTTTTTGTCGTAGAAAAGGGTGCTTTCTCCAGTCTGTGCCAAAATTTGAAATTCATGACTCATGTTTCCGCCAATAGCTCCAGAATCTGCTTGTACCGGAACAGGAGTCAAGCCCATTCTTCTGAACGTACGTATATAAGATTCAAAAACGTTTTGATAAATCTCTTTTGCTTCTTCGAAAGTTGACGCAAAAGAATACCCATCTTTCATTAAGAACTCACGTCCTCTCATTACGCCAAATCTCGGGCGAATCTCATCTCTGAATTTCCAGTGAATTTGATACAGTGTCGTAGGTAATCCTTTGTAACTTTTTACGTATTTTCTAAAGACATCTGTCGCTTGCTCTTCATTGGTTGGACTGTAAAGGAATTTTCCTCCCTTCCGATCTTCAAAACGCAACATTTCTTTGCCATAGTCATCATAGCGTCCACTTTCAGTCCATAATTCGGCAGGCTGAATTGTAGTAAAATATACCTTATTTGCACCGATTTTGTCCTGTTCTTCGCATATGATTTTCATGATTTTTTCAAGAACTCTTACTGCCAGCGGTAACCAACAGTAAATTCCTGATGCTGTCTGTGAAATCATACCTGCTCTCAACATCAACTGATGAGACGCTATTTTTGCTTCTGACGGAACATCCTTAGACGTTGGCGCAAAAAAATTAGAAAACAACATAACTTTCCCCACACAATACTTTGCACCAATATAACAACCTTTTTTGATTATTGATAGATACTAATTGAATTTAGCAATCAAAAAAATGGAGCGGGTGATGGGAATCGGACCCACGTACTCGGCTTGGAAGGCCGATGCTCTACCATTGAGCTACACCCGCAAGGCAAGTGTTAATCTATTAGATCTCTTAAAATTTTTCAAGTACTATTTTCAGAATCCATAAAAAAAATTTATAATTTTTTATGCATTGTATTCCTATCATCCGATTAAATGAATATAATGAAAGCGTTTTTGATATAAGATACTTAGTGAGAATGACTGACCGTTTTTGGGAAATAAAGGATAATTATTCTTTATTAAAAGTTAAAGTTACAACAAAGGCTTCGAAAAACTCGATAGTTGGAGTTCGAAATAATGAGTTGTTGATATGTGTTACGGCCGTGCCTGAAAATGGGAAGGCCAATGATGCTATTGTGAAATTATTAAGTAAAAAATTTAGATGTGCGAAAACAAAAATAAATTTAGTTTCCGGAGGCAAAAGCAAAAATAAGTTATTTCGTATTGATGAAGTTATAGACTTCGATGCATTAATCGAAAATTAGGGGAGAATTACAATGAGAATTGACGGAAGAAATAATGGAGAAATCAGGCAAGTTGAAGTTATTCCAAATTATTTGGCACATGCTGAAGGAAGTTGTTTGATATCTTTCGGAAAAACAAAAGTTTTGTGTGCTGCTACGGTAGAGGAAAAAGTTCCTTCATTTTTAAGGGGAACAGGGCAGGGGTGGATAACCGCGGAATATTCTTTATTGCCAAGATCTACTCAAACCAGAACGGAAAGAGAAGCTGTAAAAGGAAAACAATCCGGACGGACTCACGAAATTCAGCGTCTTATCGGACGGTCACTCAGAACAACTGTCGATCTATCTTCTTTGGGCGAAAGACAAATAAAAGTTGATTGTGACGTTATTCAAGCAGATGGTGGAACTCGAACCGCATCCATCTGCGGAGCTTGTATTGCTGTGGGATTAGCCCTGAAAAATCTAAATATAGATCTTAAACATTTGGTTGCAGCAGTTTCTTGTGGTGTAATTGAGGGAGATGTGTTGCTCGACCTGAATTACACTGAAGATTCTCAGGCTGAGGTTGATGCAAATTTTGTAATGGTTGAGACAGAAGATCTTGTAGAAATTCAGGCGACAGGAGAAAAAGGATTGTTGAAGGATCGTCAATTGTTACAAATGCTAACTTATGCTCGAAATGGTTTGAGCAAGATTTTTGAAATCCAAAAAGCGATATTACAACAGTAAATATGCAGGATATATCGATCTACATACACTGGCCATTTTGCAAGTCAAAGTGTCCGTATTGCGATTTTATGAGCATTCCGGAATACGACACAGATAAATATAATGAAATTGAGAAATTTCTTCTATTAGATCTGAGAAATAGTTTGAGAGAATTAGATAATCCTTTTATAAAAACTATTTTTTTCGGCGGTGGAACTCCATCTTTAATGAGCGTAGAAGCTATTGAGGGTATAATTAATTTTTTAAGCAAAAATTACAAAATCAGCGAAAATGTGGAAATATCCCTGGAAGCAAACCCTGCAACTTTTTCAATTTCCAAACTCAAAGAGATAAAACAAGCTGGGATTAATAGGCTATCATTAGGAATTCAAAGTTTTTTACATAAAAATTTAAAGTTTTTAGGTCGTATTTATGATGCGCAACAAGCGCTATGTGCTGCGGATATGGTGTCCAAAATTTTTTCTAACTTTAGTTTTGACTTTATCTATGGATATCGAGAACAAGCATTAAAAGATTTGGAATATGATTTAGATAAAGCAGTAAGTTTCGGTTGTCCTCATCTGTCATTCTATCAATTGACTTTTGAAGAGAATACGCATTTTTTCGATTTGTTACAAAATGGAGTGATTAAGCCGATATCGGAGATTCAAGAAGTCGAAACTTTTAAATATATAAACGATTTTCTGGGCAGATTTGCTCTAAGTCGATACGAAATATCAAACTATGCCTTACCAGGTTTTGAATCCAGACATAACTTAGCTTATTGGAGATATCAAAATTATCTTGGAGTGGGACCTTCCGCCCACAGTAGAGTGGTTCTTGATAATCAGAAACATGAATTGAAAAAGTTTAGTGACATTAATCTTTGGAAAACAAAATTATCCAAGGATCAATCTTCTTATGAAGAGCGAAATGTACTAACAAAACAGGAACAATTGGAAGAAATTTTTATAATGGGATTAAGATTGTCAGAAGGTATCTCATTGAAAAGATTGAAATCAGAGTTTCCAGATTCGCTTTTGAATCAAGTTTTTAGAAAAATATACACGCTTTCAAATGAGAATATATTCGAGATTACGGAGAGTTACGTAAAATTAACCGAAAATGGATTGCTTAAACAAAATTCTATTATTGAATTTCTATTTAATTAATAAATTATCAATGTATTGTATTTAACCTTATGATATGAAGAATCAGTTGGTTGGCTTAAAAAGCAAAAGCAGTGACTCAGATGTTAATTCATATTTAGGACACAGACAGCGTCTTAAAAAGAAATTCCTCCTGTCTCCGAAATGTTTTTTGGATTATGAAATTTTGGAAATGCTTTTGTTTAGTATTTTTCCAAGGAAAGACACAAAAGATATCGCAAAGAATTTGATCAAAGAATTTGGAACAATCAAATCCTTAATATTTGCACCAGAGCAAGAAATCAAAAAGATACATGGAATGGGAGAATCTGCGATAGTATTTTTCAAATTACTAAAGGAAACTTTCATAAGACTTTCTTTACAACCATTGAAAGATCAACAGATAATATCGTCCAATATTCATGTCGTTGAATATTACAGGAATTTGCTATCCTTAGAGAAAAAAGAACAATTTCGCGTAATGTTTATAAATAACAAAAACAGACTTATTGCTGAGGAACAACTTCAGCATGGAACAGTTGACCAGACACCAATTTATCCCCGCGAAGTAATTCAAAAAGCGCTAGATCATGAGGCAAGTGCTATTATTATAGTGCATAATCATCCGAGTGGATCTCCATTCCCCTCAAAAGATGATGTAAATGTCACAAAAAATTTAAATAACGTAGCTCAACAAATTAATCTAAGGTTACTTGATCATATCATTATCGCTGAAAATTCAAGTTATTCATTTGCTGAACACAACTTGTTGTAAAAATATTTGAGTTTTTTATCGTCGCAATATAAAATACTCACTCGAGTAACGAGATGTGAATTACAGGGTAAATATCTTATGAAATTTTTGGACAGAGCCAAAATATTTTTAAAAGCTGGAGATGGTGGTGATGGTTGTTTGAGTTTTCGCCATGAGAAATTCATTGAATATGGAGGTCCTGACGGAGGAGATGGAGGAAACGGCGGAAGTGTATACTTTGAAGGAGTTAATCATTTAAACACATTGATTGATTACAGATATCAACAGCATTTTAAGGCTCAACGCGGAGAAAATGGGCGCGGTGCAAATTGTTACGGAGCAAAGGGAAAAGATTTAGTTTTAAAGGTCCCTGTCGGTACTGAAATTTTAGACGAGACAGGGGAAATAGTTCTGGCAGATATCGTCGAAGAAGGTCAAACCTTTTTGATCGCCAAAGGAGGAAAGGGCGGAAGAGGAAATGTAAAGTTCAAATCATCAACCAACCAGGCTCCGAGACGCGCTGATAAAGGAACAATGGGAGAAGAACTTTGGATTTGGCTTCAATTAAAATTGATCGCTGATGTAGGATTAATTGGTTTACCGAATGCTGGAAAATCCACGTTTTTGTCAATGGTGACACGAGCCAAACCAAAAATCGCTGATTATCCTTTCACTACTCTTGTTCCTCAGTTGGGAGTTGTTGATGTACATGGACAAGAATTTGTTCTCGCAGATATTCCAGGATTGATAGAAGATGCTCATAAGGGCAGGGGATTAGGTGATAAATTTCTAGCTCACGTTGAAAGATGTAACGTTTTAATTCACGTCATAGATATTAATCAGAAGGACATCCTAGAATCTTATAAAGTAATAAGAAACGAGTTACATAAGTATGGATGCGATTTAGAAATAAAGCCGGAAGTTATTGTTATAAATAAAGCTGATGTTGACGATGACGAACTCATAGAATGGATACAGAAAGATTTTGAAGAAAAGTATAATAAGAAAGTTTTTTTTATCTCTGCGTTAAAAAGAGATGGTCGAGTAGATGAAGTTTTGCTAAAAGTTGCACAGTTATGTTTAGAACAACAGCTCAAAATAGAGGAACCTGAAGCATCCGATTTGATAGAAGAAAACCCTTTGTCGAATGAGGAAATTTTATGATAAATTCCAGAAAATTGGGGTATCTATATATCACCTGTGGAGTGTTTCTTTACTCTTTCTCTGATGCTATTATGAAAAATGCGATGGATGTTTATAGCATTCATCAAGTGATATTTCTGCGAACAATTTTCCGTTTTATCCCTATTTTGATACTGATGATTTTTTTAAAAAGCAATCCGTATTGCACTCATAAAAAAAAGGAAAACATTTTTCGAGCAGTTCTCGCTTCGTGCGGAACTTACGCAACGATGATGGCCTATAAATATGCGGCTATGGTAGACGTTTTCGTAATAGGAGGAACAACAGCAATCTTCGTGATTCCTCTTAGTGTTTGGATTTTAAAAGAAAAATTCAACGTAATGAACTTATTAGCAGTTATTCTCGGATTTTCTGGAATTTGCTTTGCATTTCGCCCTGGAAGCGAGATTTTTCATTTTGGAATTTTGTTTGCAGTTATAGCATCTCTGATTGCCGCGATTAATCAGGTTTGGATAAAAAAATTAGCGTTTACCGAAAGTGAGTTTACGATAATTTCTTATCATAATACTTGTTTGATTTTAGCCACATTGGTTTTTGGTTGGAATGAATTTCACATCGTTTCAATACATGATATTCTGGTTTTGAGTTTAGGCGGGATAATAGGAGCTTTGGCTCAATATTCTATCACAAAAGCGTTTAAATTATCGTCCAGTTCAGGATTGGCTTCCGCTGCTTATGTAATGTTAATTCCAAATACTCTTATAGATTATTTCGTTTTTCGTCAATCTCCAGATATATATATATTAGTAGGATTGCTGTTCATTTCAAGTGGATCATTTATTGCGTTTAAATTGCAACCAAAACTGAAATAACATGGGTTTTGGTCATGTTAATTATTTATTTCCTTTCGATTTTACATAATCTTGTATTTTCAAAAAAGCTCGTTTTTCTAGCTGTCTAACTCGTTCTGCGGAAAGATTCATAATTTCGCCAATTTCACGTAATGATTTAGTAGGATTAGACAACCTATATAAGCAAAGTATTTCATATTCTTTTTTCGTTAACGTATTTAAAGCTTCGTGTAACACTTTTTTTCTGTAAGAATGCTCTTGCTGTTCAAAAATTTCTTGATCGGGTCGAGATTTTGTATCTTCAATGAAATCAACCCAAGCGGTCGTAGAATTACCATCAATTGGGGTACTTACGGAAAAATCTCGTCGATTAAATCGATTCTCCATTTGTTTTAGTGATTCTTCTGAGACGCTCATTTTTTGTGCAATAGTTTTTATTTCCTCATCAGATGATGACTCAATTCCAAGCAGGGTTTTTATCTTTCGCAGTCCGAAAAATAGCTTTTTATTGCTTTTGGATGAACTTAATTTAACAATAGACCAAGAATTATAAATAAACTCTTTCATTTTTGCTTTTATCCACCAGGCTGCATAAGTAGAAAATCTATATCCGATAGTTGGATCGAAATGTTGCACGGCATGCATGATTCCGAGATTTCCTTCAGCAACCAAATCATCTATAGGCAATCCGTATCCTGAATATCCTTTAGCGATTTTAAAAACTAACTTCAAGTGACTATTTATTATTTTATTCAAAGCTTTCTTATCACCAGTTTCTTTCCATTTCGTTGCTAACAAAAATTCTTCATCTTCTTTTAATGTAGGAATGTTTTTTACACTGGAAACATACGCTGATAAATTACCTTTTGAAAAAGATGAGCGATCGGATTTCATAATAATTCAACCAATTTTATAACAAAGAAGCATAACAAAGAATTTTAATAAAATAAAATTTAATTGTTCAATATTTTAATCATACCCATTTAACATAATCGCAATTATTTTTTATACAAAAAAATACCGGCCACTTTTAACAAGCTAATTTTACCTTTGATTTCGGTTGATAAGTTCCTTTAAATATTTTGCTTTGTTTATATAAGAATTTTCAGTTTTGATATCTAATTGTGAAAGACAAATATCTAACAACTTTGTTGCTGCAAAAAAATTTCTCTGCATCATTTTTTCTTGAGCCAGCATGAAATTTGAGATTCCGATTTTATTTTTTTTTCCATATGCTATAGCTAACAATCTGAAAACGTCACTATCAAAACATAAATCGTATTTAACGCTTTCCAAAATACGTATAGCTTGATCTAAATTGTTGTTTGCTTCGATCAATATTTCTGCGTAATCTTTTTTTATAAGATAATGCAAGTCATGTCTGTAAACCTGTTGATAAATCTCAATTGATTTTTTTAAACTTCCGGACTCATAAAACAACTGGGCCAACATCTCCTTATAAAATATATCATGAGGATTTTTGGCGGATAATTTCTCTATTATATCTATCGATTCAGATATTTTTCCATAATGCTGAAGATATATCGCTTTGGAATACTCATCTTCCGGCAAATTCTGACTTTTTAAGAAAGCCTTTAATTTTCGCAAAATTCTCGAATATTTGTTTACTAAAACTTTATCGGCTTTTAGTTTTAATATACTGCCATGAGAACGATTTTTTAGAGCAGCAATACGAGAGTCGGCATCCGGATGTGATTTTATATATTCAGGGATAAATTCTCCACCGTTTAATAAACCTTCCTCCCGAAAAGTCTGAAACACTGAAATCAGGCTTTCGATATCGTATCCCAATTTTTCCATGTACGAAGCACCGAGATTGTCCGCGGCAAACTCTTCTCCACGACTGTATCGAAGAAAAAGTCTTTCATCTGCCATGAGATATCCAAGACTTGCCGCCATAGCTTTTTCTGAACCAGTAAGAATTGTTGCTAGTAATCCAGCCAACATTGCTCCTGTTGCATTCCGTTGACGATTAAGAATTCTAACCATTAATCGATTGATATGACCTGCTGCAATGTGAGCAGTTTCATGAGAAAGAATAGCTATAATCTGCGTAGGATTATTAAACTTTAACAATAATCCCGAATTTACAAATATATATCCATTGCCTATAGTGAAAGCATTAATTTCATCGGAATTCACGACAAAAACCTTTGCTGACTTTTCTTTTAATCCAGCGACCTTAAAAATTGGTTTAACCATCTCCGTCAGAACGGTTTCAATTTCAGCATCACGAATCAAATTTATACCGAAACTATTTTGAAATATAAGCATGCAGATCAAGAGAATTTTGAATGCTTTCATAGTTAAATCTTTCGAGTATCCTTAAATATTACCGCACATACTATCTTGATATATGTAGACTATCAACCCTGGAACTAATCACCTCTTTGAAAAATACACACTTCTTACTTTTTCCAAGAAATTTCCTTGCTTAAGATGATGTAACCAACCGGAACAACCAACAAAGTTAACAAAATTCCGCTAATGCCTCCAAAAACTTCAACTATTCCCAGATTTTGGCGACTTATACAACTGGCTCCTGTTGCTAACATAAGAGGAATAGCTCCGACAATAGTAGAAATTCCCGTCATCATAATAGGACGTAATCTCAAACGAGCTGCTTCAAGTAATGCTTCTTTAATTCCCATGCCAGATTCCCTTAATTGATTTGCAAATTCTACTATGAGAATCCCATGCTTTGAGTTTAATCCTATCAACATTATCAGACCGATTTGAGAATATATATTCATGGTATATCCTAGAAAATATAACGCAACTAACGCACCGATCCCTCCCAACGGTACAGTTAACATAACAGCCAGAGGATGCCTAAAACTTTCAAACTGAGCAGATAAAACAAGATACGATATTAAAATTGCCATAGAAAATATGAACAACATGCTTCCTTCTGATTCTTTATAATCCTTTGATTGTCCTCGATAAAATATCTGTGCATATTCTGGAAGTTTGCTTTTTACCTTAGTTTCAACGACATTCAATACATCGCTCATAGCATAACCAGGACTGATATTTCCAGAAAAAGTTATGGATCTAGTGCGGTCGTGACGCGCTAAAGATCTTGGAGATCCTGCCTCTTTTATATCTATCAAATTATCCAAAGGTATAAGCTGATTACTTTTAGATCGAACATATATGTTAGAAATGTCTTTCATATCCGAACGGCTTTCTCGATCAGCTTGCAAAACAACATCATATTCTCGTCCTCCATCAATGAAAGTTGTAATAGTTTTTGACCCCAGCATCGTTTCTAATGACGAACCTATAGTTTTTGCAGAAATATTAAGATCCCCTGCTCTATCCTTATCTATATTTACAAAAAATTTCGGAGTCGTTTCCTTGTAATCACAATCCAAATCAGAAATTCCTGGATATTTTTTCAATTCATTCAATATAATATGTTTCCAATGAGATAATTCTTCATAATCAGGACCTCCGATTACAAATTGTAAAGCATGAGATCCGCTTGCACCTATTCCCATAGGTAAAATAGGAGCAACATTAACTCCGACGATCTCGCTTAACTTTTTTTTGAATTCTGTAGCGATTTCAAATGTGGATTTTTCTCTTTTTTCTGAATTAATAAATTCTATGTTCATATGACCTGAATTTACTGCGCCATCAGCGTCCCCAAAACCTGGAACTGTAGTCGTAATATTTTTTGCAATTCCTTCATCCAAAACAGATCTGATCTTTTCCAAAATTTTTTTTACATAATTTCTCATTGAATAATATCCGGTACCCTCTCGAGCCGTAATTTTTAAAAATATTGCATTTCTGTCTTCCTTTGGTTCGTATTCTCCTGGCAGTAATACAAAGAAAACAGCAACTACGGAAACAATCATAAAAAATAGTACTATGATAGATTTTTTGTAATTAAAGAGGCTTGTTAAAAAATTTTTATAAAAATTTCCACTTTTCAGAACAGCATTTTCTATGCACAATCTAAATTTATCAGTTCGATCTGCAGTTCGTAAAAATCTTGAACACAACATTGGTGTAAGAGTTAAAGCAACAAGTGACGATAAGCATACGGATGTAGACATAGCTACAGAAAATTCTGTAAACATTTTTCCTGTTTTTCCTGGAAGCATTGAAATTGGTAAAAACACTGACAATAAAACAACCGTAGTAGATATAACAGCAAATAAAACCTGATTTGCTCCCTTTTGAGCTGCTTCCATTGAAGGTTTGCCCTCTTCTATATGTCTCTGAATATTTTCCAATACTAAAATTGCGTCGTCTACAACTATTCCGATAGCCAATACCATAGCCAATACCGTGAGCATGTTGATTGTATAATTTAAGCTATTCAAAACAATAAAAGAACCTATTATTGATATTGGAACTGTGATAGCCGTTATGATTGCTGCTCGAATCGACCCAATGAAAACAAAAATAATTATAAACACTGAAATTGCAGCGATTAATAGAGAATAGAAAACTTCTTGTATCGAATTATTGATAAATTGGGATTCGTCTCTCAATATCGTCATAGACATTCCCTTAGGCAAGCTCTTTTTCAGTGTATTAACCAGTTCACGAACATCTTTTGATATTTTGATAACATCAGCTGTTTGCGATTTGGAAATCCGAATAGCAACTGAAGGTTCGCCATTTGCTTCAAAAAAATTCCTGTTGGATTTTGTATCTATCACAACCTTTGCAATATCAGAAATTCTAATAGAATTACCATTTTCATCTCGAGAAATAATAATTTTCTCAAAATCTTTCGGAGATGAGTATTGCCTATTGATTGTTATTGGAAATTCCATATGTTTTGATTCGATTCGCCCAGCAGGATATTCTACATTTTCTGTTTTGATCGCATTTTCGATATCTTCGACAGTAACATTATGTGCAGCAAGTTGCTCTTTGTTTATCCAAATTCTCATGGATTTTTCTTGATTTCCAGCAATATCTACTGAGGCAACACCATCTATTACCGAAAACTTGTCCAAAATGTATCGATTTAAATAATCTGTAATTTTCATTCCTGACATTGGCGCAGAAACAGAAATCATGATACAAGGAAATCCTCCAGTATCGAACTTCCTAATAACTGGAAGATCTGCTCCATCAGGTAACTTGTTATATATTCGACTAACTCGATCTCTGACGTCATTGGTTGCATTATCGAGATTTCTATCGACAGAAAATTCTAATTTTACATTCGAACGTCCATCTTTACTTGTAGATTGAATATTATCAAGACCTTCGATACCTGCAACTGCATTTTCTATCTGTTGAGTAATTTTTGTTTCGATAATGCTTGAAGACGCGCCTGTGTACGTAGTTGAAACAGAGATTGTAGGAATTTCAATGTTCGGATATTCTCGCACGCCAATCTTTCGCAGATTTAAATATCCAAATAATAAAATTAAAATCATAAAAACTATGGTAGTAATAGGTCTTTTGATGGAAAGATTACAAATATTCATCGAATCTCATCCGACGTTATAATTTTTGATATTTTTACAATATCTCCATCTGAAATTTTTACAACTCCATCAACAATTATCGTATCAGACAATGACAACCCCTTTGTGATTTCAACAAAACCATTATGCCGTTCTCCTATCTCGATTTCTCTTTGATTTGCTCTATTTTCAGAATCTACTACATACACATAATGTTTTTCACCAACATTTAAAATTGCACTTTCTCGAATTTGAATAGCATTTCGTTCTTGCATTTCTATCGAAATATTCAGCATCATCCCAGATCGCAACAGATAATCCTCATTTTCGATAATTCCCCTAACCAAAAGACTTCTGGATATTGAAGATATTCTCGGTGATACTGCCAATACTGTTCCGTAAAACTTTTTACCAGGTAACGCAACACTGGTTGCTTCAATTTTGCAGCCATTATTAATCATCGATAAATATTTTTCAGGAACGGGAAAATCGACTTTTATCTTTTTAATATCATCTATCGTTGTAATTACTGTTCCTGGAGAAAGCAAGGTTCCAACACTTACTTCTCTAAGCCCCAGCATTCCATCGAATGGAGCGACTATTGTTCTTTCTTTTATCTCTTCTTCAATTTCTTCTAGTTTGGCCTGAGCATCTAAAACTCTCGTTTTTTGTAAATCATACTCCTTAATAGCAATGGCTTTTCTGTTTTTTAATTTAAAGATTCTGTCTAGTTCTCGTTGTTGTTCCTGTAAGTTAATTTCAGACTGCTTTCTTATGGCTTTTTGCTTATCGATATTTTGTCGAACGAGAACAGTTCCTTTTTTTACGAAATCACAATCGGAGAAATTTATTTCAGTAACTTTTTGAGTCACGCTGGAAGTAATATCCACAGACTCATTTGAAACAGCCGTCCCGATGAATTCAAGAGTTGTATGAATTTTAGATTCAGTAACTTGTTGAACTAAAACTGAAGTTTGGCGTCTTACTCGACCTTTTGATGGATTTGATCCAGAAAATAACACGCAAACAAAACATATCAGCAACAGAGAAACTACTGTTCCAGCATTTTTTATATTCATCTCTTCAATGCACAATAGAACCAGACTATTTATACCGAAAAGATCTTAAATAATCGTTAACTTTATTCGAATCTTCAACGTTATTTTTTTAAATAATTAACGCCTATAGCATCTCTGACTTCCTGCAAGGTTTGATTTGCAACAAGGCTCGCTTTTTTGCTGCCTTCCGATATTATTTCCAAAAGATCTTCTTTTTTCAAAGTAGCTCTTTTTTCACGGATCGGAAGCAACATCTTTTGCAAAACATCATTCAGTAAGGACTTTAACGCTGTATCACCTAGCCCCCCTTTGCGATATTTCGCTTTCAGGTCCTGAATTTCATCTTTTTCATCATAGAAAGCATCAAGATACGTAAATACTACATTACCCTCAACCTGCCCCGGATCGGAAATTTTGATGTGATTCGGATCTGTGTACATGGACCACACCTTTGTCTTTACTGTCTCCGCAGAATCGCTTAAGAATATCGCATTGTTAAGCGACTTACTCGCCTTTGCTTTACCATCAATTCCTACCAACCTGGATGTATTACTCAAGCAAGCTTTCGCTTCTTTCAAACAGTTGGTGTCATATGTTCGATTAAAACGACGAACTACCTCATTACAAAGCTCGATGAGCGGCAACTGATCCTCTCCGACAGGAATAATTTCTGCCTTGAACGCAGTAATATCCGCCGCCTGGCTTATCGGATAGCAAAAGAATCCTACGGGAATGGTCTCTCCGTACCCCTTTTGCTGGATTTCATTTTTTACAGTAGGATTCCTTTCCAAACGAGAAGTAGTCACCAAATTCATATAATACATCATCAATTCCGGCAGTGCGGAAATTTGAGATTGCACAAAAATCGTTGAAATATTTGGATCAATTCCAACCGAAATATAATCAGCAACAACCTCCAACAGGCTTTCTTGAATTTTAGACGGATTCGCAAAATAATCAGTTAAAGCCTGGACGTCGGCAACCATAATATACTGATCGTACTGACTTTGCAGAGTGACTCTGTTCTTTAAAGTCCCGATATAATGACCAAGATGAAGACAACCAGTCGGTCTATCACCTGTCAGAGCAATCTTCCTATCCATGATGAATCCTTCAAAGTGGTGCCCTTGGCCGGAATCGAACCAGCACATCCTAATGGACAACAGATTTTGAGTCTGTCGCGTCTACCAGTTCCGCCACAAGGGCAACTACGCATTATAGATACATTAAATTTTGTTTCGATGCAATAGCCTGTGGGAAATAATTAATAAAAATAGCAGGAAGTTCCTACAGCCTATGTTTTTTTACTCCGATACAACAGTATGTCCTCTGCATCTGAATCGATTTTTGTGATTTCTCGGCATACTGTGGTATAGATATACAGCCCAAATACCGCGTCCAGGCGCTGCCAGGTAACTCTTTGTTAACTTTTGGTTGCGCAGAATCTCGCAAGCCCGCCCCGGGAGGATAGCACGAAAAGGTTAAGATTTTTTCCAATGTTTAACTTTTTGTTAACCGTTTCCTGCAAAACTGTTGGAGTATAAGTTTTTGTATTTAGGAGTACGCGATGAAATGGTTTGCCAAAAAGTATTTGACAGACAAAAAAAAGGGGGGCAAAAATCATTATAAATCATATAGTTACCCCTGTAGTTTTTTCAGAAAAATTAAAAATCTTTACCAAAAATTAACATTTAAACGATATGATAAAATTGAGGAAGAAGCTCTCCGCGTCTTCTACAAAGGTCGTGATTTACTATTCTCGATTCAAAAATCAGGGCTTAATATTGTTCATAAGATTGAGAGTCCATCAACACAGCCCTTTGGAGCATCCTGTAGAGGTTCTATCCTCATCGAATTCGCGGTTTGCATGCCAGTTTTGATTATTTTGCTGTTTTACATTAATGATTTGGTAAAACTCAAAAGATATTACTCGCAGACTGAATTT
>JAZLGP010000017.1:0-21715 GCA_045616365.1 Alphaproteobacteria bacterium | reverse complement strand
GAGAACGGCGAGCGTATTTTAGTTCCTCCGCATATTGATGCAGGTACCAAAATTGTGGTAAATACAAATGATGGTACTTACGTAGAAAAAGCGAAGTAGTGTTGAGTGCCCAGATGGCGGAATTGGTAGACGCGCTAGGTTCAGGTCCTAGTCCGTGCAAGCGGGTGGAAGTTCGAGTCTTCTTTTGGGCACCATTTTCAAGGTATGTGTCAGCGGGTAGAGGTATCAATGAATCTTTACAAGAATGATTTGCCGAGCAATGTGATTTTTGATGGCAGTGTCGCGATCGATACAGAAACTATGGGACTGGTGACTAAACGGGATAGATTGTGTTTAGTACAGATGTGTTCTAAGGATGGTGAGGTTCATATGGTTCAGATCGAAAAAGGTCAGCAACACAAATCAGTGAATCTCAGAAAATTGCTAGAGGATCCCAAAATTTTGAAAATATTTCATTTTGCGAGGTTTGATATCGAGATATTGAATTATACTTTCGGGATTAGTGTTAAAAACATATATTGCACAAAAATTGCGTCGAAGTTAGTTCGGACATATACAGATCGACATGGATTGAAAAATTTGGTGAGAGAAATTTTAGGTATAGAGATTTCGAAGCAGGAACAATCTTCGGATTGGGGAAGAGAAAAGCTTTCTGACGAACAGTTAAAATACGCCGCAGGGGATGTTCTCTATTTGCATGATCTGAAGGAGAAGTTAGACTATATGCTCGAGAGAGAAAATCGTGCGGAGTTAGCGAAAAATTGTTTCAATACATTGCAATTGATTTCTGATTTGGATTTGCTGGGGATAGTTCCAGAAGAGCTTTTTGTTCATTAAAAATTATTCCAAAATCATTTCGGACAAATCAGACAAAAGAGTATTATTTGTTTTGTTAGTGAGGAGTAGTTCGTTGATTGATAAATTGAAACAAAAAGTGTTGGGTAATGATGGAATAACAAAAATTGAGGCTTTATCTCTAGTAAAATCAGATCTTGAAGAGTTGTGCAAAGCGGCAGATGGAATACGTAAGAAATTTTGTGGGGATGAATTTGAGATTTGTACTATTATAAATGCAAAAAGTGGAAGATGTTCAGAAAATTGTAAGTTTTGTGCGCAATCGGCTCATTATGAGGTGGATGTCGAAAAATATCCCTTGATGGATAGTGATTCAATATTGTCGGTAGCGGAGAAAGATGATGCGGCGGGGGTACAAAGATTTTCTCCTGTTACTTCGGGGCGTAGGTTAACCGAAGCAGAAATAGATAGCCTTTGTAAATCCATAAAGAGGATAAAGTTAAACACAAATTTAAAGATTTGTGCGTCTTGTGGTCTGTTGGATTCAAATGATTTGCGCAGGTTAAAAGAGGCTGGTTTGTCTCGATATCACAATAATTTAGAAAGTTCTGAGAGTTTCTTTAAAACTGTTTGTTCAACACACACGACGGCAGATAAAATCAAAACGATTGAGTTTGCCAAAGAACAGGGCTTGGAGATTTGTTCAGGTGGAATTATGGGACTTGGTGAGTCGTGGGAGGATCGTATCGATATGGCTTTCTTAGCACACGATTTGGGCGTAGTATCGATTCCTATAAACATGCTTAGTCCGATTTTAGGAACTCCTTACGAGAAGAATGACGTCCTAAGTATTGATGAGATGCGTAGAATTTGTGCAATCTATAGGTTTATAAATCCTAAAGTATTTATTCGACTGGCTGGAGGTCGTGGGTTGCTGGCGGACAAAGGACGTAGTTGTTTACAGTCAGGGGCAAACGCTTTGATTTCCGGAAATATGCTGACTACTGCAGGTATTACCATTGAGCGGGATTTACAGATGATTAAAGATCTGGGGTATCATGTCTCCAAATAACAGAGTTGTTATTTTTTAGAATAGTGTTTTTGTGGAGGGAGGAGGATGTGTCTCAGTGTAGCAAGGATGTTGTGGCTCAAAGTAGTGGGGTTTTTGTCATTGGAACAGGGACAGATGTCGGAAAAACTTATGTTACAGCGTTAATAATTAATCATTTAAGACGAGAGCATATTAATGCCAATTATTACAAAGCCGCGGTGAGCGGAAATGATCGAGTCGATGGAGAACTTATTCCTGGTGATGCTTTGTTCGTGAAAAATTTCGCAAATCTTGATATGGATTTGTCGGAAATGGTGTCATATGTTTATGAGGAGCCTCTTTCTCCTCATTTGGCAGCACGTCGAGAAGGTAATTTTTTAGATATAAATAAGGTAAAAGCCGACTACGAAAGTGTTTTGAATAAATCAGATTTTATTGTAGTAGAAGGAAGTGGAGGGATACTGTGTCCATTGGTTTTTGATAATGGAGTTGTTATTTGGTTGGAAGATATCATTCGCCTTTTAAAGTTGCCTGTGATTATTGTTGCAGATGCGGGGTTGGGAACTATAAACGCAACGGGGCTTACTGTTTCATATCTGAAAAATAATAATTTTGGAATCAAAGGCATAATTCTGAATAATTTTGATGAAAATAATCTGATGCATCTTGATAATAAGTACATGATAGAAGAGATAATTAAAGTTCCAGTGATAGCCTTTGTTAGAAAATCTTCTGAGATTTTAGAGGAATTTGATTCGCGGATTTTATACGAAAAAAAATAATAAAATTTATTCTGACTTACGGATAAGATAGGAGGTAAAAGATGAATAATTTAGTTGGAAATGCGGCAGAAACAAATCTCATTGAGAAAGATTTGAAGTATATTTGGCATCCATGTTCTCAAATGAAAGATTATGAAACTCTTCAGCCTATGATAATTGAGCGAGGAAAGGGAATCTATCTGTATGATATTTTCGGAAAAAAATATATGGATATTATTAGTTCATGGTGGTGCAATTTGCTGGGGCATTGCAATGAAGATATCAATAATGCGATCAAAGAACAGTTGAATAGTCTTGAACACGTTATATTTGCGAATTTTTCTCATGAACCGGCGATAAAACTATGTGAAGAATTGTTGAAAATTCTTCCGAAAGGGTTAGTTAAGTTCAATTTTTCTGATAACGGTTCGGCCTCTGTGGAATGTGCCCTGAAAATGAGTTTGCAATATCAATATCAAACTGGAAATGAAAAGAAAATTAAGTTCATGTGTCTGTCGGAAGGGTATCATGGGGAGACTATTGGTGCGTTGTCGGTGGGGGGACTGGATCTGTATTCAAAAATTTACAGGCCTATGCTGATGGAGGGTATCATTCGAATAGATGCTCCTGATTGCTACAGATGTTCTTACGGAAAATGTCGAGATTGTTGCAACGCGGAATGTTTCTGTAAAGCAGAAAAAGCTTTTGAAGATTTTGCAGACGAAACCTGTGCGATGATTATCGAACCGTTGCTTCAAGGAAGCGCAGGAATGAGAATTTATCCTCCTATCTATCTGAAAAAGTTGAGAAAGATTTGCGACCAATACAACGTAATTTTGATTGCAGACGAGATCGCAACGGGATTTGGTAGAACAGGAGAGATGTTCGCTTGCGATCATGCGGGAATCAGTCCTGATATAATGTGCTTATCGAAAGGACTTACTGGTGGGTATTTGCCGATGTCAATTACGGTAACATCTCAGAAAATTTTCGATGCTTTCTACGATGATTATAATAAAGGTAAGGCTTTTATGCACAGTCATACTTATAGTGGCAATCCGTTGGGGTGCTCAGCAGCTTTAGCGGTGCAAAAAATTCTCAAGGAGCAAGATATTTTAAAGAAGGCGAAAGAAATAGCGGTATATTTGCATGGAAAGTTGTCAGAGATATTTTGCGATCATTCGAATGTTGGGGAAATTCGCCATCTCGGATTGATAAATGCGGTTGAATTGGTCAAAAATCCGAAAACGAAGGAATCTTTTGATCCGAAGTTGCGTGTTGGATATCAGATATATAAAGAGGCCCTAAGATTAGGATTAATTTTGCGTCCTCTTGGAGATGTAATCTACTTTAATCCTCCGCTTAATATCACTAAATCTGAAATAGATACTGCTGTCGAATTGTGTAAAAGAGCAGTGGAAAATACTATCAGATGAGAGTGATATTTTAGATATCTCTGTGAATCTCTTTTTGCAAAAAAAATATGAAAAATTTATTTTTAGTAGAGTCTCAGTATTGCATGTTTTTCCTCTAACTTAAACAAAAATCGATTTTGAGAATTTTTGCACAGGTTTTAGGATAAAAAATATCGTGATATTACCATTGGAATTTATACATAATACCAGTAACCCAAGCGATACTTTTTCTATATAATTTGAAATTGGAAGAAAAATAAAATATAATCATCAGGTTAGTAATTAGGAGTATCGATGAAAATAAAGTTGCCTTATTTCGACAGAGATGGTTGGCGTGCAGCTTTTGTGATATGGTTTGTTGCTTTTATAGTAGGGCATGTCAGTGAGCCTGTTTGGTGGATCGGTGTAGCGATTGGTTTTGCGTGCTTGCTGTTTTTCAGAGATCCTGAAAGAATTCCTCCGAGTAAGAGGCAAGTAATAGTCAGTCCTGCTGATGGTATTATCCTGAAAATTGCTGACGTAGATCCTCCTAGAGAGTTGGGGTTAGAGGGAAAGAGAAGAAAAATCAGCATTTTTATGAGTGTGTTGAATGTTCATGTAAACAGAACTCCTATTTCTGGGATTGTAGAAAAAATCCTTTATATTCCTGGAAAATTTTTTAATGTGACTCTGGATAAAGCAAATGAGTACAATGAAAGACAGGCGACTTTCGTGAAAAATGATGACGGAATGCAGTTGGTGTTTGTGCAAATTGCCGGACTTATCGCTCGTCGTATAAGATGTGATATTCAGGAAGGTGATAAGTTGGAAAGAGGTCAGCGTGTCGGAATTATTCGATTCGGTAGCAGGGTGGATGTATATTTGCCGTTGGATGTTTCGGTCTTGGTTGAAGAAGGACAGATTACCGTTGCAGGTGAAACGATTTTGGCTAACTATAATGTAGAGGAAAAGAAAAATGAAAAAAAGCAAAGGAACAAGTAAGGAAAAAACAAAAAAAGATACCTCTGAGATTCTCAAAAACTTGGAGGCAGTGGATGAAGGTAGTTCGATAAAGGTTGATGGAGTCTCAAAGAAGGAAGCTTTGAAGTCGTTTAGTTTGGCGAAGTTTTTGCCGAATGCTGTTACTATTACGGCGATGTGTTTTGGGTTATCTGCGATTCGTTTTGCCCAGATAAATGAATGGGAATACGCTGTTCTTTGTATTCTGGTTTCTGCTCTGCTTGATATGTTTGATGGAAAGATCGCTAGGTTTTTGGATCAATCTTCGGCTTTTGGTCTCCAATTGGATTCATTATCTGATTTAGTTTGTTTTGGAGTTGCTCCGTCCGTAGTTTTGTACTTGGCATCTATGCAGCAGGTCGGAAAAGTAGGGTGGGGAATCTGTATGTTCTACACAATATGCTGTGCTTTGAGATTAGCAAGGTTTAATGTTTCACGTGCTTGCAGTGAACAGGTTGATGACTTGGATTGCAAATATTTTGTAGGCATTCCGGCTCCTGCTGGGGCAGTGGTCGCGTTGTTTCCGTTGATTTTTTTCTTTGAAACGGAAAGTTTTTTGATCATGAGACCTTTCTATGTTGCATTTTTCTTAATGTTTGCTGGATGTTTGATGGTTAGTACAGTTCGTACATTTTCATCGAAAATAATTGAAATAAATAACACGAATTCTTGGATTGCTCTTACAGTCATTTCATTTGTGATTATTTGTTTGACGACAAGACTCTGGATGTCGCTTTCCGTCTTAGTGGCTTTTTATATCATTATTATTCCTTACGGAATTTATGCGTACTCTAAGGCGCTGGATGCAAAAAAGGCAAAGTTTGATGAGATGTCAGAAAAAAGTATCTGAAAAAGAATGAAAAAGTACTTTCTGCTTATTATTTGTTTAAGTTTGGTATATGTCTTTCGATCCTCTTTTGTAGAGGATCGAAGTCGTTATACCTCATCTCTGTATCAGGAGTTGAAGAAAGAGGACTTCGGGCCTTTCGATAAGGAAAAGAAGTTGAATATAATCATCGGGATTGATTATCTTCCTTATGATTTTGTTGAAATGTTTGAGGAACTGACTGGAATAAAAGTCCAATTGGATATATTTGATTCAAACGAAATTTTGGAAGCGAAGTTGTTAGCGGGAGGGACACAGCACGATATTGTATTTCCAACGGCTTGGCCTAGTTTTTCTCGCCAATTGACGGCAAAGGTTTATCAGCCTGTTGATCATGAAAAGGTCGATTTTTCAAAATTTAATCCGATAGTTCTTGAAAAGTTGGATATATATGACAAAGGAAATCTTTATGGAGTACCTTATCAGTACGGTATCTCAGGAATGGGAATGGATACTGAAGTTGTAGAAAAAGTGTTTCCAAATGCTGATAAACATGACCTTGGAATGTTTCTTGATCCCCAAAATGCTGAAAAATTAGCGAAAGTAAGATTCAGTATTTATGACTCTGCAGGGGAGTTGTTTCCGATGATTTTGTGTTATCTGGGGTTAGATCCTGAGACAACAAACGAGGAAGATATTCAGAAAGCAGCGGATCATCTGAAAAAAATTCGCCCATATATATATAAATTTACTGAATTCGGATTTGAGGACCTTTCTTCGCAAAATGTTACTTTATCTATGGGAACTTCAGGAGATATTATTAAGGTTCGAAAAGATGCAGGTCGTAAAAACATAAAGTTTTTCTATCCGAAGCAAGGGACTGCTTTGTGGGTAGATGTCGTAGCAATTCCTACAGGAGCAAAACATATAAGAAATACTTATGCATTTTTTAAGTTTTTGTTTCATCCAAAAGTAATTGCAGAGATTACTAATCGTACCTATCGAGCAAATTGTGTGACTGAAGCAAATAAGTATGTTAGTAAGGAAATCGCGAATGACGAGAATATTTATCCTTCTTTAGAATTTAGTCGAAAATGCTATATAACAAAGCCTGTTCCAGCAAATATCGAAACATTGAGAACAAGGTTACTAACGAAAATTAAGTCGCAAAAATGAATAATCTTTTAAAATATCTTTCATTTGTAATATTATGTGGATGTGAAATTAATACGCCTCCGCTACCTTTGCTAGAAGATAAGTCATTTTCTTATGATCAAGCGATAAAACAACAGAAACAGCTACAAAATGAAGTTGACCGAAATTAGAGTTCGATAGTCGAAACCCGAAGAGCTGTTTTCAAAAAATGTTTTTTTCAACGACAATTGCGATAGAATAATTATTATCGGTGATTGCGATTCCATGGAACGATGGGAAGTTTTTGAAATCGCAGAGATAAATTCCGTTTTCATAGTGTAAATTTTGGGTGTCGTAGAGTTTGAAGTCTTTTACAATACCTGTTTGAAGGGCTTTGCCGAGGGATTCTTTCAATGTCCAAAGAACAGTTAAGCTTACGATATCCTGAAAATTTGGATCGGTTTTTGGGCTCATCTTTTTTAAAGCTGATATTTTTTTCGGATTAATTTTTTCGATGTCTATACCAGATTGGTACTTGCTGACAGATGCAATAGCAATTCCGTGAGAGTGGGAAATAGTGATATGAAAATCTGAATTTTCTATGAAAGGGGCACGTGTTTTGGAGTTTATTACAGAAATTAGCGAGAATTTATCAAAGAAATTTGAGTCATTTTTTTCATTTTTGCTTGTTAATTTACAAAAAGCTTTTTTGCACGCGAGCCTACCTGCGATAAATTCTGTTTGTCTTTTTGCTGAAGTGAATTTCGAATAAATTTCAAACTCTTTTTGAGACAATATTTTGGTGTTAAGTTTGATATTATGATCAAAATCGCTATCGGAGCCAAAAAAAGCAAACGCCGATGCGAGCCCGGCGTTATCTGAAATTAAAATAAACTGTTCCAATAAATTCATAACTAAATCATTGCCAGACCACCGTTAACATGAAGAATGTGCCCCGTTATATAGGAGGCTTCTTGGCTAGCAAGGAATCCGACTGACGACGCAACCTCCTGCGGATCTCCTATTCTGCCGACAGGAATCTTTTTTTGTAGAGCTTGTTTCATTGCATCAGGAATTTTATCGGACATAGGAGACTCAATAAATCCCGGGGCAACACAATTGACTGTAATGTTTCTTGATGCCAACTCTAACGCTGCGGATTTTGTTAATCCAAACAAACCTGATTTTGCCGCAGAATAGTTCGTTTGTCCAGCATTCCCTACTGCTCCGACAACTGAAGATATATTGATAATTCGTCCCCACCTCGCACGAATCATTCCTTTAGAAACTCCTCTCATCAGGCGGAACGGGGCCTCCAAGTTTACATTAAGTACCTCTTCCCAATTTTCATCTGACATCCTCATCATTAAATTGTCGCGAGTAATTCCGGCGTTGTTTACGAGAATATCTATCTTATCAAAAACTCTTTCAGTGTTGCTTATTAAATCCTGAATAGCTTCTCCAGAATTTAAATTGCAAGCAAACAATTGAACACGATCATTTAGTTCTCTCGCGAGAGATTCTAAATTTGATACATTTGTTCCAGATAATGCGAGTGTTGCTCCCATTTTGTGCAAAGTTCTTGCAATTGCTCCTCCAATCGCTCCGGTTGCGCCCGTAACAAGAGCCACTTTTCCGCTGAGATCGAACATTTGTTTTTCCTCCCGATATATGTTTGATTTTTGTTTCTATGTCTCAATAATTTTATATATATTTAATTTCTAAGATCTCGTACTCTTTTCTTCCTGATGGTGTGTCGAGTTTAACTTCATCCCCGACCTCCTTTCCGATCAAAGCTCTTGATAATGGGGCTCCGACTGAGAGCAAATTCTTTTTGATATCTGCTTCATCGATTCCAACAATTTTGTAAGTGACTTCTTCGTCTGTAGCTTCATCGCAAATAGTGACAGTACATCCGAATTTTACGGAAGTTCCATTCAGTTTTGTTATATCGATGACTTCGGCACGTGATAACTTTGATTCTAATTCGCGAATTCGTCCTTCGATAAAACCTTGTTTGTCTTTTGCATAATGATATTCTGCGTTTTCCGATAAATCTCCTAGAGCCCGAGCCTCTGCAATCGCGTTCACTATCGCAGGACGTTCTTCGAATTTTAATTTCTTAAGCTCATCTTCCAACAACTTAAACCCTCGAGGAGTCATATGTACCTTTTCCATTATTCCCTCATCTTTCTACAAATTTTTACTTGCTTTTTTCGATATCCCTTTGTTTTTCTAATATTCGCTTCGAACATTAGTTCAAAACTTTAGGAACAACAAACATATTGCACTCTTTAGCAGGAGCATTATCCATCACAGCAGGATCGGTTTCCTCTGCAACATCCTTTCTTTCATGGAGTCTGGTTGAATATTGAACAGTATCGTCTGTTCCAGAACAATCAACTGCAGACAGCTGTTCAACAAAACAAAGGACTTTATTTAGGCTTGTCTTTAATGCTTCAACATTTTCTTTGCTAACTTTTATTTTAGCTAAATGAGATACCTTTTCAACATCCTCTATAGTTACAGACATAAGCACACTCCCAATTACCAGGACAGATTATTACAAGTTCTGTAAAAAGTCTACTGCCTGATCTAAAAGATATCCATTGATAGCATGATCTAATCCTTGAGCAATTGCGACCTTTGTATCGACATTAAATTTTCTCAGAGCAGATTTTGTAAAATCCACTGCGGATACGGGAATTACTGAATCATTCGCTCCGTGAGCTAAAAGCACTTTAGTTTCTGTATGCTTTAGAAATTTCTCAGGAGATAAAATCATACCGGAAAAAGCAATTATAGCTTTTACACTATAATGTATTCCCAAAGACAGAGACAACATCGCGCCTTGAGAAAATCCTGAGAAGATTATATCGCTATAGTTTAAATTTTTGATGCTTTTTACGGAATCGACGTAATTTGTAATTTGGGGGACATTTCTTGCAAATTCTGATTCCCAATCTTTCAAATTGTCACTATTCATTGAAAACCATTTAAATCCGTGGGATTCAGTGCAAAATTCTACGCCATTTGGTATATGTACTTCTGCATTGGGCAATACCTCTGCAAATCTTTCTCCGATAGGTTGCATATTGTTTTTGTCAGCACCGTATCCATGAAATAAAAAAATCAGTTTCTGAGTTTCTTTCAGTGCCGGAATCACTAATTCATCCACATTCATTCTCCTTATCAACATTAATGCCGTAGACAGTTATCAAAGTATAAAAATAAATCCATGTCAATCATCTGGACATAAATCTACGGTTTGATTAAAATACCCCACGAATATTTGGAGGAATCTTGAAAGTTGTACTGTGTGCCGGAGGAACCGGAGGTCATCTGTTCCCGGCGATAGCTTTGGCTGAAATGTTGGAAAACAATCAGCATGATGTCACGATAGTTACGGATGACAGAGGTGCCGTGTATTGTGATAACTTCGAGAATAAAAAAATTTACAAAAGTGTAAGGTTTTCGTTGAAGAGCCTTCTTGTCCTATCATTTAGGTTATTAGGAATTTTTATCTCATTTTTGCGCTTTTGTAAGGCAGAAAAGCCTGATGTAATTGTTGCTTTCGGTGGGATATTTACCATAGTTCCTGTGCTTGTAGGAAGAATGTGTGGCATTAAGATTGTTTTGTATGAACAAAATACAATCATAGGACGAGCCAATCGTTATCTTTTGAATTTTGCGGACTTGAGATTGTCTGCATTTTCTATTGGAGGAAAATGGAAAGTGCAACCATCACCTGTCAGGAAGGAGTTTTTGCAAGATGTTCCGTACAATTGTGACGGAAAAAAGATTAGAATATTGGTGATAGGAGGTAGTCAGGGGGCAAAATCCTTTTCCTCGATTATTCCAGCCGCAATAAAAGGGCTTTCTGCAGAAGAAAGATCAGATATTGAGATAGTTCAGCAAGATTCCTACGGGGATATCAATGAGTTGAAACAGCTATATACGCAACTTGGGGTAAAATCCAAAATAGATAGATTCTTTAACAATGTTTCGGAATTGATGGGCAAGAGTCAGTTAGTAATTTGTCGAGCGGGCTCTTCGACTTTGATGGAATTGGGGGCTATAGGGCGTCCTGCAATTTTAATTCCGTATCCTCATGCAGCAGATAATCATCAACGTTTGAATGCCAAAAGATATGTTGATAGAGGAGCGGCTTGGTTGATAGAGGAAGATGTGTTTGCTTCTGATAGGTTGAAAAACATATTGAAACAAATATTAAGGGATCGGGAGATATTGAAACAAAAGTCGAGTCATATGTATAATGACTCGTTAAAGAATGCGTCTGAGAAATTCATTCGTTTGCTGGAGAGTATGGAGAGATAAATGAGAAAGTTTCCGATTTATTCTGGATTTATTCATTTTGTCGGCATCGGTGGAATAGGAATGAGTGGCATTGCAGACATTCTGGTTAATCTTGGATACAAGGTTAATGGTAGCGATCTAAAAGAAAACGCAATGATAGATCGGTTGTCTCGGAAGGGTGTGAACATTACCATCGGGCATAAAGCAGAAAATGTTCAGGGGGCTTCTGTTGTGGTGGTATCTTCTGCAATATCAAAAGATAATCCTGAAGTTTTGGAGGCAAGAAGGCTAAAAATTCCTGTAATAAAAAGAGCGGAAATGCTTGCCGAACTTATGAAAATGAAGATGTCGATTGCAGTTGCAGGAACTCATGGTAAAACAACAACTACGTCGTTGGTGTCGGCCATTTTGGATCAGGCGAATTTAAATCCTACTGTTATCAACGGAGGTATAATTAATGCGTACAACAGCAATGCTCGTTTAGGAGATGGCGATTGGATTGTTGTTGAAGCAGATGAATCAGATGGATCATTTACGAATTTGATGTCCACAATAGCGGTAGTGACTAATATTGATTTTGATCATATAGATAATTTTCAAAGCTTTGATGAATTGCGTGATTTGTTTACAAAGTTTGTTAGTAATATCCCTTTCTATGGGACAGGAGTAATGTGCATAGATCATCCTGAAGTAGCAAAAGTTGCGATGGAAATTTGCGATCGCAAAATTATAACCTACGGTTTTGATCGCAAAGCAGATGTTTCTTGTACGAATGTGAAACTTACAGATTTTGGAGCGCAGTTTGACGTAGTGTTTTCGCAAAATATTATCGATAAATACGGCGTCGATGGAGTTTGGTCTGGATTTTCTCTGAATATTTTTGGAAAGCATAATGTTCAGAATTCGTTGGCGGCAATATGTGTGGGATTGGAGCTACGTATTTCCGAGGAAAATATGAAAATAGCTCTGGGATCTTTTATGGGAGTTAGAAGACGGTTTACTAAAGTGGCTGAAATCGATGGCGTGACCATTATAGATGATTATGCTCATCATCCTGTTGAGATTTCTGCAGTTTTGGAGGCGGCCCGTAGCATATGTAAGGGCAAGGTGTATGCAGTGGTTCAGCCGCACAGACATTCTCGACTGAAGAATTTTCTCTTCGAATTTGGTAAATGTTTGGAGCTGAGTGATTATTGTTTTGTTATCCCGATATATTCGGCAGGAGAGCAAAATAACGGAACAGATCATTTTTCTTTGTTAAAGGTGCTTAACGAAAATAAAAAAGTGCCTGCGGATTTTGCCCAGGATGTTTTAACTTTAAGATCGAAAATTTCAGATGCGGTGAAGTCGGGAGATTTTGTTATATTCTTAGGAGCTGGCGATGTTACTCGTTGGGCTTATCAGCTTGCTGATTTAATGGGGAAATGATGTCAATTATTGATAGGATGCCAAAAGTAAGTGGTACGTTAAAAAAAAATGCACCTTTGGGAAAAAAATCTCATTTCGGAGTAGGAGGGGTTGCAGAGGTTTTGTTTGAACCTGCCGATATGGATGATTTGGTATTTTTTTTGCGACGCGTTCCTAAGGATGTTCCTATTGCGATATTAGGGGCTATGTCCAATGTCTTGATTCGTGACGGAGGAATAGAAGGTATAGTGATTCTTCTCAAAGATTGGTTCAGCAAAGTTTTTGTAGAAGGAGAAATAATGGAGGTTGGAGCAGGGGTTCCGTGCAGCAAACTTTCAACTTTTGCTATGGATCACGAACTTGGGGGATTAGAATTTTTGATGGGATTGCCTGGTTCTGTTGGCGGTGCGATAAAAATGAATGCAGGGTGTTTCGGTTCAGAAATATCCGATGTTTTGGTTGAATGTGAGGGGATAACTACTTCTGGGCAAGTTCAATGGTTTAAAGTTGGAGATATAGGGGCATCTTATCGGCGTACTAATATTCCTGATGATTGTATTATTACCCGAGCTTGGTTTCGGGGGATGTCTAATGTAAATTACTCTATTCCAAAGAAGACGCGTGATTTAATGAAGCAGCGCAGGGATATTCAACCAGTAGGAGCTCGGACTTGCGGATCAACCTTTAAGAATCCTGAAGGATATAAAGCTTGGCAATTGATAGAGCAAGCCGGATGTCGTGGATTGCGAGTCGGAGGAGCTCAAGTTTCTGAAAAACATTGTAATTTTATTATAAATGTCGGGGATGCAACTGCTTCTGATGTCGAAAAATTGGGAGAAAAGGTTGCTCAGGAAGTTTTTGATAAGACTCATGTTCAACTTGAATGGGAAATCGTAAGGTTAGGCAGAAAGGATAATGGTTAGAACGAATTCATGGATAGTTTTGTTATTCCGAAGTAATTTGTTTTTAATTCTGCTCACGGTTGCTGTCGGGGGAGGAGTTTGGCTTTACGAAAAACCAACGAAGATTTTTGATGATTTTAGGATAGAAAAAATAGAGTTTGATGGTCAGGATCACGTTCAGGAAGTGCTTTTGCTTAAGGCTTCTGGGTTGAGATATAAGAAAAATATATTTGATATATCAATAGATGACGTAAAAAATCGATTGGAACAGATTGCTTGGATAAAATCTGCCAGTGTTCAGAGAAAATTACCAAATAAGATCTATGTAAGAGTGTCGGAGCGTGTTCCTATCGCTATATATCAATCTAACTATAAATTGCATTTTCTTGATATTGATGGAGAAATTCTGGAGAATGATGGAATAGGGAATTTTGATAACTTACCTATTGTGGTAGGAGATGGAGCTGAAAAAGTGATTCGTCATTTTTTGTATGTGTTAGAAAAATTTCCTAGGATACAGAATCAGTTGGTGTTTGCGGTTTTTGTCGGAAAGCGTCGTTGGAATATGAAGATTAACCGAGGAATTACTGTCAAGTTGCCAGAGAAACAATTAGGATACGCTATGCAAATTTTGGATGAAATCGCCGATGAGAATGGTTTTTTCTGTGATGATATACAGGAAATTGATTTAAGAATTTTAGATCGTGTTATTGTGAAAAAAAGAGAAGACGTTTCAAGATGAAAGCGGGACGGATAGTTGCTGTAGTTGATATTGGTAGTACAAAAGTTTGTTGTTGTATTGCAAATGTTTCCGAGGATAATCATTTTGATATTCTTGGAGTTGGGTATTGTGTTTGCTTTGGAATAAAGCACGGAATGATAATTGATATGGATTTTGTAAGCAAATCCATAGCTAAAGCGGTGGAAAGTGCAGAAAAAGCTGCAAATTTGAGAATAAAATCAGTTTATGTAAACATATCAGGTAAGTTTATAAAATCAGAACTGATCAATTCTGAAATTAATATTGGTGGGAGAATAGTTAAGCATGAAGATATAGAAAAGCTTATTTATCGAGGGATAAAGAAAAATTCTGATGTTGAAGTTATTCACTCTATACCGATAATTTTTGAGTTGGATTCCATATCCTGCACAATGGATCCAGTGGGAATGTTTGCAAACGTTGTCAAAGCTAATATAAATGTTGTTACTGCTCCTAAATCGCAGCTTAATAACTTGGTAGTAAGTCTTTCAAGGTGTCATTTGGATATTCTTGGGGTTGTGTACAGTGGGTATGCGTCGGGGTTGAGTGTATTAGATGAGGATTTAAGGCGAGAAAATCAAATCATTATTGATTTTGGTGGCGGTATCACTACGGTAAATTTCTTTTTTAAGGGTACGTTTAGTGGGACAGAAGTTGTTCCTCTTGGTGGGAAAAATGTTACTCAAGATATCGCTTACGGCATCAATGTTTCCAGATCAAATGCTGAGCGTTTGAAAACATTACACGGAGCGGCATTTGAATCTTTGGATGATAAAAAAAATATGATTTTGGTTCCAATGCAGGAAGAAAACGACACGATAAGTCTGCAACAGATGCCAAAAAGTGAGCTAAATGTAATAATTCAACCGCGTATCGAAGAAATTTTAAAACTGGTTAAAGAGAAAATAGATAATTCAGCATTTAAAGAAGATTTTGCTCGAAATTTGTTGATAACTGGGGGGGGGAGTATGCTTACTGGTTTGAGGGAGTTTGTATCCGAAACTTTTAAAAAGCCAGTATATGCAAAGAAAATAATGGATTTTTCAGAGATTGGTGGAATACAAATAGGAAATGACTTCTCAACAGTGATAGGGATGATAAAATTTGCTATGTTATCGGACAATATAGGGATTATCCCTAAAGATAATTCTGAGCAAAAAGAAAAATTTGGATTATTAAAAAAAACCATAAATTGGATCGAAAACAACTTGTAATACAAAATCTCGTACTATAGAATACTCAACGTGTTACTATGTGGGGAATGTTTATGGTTGAAGAGAACGATACAGAAGGTTTGGTGGCTGAGAGTGAA
Organism: Alphaproteobacteria bacterium; assembly: GCA_045616365.1. Taxonomy (GTDB): domain Bacteria; phylum Pseudomonadota; class Alphaproteobacteria; order UBA3830; family UBA3830; genus UBA3830. The sequence goes on along the minus strand of JAZLGP010000017.1, from coordinate 6,036 downwards.
GATCAGCAGGGCAATTTTTTTTCGGAGGATTCGTTCTCTGAAGGTGAAGGTTTTCTTAGACCAAAAATTACGGTAGTTGGTGTAGGTGGAGCTGGTGGCAATGCCGTCAACAATATGATAAATTCAGACTTGAAGGGTGTTGAGTTTGTTGTTGCAAATGCTGATGCTCAGGCGCTTACGCAGTCACTTTGCGAAAAAAGAATTCAATTGGGATTGGAGATTACGCGAGGATTAGGCGCGGGTGCTCGTCCTGATGTTGGACGTGCTGCAGCAGAAGAGGCAATTGAAGATATAGTTTCCCATATAAAAAACAGCAATATGGTGTTTATTACTGCGGGAATGGGTGGTGGAACAGGTACTGGTGCTGCTCCTGTTGTTGCGAGATTAGCCAAGGAAATGGGGATTCTTACCATTGGTGTTGTAACGAAGCCGTTTCATTTCGAAGGTACGAACAGGATGCGTTTTGCTGAGAAGGGTATTGATGAATTGCAGCAATACGTTGACACTTTACTTGTTATTCCTAACCAGAATTTATTCCGAGTGGCTAACGAAAAGACCACTTTTGCAGATGCTTTCCGTATGGCTGATAATGTTTTGAGAGCAGGTGTTCAGGGAGTTACTGACCTGATGGTTATGCCTGGATTGATTAACTTGGACTTTGCGGATATTAAGACTGTCATGAGCGAAATGGGTAAGGCTATGATGGGAACTGGTGAAGCAGAGGGCGACAGAAGAGCTATTGAAGCGGCTGAAGCTGCGATATCTAATCCTTTATTGGATGATGTTTCGATGAAGGGAGCTAGAGGGATTTTGATCAATATCACTGGTGGATATGATATGACCCTTTATGAGGTGGATGAGGCTGCAAACAGGATCAGAGAAGAGGTAGATCCTGAAGCGAGAATAATTTTTGGTTCGACTTTTGATGAGAAAATGAATGGTCGTATGAGGGTCTCTGTTGTGGCTACTGGGATTGAGGCTGAAGCAGTGAAGGAAAAACTGAGAAAGCTGGAAGAGAAAGATGCTGAAGCGAATCAGAATTCTGAGACTGTTCCATCTAATGAAAATGTTGGTCAGGTGGACGTTGCTCAGGACAAAGGTGCTGTAAATGCACGAAGTGAGCCTGTTCAAGAGCGTTCTTTGGGTGTGATTTCTAATAATGAGAGGCCTAAGAAAAAGAAGAAGTCTTTGTTTGAAAGGTTAACAGGAATTAAATCTTTCTCGTCCAAGAGAAATGATGAAGTTTCTGTACAGCGTGCGTCCAAAGTATCGGATCAGCAGGAAGAAGATTTGGAGATTCCGGCGTTTTTACGTCGTAACTCATGATTGTGTTTTGTTTGAAGATATGATACTTTAGGCATCGAGAGCTAGTATTTGTAGGGGTGTAGCTCAATTAGGCTAGAGTGGCGGTCTCCAAAACCGCAGGTTGGGGGTTCGATTCCCTCCGCCCCTGCCATAGAGAGGTTGTAAATGATAAGTCCCGCAGAGTTCGTTAGTCAGGTAAAGAAAGAGCTGCAAAGAGTCACATGGCCTACCCAAAAGGAGACAATGGGGATGACTGTCGCTGTTTTGTTGATGGTTGTTTTTATAATGGTCTACTTCTTTGTTGCAGATGGGTTCATTGTTTGGTGTCTAAGCAAGATTTTGAAAGTTTAGGAGCATAAATATGAAATGGTATGTGGTTAACGTATATTCAGGATTCGAACAAAGAGTCTTGGAGGCTATATACGATGCTGCCAAAAAAAGAGATTTGTCTTCTATGTTTGGAGAAATATTAGTTCCGACAGAAGAGGTTGTTGAAATAAAGAAAGGGGAAAAGGTTAAGAGTGAAAGGAAGTTTTTCCCTGGATATATATTAGTTCAAATGACTCTTACCGATGAGACATGGCACTTGGTAAGGGGGATTTCAAAAGTTTCCGGATTTCTTGGCGCAAGAGGGAAGCCGTTACCTCTCTCCACAGCAGAAGTTCAGAGAATCATGAAGAGAGTAGAAGACAGTGCTAATAACATTAAGCACACGGTTACTTATGAAGTGGGAGATGCGGTCACAGTCTGTGATGGTCCGTTTGCATCTTTCCAAGGAGTAATTGAAGAAGTCGAATCTGATAAAGAGCGGGTTAAGGTTTCTGTATCTATTTTCGGAAGATCTACAAATGTTGATTTGAGCTTCGCTCAGATCGAGAAAATTCTTTAAACAGGGTTGAAGAATATATTTAATATTGTTATAAACTACATGCAAGTGAGGGATAAAATATGAGAACGTTTTCTCTAAAACAGAGCCAAGTGAAAAGAGATTGGTTCGTTGTTGATGCGGAAGGCTTGATTTTGGGAAGATTGTCTGCGGTTGTAGCTTCTTATTTGAGAGGAAAGCACAAGCCGGAGTTTTCGCCTAATATGAATTGCGGAGATAATGTTGTCGTTATCAATGCTGAGAAAGTTCAGGTAACGGGAAACAATAAGTTAGAAGATCACAAGTTTTATTGGCATACTGGATATCCGGGAGGAATCAAGGAGAGGAGTCTTAAAGATATTTTGACAGGTGCTCATCCAGAAAGAGCTATTGAAAATGCAGTTAGACGTATGTTGCCGAAAGGGCCTTTGGGACGTCAAATGTTGAAAAATTTGAAAGTGTATCGCGGGGCAGAACATCCTCACGCAGGGCAGCAGCCGAAAGTGTTGGATATTGCTTCGATGAATTCTAAGAATGTGAAAAGGAGTTAATAATGTCAGAAGAGAAAGTAGAAAGCAAAGTTGATTCTTTTGGCAGAACTTATGGGACTGGGCGCCGTAAGGAGTCGGTAGCTAGAGTTTGGTTAAAGCCGGGAAATGGTGAGATCGTTGTCAACGGTCGCAAAATGACTGATTATTTTGGTCGTTCGGTTTTGCAGACTTTGGTTTTACAGCCATTTTCGATTGCGGATAGGTTAGGTCGTTATGATGTATTCTGTACGGTTCGCGGTGGTGGATTGTCTGGTCAAGCTGGAGCTGTTCGTCATGGAATCAGTAGAGCATTGGTTGATTATGAACCAGATTTGAGATCGGTGTTGAAGTCTGCTGGTATGATGACCAGGGATAGTCGTACTGTTGAGAGAAAGAAGTACGGTTTGATGAAAGCTCGTCGTAGCTTCCAGTTCTCAAAGAGATAATATTTTATTTTTACGAAATTCTTGGGGCTTTCGATTTGTTCACGAGTCGGGAGCTTCTTTTTTTACAGAAGTGAGGTTATAGATGATTAGTGTAAAGTTACCGAATCAGTCCGCTGTTATTACTGTTATGACTAAAGCGGCGGTAAAGGCCTCGAAAGGCTTGCTTAGAGATTTCAATGAGTTGGAAAATCTTCAGGTTTCTGTAAAAACGAATGAAACTTTTGTGACAAGTGCTGATTTAAGAGCTGACAGGTTTTTAAGAAAAGAACTTTCTTTTGCAAGACCGACTTATTCGATGCTTACGGAAGAATCAGGAGAGATTCTCGGCGAAGATCCGTCTTACAAATGGATAATAGATCCTCTAGACGGAACTTTTAACTACATGCATGGATTGCCTCATTGGGCGATTTCCATTGCTTTAAAAAAGAATGATGAAGTTGTTGCTGCGGTCACTTACGATCCTGTGAAGAATGAGATGTTTTGGGCAGAGAAGGGCTACGGTGCGTATCTGAATGATCGTAAGATTCGTGTTTCTAATAAAAACAGGTTGGATGATTTGTTGGTTTCGATGGGAAATCTTCCGAGAATTTCTAAGTCATTGACTCAGAGTATCAGAAAATCTGGATCCATGACTCTGGATATGGCTTATTTAGCGGCAGGTCGATTAGATGTTCTTTACAGTGCACCGAATGCGAATGAGTGGGATATTGCTGCAGGGATGTTGTTTGTAAAAGAGGCAGGCGGGATTCTTCTGGATAAGAATGGGAAGCCAATTCGTTCTTGGAAAGATTTAGCGATCATGACCAATATTGGTTTGTGTTCAATGGCTCCGAAATTAGTGCAAATATGATAAAGTAGATAGGTTTCTGAGGAATAGGCGCGTGCTTTTAAAAGGTCCCGTCTTTGTAAATTGAGACTTTGTCGTGTGATCTGTGTTCTTCAGATGATTGCTGGGGATATCCGCGTAGAGAACTTCCCGACGAATTCAAAACCGACAAATGGTGGAAGAAACGAGGGCTGTAGTTTCTAATTTCGTCTGTTGATCCCGCTTGTTCTTAACTGAATGGGCGGGGTTGAATTTGAATATAGGTAATTAATGCGATGAAAAAGAATAAAATAAAAAAAGCGGTATTTTTAGCAAGTTTAGCTATTATTTCAGCAATCTTTTGGTGGATAAATAAAGCATCAATATCAGGTAAAAATGAGCAATCAGTTGCCGTAAGTGAGATTAAGACCGGAAACAGAGAACAGTTCTTAAATTTCGATAAATTTAATAAAAATGAAATAACTCCTTTAGAATTATCCATTTTATCAAGAAATGACATCGCAGTGAAATATCTGATAGAGCATGGAACTGATGTGAATGAGATCGGTAAAACTGGAAACACTCCTTTGGCTTATGCTATAATATTAAGAAATGATAGTGCCTTAAAATGTCTGATAGAACACGGAGCTGATCCCAATAAAGTTGATGATAGTGGAGTCCCTCCTTTAGCTCGTGCTATAATATTAAGAAATGACATCGCAGTGAAATATCTGATAGAGCACGGAGCCGATATTAATGACGTCGATCTTTTGATTTATGCTATCAAATCAAAAAATGATAATGTCTTAAAATATTTGATAGAGCACGGAACTGATGTTAATGAAGTCGATCTTTTGATTTATGCTATATCAATAAAAAATGATAATGCCGTAAAGTATCTGATAGAGCTCGGAACTGATATTAATAAAGATCGTTTTTTGATTTTAGCTATCGAGTTAAGAAATGATAATGCCTTAAAATATCTGATAGAACACGGTGCTGATATTAGTGAGAGCTACCATTTAATTTTGGCTATCGAATTAAGAAATGATAATGCCTTAAAATATTTGATAGAACACGGTGCTGATATTGATAAAGCTGATAGTGACGGAAACACTCCTTTGTATCATGCCATAATGTTAAGAAATGATAGTGCCTTAAAATGTCTGATAGAACACGGTGCTGATATTAATAAAGCTGGTAGTTACGGAAACACTCCTTTGTATCATGCCATAATGTTAAGAAATGACAGCGCAGTGAAATATTTGATAAAGCACGGTGCTGATATTAACAAGGTTAATAATAATAGGGTCTCTCCTTTGGAAATAGCTGCTCTGGTAAAAGACAAAAATACGGTAAAATATCTGATAAAACATGGCGCTGATATTAATAAAGCTGATATCTATGGAGATTTTCCTTTGTTAATAGTATGTGCAGCGGAAGACGAAGATACAGTGAAATATCTTGTTGAACACGGTGCAGATGTTAATAAAGCCAACAAAAAAGGAATAACTCCTTTGTGGGTAGCCGCTGTCCGAGGTCATGAAAACATAGTGAAATATCTGATAGAACACGGAGCTGATCCTAATAAGGTTGCAGATAATGGATTGACCCCCTTGGAGACAGCTGATCTTCGTGGTCACAGAGGCATAGTGAAATATCTTCAAGCTTATTGAGTAAAAAAAGAATTCCATACCGACGAATGGTGGAAGAAATGAGGGTTATAGTTTCCGACTTCGCCTGTTGATCCCGCTTGTTCTTAACTGAATGGGCGAGTTTCGGATTTACCGGTTTCTATACCGAAAGCACATAGCTCACAATGTCTCAAATTTGAACACGTACCGATATACCGAAAATACCGACGCATTTTTTTGGATTTCTGAAATTAATTACTGTAATGAAAAAGGTACTTCTCATTCTTTACTTTATACGGCTGCCAAGCTCTCGCTATTTCGTTAGCGTCGGAAATTTTTTGGTTGACTTTACACTGTTATTTTATTGCAGAAAATCAGAATCACATTCTAAGGAGAATACAAACGACTTTTTCTCTTCTTAGCCAGTAAACAACCGCATGTCGAATAAATT
>JAZLGP010000016.1:0-2768 GCA_045616365.1 Alphaproteobacteria bacterium | reverse complement strand
TTGAATGATTTTTTATTTTTTGCGGAGTAAAGTGTTGTTAAGAGACATTTTTTGTCTCCATTTGAAAAAGGTGAATTGCAAAAGTAAACGCACACTTTTGTTTTCCCGCCTCAAATATTGAGCGTTTAGTCTTACAAATTTTAAACATTCATTTTTTTAACAGTTTTATTGAGCGTTTAGTCTTACAAAATTAAGCGTTTAGTCTTACAAATAAGCGTTTAGTCTTACAAACTTTTGAGTAGAGACAAAGCTCCCGCATGGCGTGCCATCCCCAGCGAAAAAATTTGTAACAGAAAACGCACACCCCAAAAAATATTTTACACGATGTTAGATTTGTAAGAGTAAACGCTTAATTTTTCATATCATATTTTTCCTTTTAAAAGTTTAGGCTCCATTATCACATTATCAGGAGGAATTATGTGGATTCCCAATTTATTTAAAGTTTCTTCTCCGAAAACGGAACGGAAATTTACAATGGCAGGTATATCATTGTAACTCTTCCTGATATAACTATTCAAATGAGACAATACAAGATTTATATCATTTTGATTTAACCCAACTTCGGCAAAAAATGCAAAAAATGAGCTCAACAGGCACTATTTTTGCTTGAACATCTTCTGATTTACAATATCGGTTGGAATTACTATAGTATTGTCATGGAATCATCCTTTTGGTACGAGGCAAGACCGAAATATCAATATCGAGCATTTTGTAAACTGCGGATTGTGCGGGGTCTGGTTTTCCCGGTTTGCGGATCAGTATGGTTCCCTTGGTTGTCGGAACTTCTGTAGTCACATAGCAGTGAGTTTGAAGCAGTCGACGAATTGCCGGGAAAACAACATCGTAGTTTTTCTCACTTAATTTGTACTCAATATATTTTTGCAGATGATATGCCAAAACTGTAATTAACACATGAGTTTCACATCTGTCATCCTTCTGATGATAAAAAGGACGAAGTCCAAGATCACTTTTCATTGATCTAAAACTACTCTCTATTTTGGTGAGAGTAATATAGGTGTACCATATATCCTCATCGGTCAAATCAATTCGATTGGTTCGCAGTTGATAACATCCATGCAATGCTGAATCATGAAGGTATGCTTCATCATTTCTTTTATAATCAATTCTCTGTTCTTTGCTGTTATAGGATAATTCGTAATATCTCGACGCCCTGGTATACTGCTGCCGAATTGCACCAATCAATTGATTAATTTTCTGGTCACCGAATTTCAATTTAAGTTTGGGGTCATTCTTTTCAACTCTTTTGACCAGTTTTTGCAATTCGAGAAGCATTCGTTCCTCCGTTTTGCTGACAATGGCATCTTCTTTTTGTTTGCGAAAAGCGCTTTTACATAATATTATAACTTCTTTTCCGCAGATTTTTCTTGAAACCATAACCGGCTTTTTGTTGTCGCGACCAGTAATCGTACAAAATGAATTATCATCAACAAAATCTTCGTAGAAATGAGTACGGGAAGTTCTTTTACCGTTAACAAGATAGTTATATCCCTTTCTTGTCAACAGATCCAAGTTTTTTTCTGTTGCTATTCCCCCATCCATTACGATGGTTGGGGGATTTTGAGAGTCATTCAGACCGGAACATTTCCGAAGATACTCAACAATTTCAGGAATACTTTTACAATCGTGATTATTCCCGTCAAATACTCGATGGCATATCGGAAATCCACTCTTATCAAGTACAAGACCAAGAGATAACAAAGGACAATCCGTTCTTTTTTCTTTACTGTTCGCACTCCTTTTAGCACGTGGATTCCTCATGCAATTGCCTTCGAAATAACTATTTGTTAAATCGTACAGCCAAACTCTATTTTCCAAATTAAGCAGGGTACATTCTCGGTTATGAAGATATTCTTCCAATTTATCTGCCACCTTGAACAGTTTGTCGCCGGCCCGGTAATAATGAGTATCGTCCTGAGTCTGTACTGTACCAGTTATATCTTCAAATGCAGTCGTTCCAACCCATTTGACTAAACCATGCTCACTGACTGGTTCAAGGAGACGATTGTAAACGCATATTTTCAAAGAATTGATATTGCGTTTCGTGAATCCGTTGGCTTCAAAAAACGAATCCAGCGACAAGTCATTCCAAGCTTTTTCCAACGGAAGAAGCGGACCAAGCATTTTGGTGTTCAAACTGTCTATTTCATCTACTTTTACACCATCCACGATAGACGGAACCGGTGTTTGGTTTGAGATACTTTTAGAAAATTTTTGATGGTAAAGTGCTATCAATTTTTGTGTCCATTGACGAACCTCCGGATTGATATCTTCGGACAAGGGCATTTTAGAAAAATAATTTGTCAGATCCTTTGAAATTTCCTTAAAATACTCTCTCGGAACATTGAGACTTCCAAAGGAAGCTATTATATTCTGTCGTGGTGTTGAACCTGCATGCCAAACGCTTTGCACCAGTTGCAAAACAGACGAAGTTTTATTCTTTTTTACTCTCAAAAACATTAGAGTGCCTCTTAAATATTGTTTTATACATTTAGTTTTCTATAATATAGCACGCATTTGTGAATATTTCAAGTAAAATACAATAAAAACAGGCACTATTCAAAAAATTCAAAAAAAATTATATTTCCGCTTAAAAATGTTGATTTCATGCGGAAATATAGTGCCTTTTGCCGAAGTTGGGTTAGTACAAGCGGACGATGCCATGGAACGAGCGAACGGCAAGAAATTGCGTGAGGTAAAAAAGGAAGCGGCGGCACGGCTCTGTCAGGAAGCATATTCGCAGGACGGAT
>JAZLGP010000015.1:0-7891 GCA_045616365.1 Alphaproteobacteria bacterium | reverse complement strand
ATTGGTGGCGGAATCGATGTGTCAAAAGGCGTTATTTCCGTGCCTGAGTACAAACAAGCAACTGCTGAAGAGTTTGGTACAGTAAAATTGAGTGACGACTTCATGATTGGAAATAACGGCGAATTGCGTTTGGCTCAATTGTCCGAAGATATTGAACCGATCATTTATCAGTCCGCCAGATTGAATGTATGCAGCGGAAATACTGTTGTTGTTCAGGAGAATTGCGCAAGATATCGGTTATTTATAAGTGAAGACAGTGTGATAACTTTCGACTGGTCGTTGATTACTCCTCAGGATGATATAGCTTTTGATGTCGAATTATATGCGTCTGATAATCATGTGATTTCATTTTCGGATTCGCAGCTAATTATGTGGGAGATTCCATGCACAGCGGTAGTTCCGGGAAAAACGGTCGTAAGATTCAGTAAGAATTTTAATACAACTTTTATGAATGCAACTATGGTCGAACAGGACGAATACCCGGAAAAATATCTTACGGTTTACAACGGCGGAGACGATATCGGGAAAAATTATAAATGTAATATTTTGGATGGAGCTTGGTCTGCCGGTGATTACTTTAATCCGGATGGGAATTGGTATTGGAGTTATATCTCTTCTGATGGCTACGGCATATTGCAAACAGAGTTTATGAGATCCACTTATGTTCAAAGAATAAACGCGAAAATTGGTTCTGATTGGGTTATTGGATTTTTTTATATCGAAGGGTCTAAGGACGGTATTAATTGGGTAAGGTTATACAGCGTCTTAAATCAAAAATTGGGCGATACCTACAACATAGAGCTGAACAATAAGGGGTTATACCGCTATTATCGTTTCCGTCATTCCGACAACATGTATTTTGGCCGCATTAAATTCTACGGTTATGATGTAGATGACCGACTGTTCGAGTTGAGAAAAATAACTCCGAGAATGTTCACTAATTCAACTAACGGATTCAAGCTGACTTCTCATGTCGGAGTTGATGGGGGAAATCTTTACAATATTACCAACAATGATTTAGGTCAGTATGCTCAGTTTAGTTCTCGTGATGAAAATCAGGATTGGTGGATTAAATATGAATTGCCCGAAGCCAAAGTCGTTGATTTCATTGATTTCGGGCATGGTAATGACCGTTTGGATTTGGCTCCTAAATGGTTCAAAATTGAAGGTTCAAATGATGATAGTGAATGGACATTGTTAGTTGAAAGACAATACGAACAGACTCTGCGCAGATGTCATGGAGAGCAATATTTTATTGAGAATACAACTGCATACAAATATTACAAGTTAACTGTGCATGAAACAGATGATGCAAATTATTGCAGAATATATCGCTGGAGATTGTTTAAAATAGAAGATGGAATACGAAGAATTGATAATTTCATACCAAAAATGTTGAGTGCAACTCAAGATGGTTATGAGACTTCTGCTAATTCTCAGCTGGATGGGGGGCATGCGGCTTTTTATGCTTTTGATGGAGATTCTAATACTCGTTGGTCGTCCAGTGGTTCCGCCCCTGATTGGATATGCATAAAGTTTCCTGAGGCAGTTGTTTGTAACGCTATTGAGATAACTTCTCGCAATGACGGTTATTATAATCAAGCTCCGCGTGATTTTTCGATTCAGGCTTCGAACGATGGAGTGGATTGGGATACTTTGAGTTCTGAGTCTGGTGCAGTGTTCGTTCAAAATGAAACTAAGTTGTTTGATTTCGACAATGAAGGCTCATATCGATACTATCGACTTTATTTTACGGCTAATAACGGAGGAAATACTGTTTCTATAGGTGTTCTGAAGTTCGGTCGTATAGTTAAGGATTATAAGAAATATTTAAATAAGACTGATAACCTTTTGCCTATTATGAGTTCTAATTCTCAGGATGGATATGAGATTTCCGTTAACAGTATCTTCGATTCAGGATGGGATATATGGAGATGTTTCGATAGAAATTCCGGTAGTGCGTGGAGTACGGCTTATGATTCTCCGGTATCGACAATTCTGATTACATTACCAAGAAAATCAGTTTGCAACATGATTCGTGTTTTTCCGCGCAATGGTCTTTGTTATCAGGCTTTTGGCACAATGGGTTTTTCCGGATCAAACGACAGCGAGCATTGGGACGAATTATTAAATGATTCCGAAATTTCTGCTTGGTCGAATAATGAAGAAAAGGAGTGGAGAGTAGATAATTCAACGGCATATAAGTACTACAAATTGGTTGTTACTCCATATGATAAGGGGAATTGTGTGTCTGTTTCGAATATTAATTTAATGTATGGCTCGGTAATTAAGGAGTATTAATCATGGCTACAAAGTTTACGTTTCCAAAGAATCCGAAAATAGGAGATCGACTTGAAATTGTTGGAGTTTCTGCGAGTAAATTGCCGATAAATATTGTCGGTAATTCTGAGGCGGGAAAAAACATAGCAATTTGTTTTGGAGATCAAACATATTCGGGTGTGTCGGATGGTGAAACTATAATTACAACAATATCAGATACAAATATAGTTTACGGATTCAGGTGCGTTTCTATAAAAAATGCTCATGTTTGGGTTGTGGAAGATACTGCATTGTATGCGAAATTAAAAGAGCTTGAGGCGCGTATTGCGGCTTTAGAGGTTTAGGGTTGCTGTATGTATAAACTGCCTAATAAGCATAATAATGTTGTTGAAGATATAGAGCAGCTTGCTGTTACTCTGCAGCAAATTGATGATGATATTTGTTCTGTCGGTGAGTCGGCTCAAAATATTTCTTATTTGGTTGGTAGATTAAGCGGAAGTTTAATTAATGCGGAAATTGAAGACGGAGAAATACACGATATAGCTCCGAATCGCTTTTTGACTGTTAACAGCAGTGGAGATGGGGTTACTTGTGTCGATGGTGGCGGAGCTTCTGGTGGTATTGCGGGGCAATGTAATTTAAAGAAATCAGATTTCTCTTTTGATGTGGCTTATGGAGAAATTTTTGATATTTCGAAGGGCGGAATAGTTATAAAGTCAAATGAGGAGAATGGCAATTGTGGTCAATGTCATGTGTTTTCAGATGATTCTGAAATAAATAATGATGAGTCTTTGCCTAAAAATAGTGTTATTAATCAACAGATTAACGGAAACTTTGAAAGTAGTGGTAATGAATCTATAGTCTTGAACGATGTTATAGAGTCATTTTATAAAACTCCGAATATTGCGACAAATGTAAACTACGGTATGGTAAAAGCCGGTGAAGGTATAACAATAACTGAAGGAATAATTTCAGCAAAAGAAATAAAAACTGCGTGTAAAAGTAGATTTGGTACTGTTAAGGCAGGAAATGGAATTGAAATAACAGATGGGACGATTTCAGCGCAAGAGATTTCAAAGGCAAGTAACGCAAATTTTGGAGTTATAAAATTAGGTAAGGAGTTTCAATTAAACTCTGATGGAGCAATGGGGTTGGCGGATATGGCGGATGCAGAGATAATTTATAAGTTGAGTCAGTCAAAAGGTGTTTTTAATGGGAATGTTGATCTAGAAGAAAAAACGCTTATTTATAGAGCGCTTGTTACTAACGATATTGTGTTTTCGTTTAATTTTAATTTTGATCCAAAGTCAGATATGTCATTTATTTTGGAAATAGTTTCTGATGGTACGCATCTTATCCATTTTAAAGATACTGTAACTCCGATATCTCAAGACTTAACTGTAAATAGAGGTACAACTAGATTGTGTGTAACAAAAAAAATGGGCGTACCATATTACAGTGTTGTTGTATCCCGTTTAGATTGTCCAGAACCTCAGTTGTTAACTCCTAGAGATAAGGTATTAATTAGCGATAATATGAGGGTTACTTGTCCGAAAGGAGGTAGTTGGATTCCGTGGGAGTTGGTAAGAGACTATAGCGACGGATGGACGGCTACTCCATGTGTTCGCTTTGAATTTAAAACTTTGGTTTGTGTTGATTATGTGAAGTATATAAGTTGGAATCGTGAAGTTCCTATGACTGAATTTTCAGTAAAAGCGAGCGTAGATGGAAAAACTTGGACAACTCTTATTTATAAAACTAACGAGATTATTCAAGAAAAAGTTTACACCGATATAAAAGGATGCTTTAGAATTTTTGAAATTAATATAGGTTATACGAATGAATTAAATGGTCCTCGAGGTATAACTCTGTGGGGGACTCAAATTGATAACAATGAGAGTGAAATAACTTTACTTACTCCATATATGTCATCAAATATCGGAACCTCAGTAACAATGACTGCGAATAATATAACTTCTGGCTCGGCTGCGGATTTGACGGATACAAACTGTAGCACGTTACTTAAAATGGATAAAACGGGTGATGATTGGATTAAGTACGAATTTGCGGATGCTAAAATAGCGAATGTTTTGGAGCTACATTTTAGAGGAACTGGGGAATATTACGGTTTTTATGGTGACAGGCATCCGAACTGGTTTAAGTTGGAAGGCTCGAACGATGATGAAACTTGGACTTTATTATTAGAGCGCGGTCATCTAGGTAGCTATTGGGCTTACGATAACAACGTTGTATTTTTCGATTTTAAAAATGAGACCGCGTACAAATATTATAAATTTACGTGTCTAGGTACTAATAGTACAGCATCTCAGTGGGGGCTGTGTGGATTTAAGTTGTATAATCAAAGTATTGGAAAACATAATGTTAATAATTTAGTGCCTACATTGTCTTCGAATTCGCAAGATGGGTATGAGGTATCTGCAAGTACTCAGTACGACGGTGGATATGCGCCTTTTTATGCGTTTGATAATAATTCTGGAACTAGATGGGCTGCTAGAGGTCAAGATGAGTCTTGGTTGCAAGTGAAAATGCCTAGTCCGATGATATGTAACGTTGTTTCGATTGCGGCTTATGTTGGTGGGGCTCCGAAAGATTGGTCGATTCAGGGAAGTAATGATGGGGAAGCCTGGAATACTATAGAAGAATTCTCTGATACGGTCTGGACTAACGATAATGAACCTCAGAAATTCGTTTTTGAAAATGAAACAGCGTATTTGTATTATCGAATATTGATTTCCAGGTGTAACGGTTCGTGGGACTTAACTATATCTGAAATAAAGTTCGCTAAAACTTCTTACGATTACAAGAGAAATATCGATCAATATGATTATATTGTTCCGACAATGACCTCTGATACGACTTCTGGTTTGGATGGAGTTTACAGATTATCTTCAAGCACGGAACATTCAAGCCATAAAAGAATATACTTGTTTGATAAGAGATTTGATACTCGCTTTGAGTTAAGCGGAGAAACCTCAGGCTGGATACAAGTTGAGTTACCGGTGGCGAAATTTATAAATCGCTTTAGTATTGGAGCAAGAAGTGACGGATGGCGTGTGGCAGCTCCGCGTAATTAAACTTTACTTGGCTCAAATAATGGCAGCACGTGGACTCAACTATTTTCTGTTTCAAACAGTAATACATTTTCGGCAAGCGAATTACGAACACACGAATTAACACATAATGAATCGTACAAATTTTACAGGTTAAATATATCAAATCCCGATTCGAGTGTACTGACGTTTGCAAGATGGGATTTGATTATCAAGGAATTAATTCAAGAATATTAGGAGGAAGAATGGAAATTTCAAAAACGGTAGAACGATTTCAAGAAGTAAAAGAGAAAATCCGAAAAGCGATAATTTCAAAAGGAGTTGCAGTAAAGGAAGGAGCATCGCTCACGGAAATGGCGGATAAAATTTTAGAAATCAAAATAGAGGGTAAGAAGAAGGGTAAGAAAAATGACTAACTTTATTCATGGCGTAACGGTTACTGAAATTAATGAGGGAATTAACAGAGTTAAAACTAGTTCAAGTTCTGTTATTGGTGTGATAGGAACTGCTCCAGATGCGGTTGAAGGTAGTTTTCCACTGAATACTCCGGTATTAATTGCAGGATCATATACAGAATCGGCAAAGCTTGGAAGTAAGGGGACTTTGCCTGCTGCTTTAGAGGGCATTCTTGCCCAGACGGGTGCTATGGTAGTTGTCGTTAGAGTTGCGGAAGGTGAGGCGAGTGGAGCAGGAGAAGATTCCACTACTGCGGCAGAAGCTACAATAAATAATGTCATTGGATCTGTTTCTGCTGATGGTAACTATTCTGGAGTTTATTCTTTCTTGGCTTCAAAAAGTACGCTGGGTGTTGATCCGAGAATTTTAATTGCTCCGGGATTTTCTACGACAGAGGTCGTTACCGAACTCAATATAATTGCAAATCGTTTGAGAGCTATCGTTGTTGCGGATTGTCCAGCCGATGAAACAAACGAAAATTTGATCAGGTTTGTATCTGATTGTGCGAGTGAAAGGATCTATGCTGTGTACCCACAAGTGCTAAATATTAAAAACGAATTAGTGCCGGCAAGTCCTTATGTTGCTGGAGTTATCGCGAAAACTGATAACGATAATGGTTTCTGGGTGTCGCCTTCAAATAAAGCAATTAACGGAATTGTTGGATTAAGCAAGCCGATTGATTTTGCTTTGGGAGATGGTTCGTGTCGAGCAAATTATCTGAACGAACAAAAAATAACGACCATAATTAATCAGAATGGATACAAACTTTGGGGAAACAGATCAACCGCGGGAGAAGGATCTTATCAATTCCTGTGCGTAAGAAGGACAGCCGATGTTATTTCGGATTCGATTTTGCAATCTCATTTATGGGCAGTTGATCGAAACGTTGTGAAGAATTATCTGACTGATGTAACGGGGAGCGTAAATGCTTTCTTGGCTGCCCTAAAATCTCAAGGAGCGATTCTTGCGGGAAAGTGCGTAGCAAACAGAGAGCTAAACACAGCCTCCAATATCGTAGAAGGAAAAGTTTACTTCGATTTTGAATTCACTCCGGCTTACCCAGCGGAGCAAGTAACCTTTCGGGCATACTTGAACAATGAAGATATTGAAACGGTTTTGATAGAAAATTTGGCGCAATAAGGAGGAAAGATTATGTTACCTAAAATTTTAAAGAATTTTAATGTGTTCGTAGACGGTCGAGGCTATGCCGGTCGAGTAGATGAAATCACTTTGCCGAAGCTGACACTTAAAACTGAGGAATATCAAGGAGCGGGCATGTCTGCTCCGGTTGAAATCGATATGGGGCTTGAAAAGTTGGAGATGGATCTTACTTTTTCAGAGTACGACAAAGAATTGTTCAAACTTTTTGGATTGACTAACGGCTCTGAATTTGCCTTAACCATTCGAGGTGCATTGCAAGGCACAGGAGAAACTTCTCCAGTTGTTATTAATGTTCGTGGTTATTTTAAAGAAATGGACTTTGATTCATGGAAGCCAGCGGAAAAGGCAACTCTCAAGTGCTCTGTTGCTTGTAATTATTACAAGCTCACAATTGATGGAGTTGAGTTAATTGAGATTGATCCGATCAATATGATTCGCAATGTAAATGGAAGCGATCAATTGTCGAAAATAAAAGAGATTTTGCAAATTTAAAGGAGAGGAAAAATGAAAAAAATAAAATTAAATAGTTCGATAAAGGTGGATGGTGTCGAAGTTAATGAAATTTCTCTGAGGCAACCGAAAGTTCGTGACTTGTTAATTTCAAATAAGAAGAACGTGTCTGAGGCGGAGCGTGAAGTCAATTTGATTGCGAACTTGTCGGAGCTGCCGATCGAGTCGGTTGAAGACTTAGATTTGAGAGATTATCTCAAGATTCAAAACTGGCTAAAAGATTTTTTAGCATAGCGGACGATCTGGAAATAAGAAAGGCGGTATTAATTATCGCCTCTCACTCTAAGGGTGGAATTTCAGAATGGCTTGAGATGGATAGTGAAGAATTTATTTCATGGCTGGATGCTTTAAGGGAACTGCAAAAAGATGGCGGAAAATAAGAATCAACTGTTAATTACTATCGGAGCAGCTCT
>JAZLGP010000014.1:0-41839 GCA_045616365.1 Alphaproteobacteria bacterium | reverse complement strand
TGGAGACTGCAATTATCGATGGAATTCAAAAGGGGTTGACTTCATCGGGGGTTGATGTTGGGGCATTGGAAAATCCCGTTGTTACAGATATTGCAGCCGAAGAAGTAAAAGTTGTTGCTGAATAATTATTAGGAGAAATAGAATTATGGCAGAAATTACAGCTAGTGAAGTAAAAGCATTAAGAGATCGTACCGGTGCTGGTATGATGGATTGTAAAAAAGCTCTTGTTGCATGCGAAGGTGATGTTGAACAAGCTATCGATTGGCTTCGCAAGAAGGGGCTTTCTGCGGCAGCTAAAAAATCAGGAAGAGTGGCAGCTGAAGGTTTGGTTGGTCTTTATGTCGACGGTAATAAAGGAACAGTTCTCGAGGTTAATGCTGAAACAGATTTCGTTGCTCGTAACGATTTGTTCCAGAAATATGTTTCGACGGTTGTTGAAATAGCATCGAAAAATGATGCTGACCTTGAAGCTTTGAAAAATTTGGATTACCCAGAAACAGGTCGTAATGTTTCCGAAGAGTTGACGAATTTAATCGCAACTATCGGTGAGAATATGGGATTGCGTAGAGTTTCTCATGTTTCGGTAAATGAGGGAGTAATCGCTTCTTACGTCCACAACAAAATTGCTGATGATTTGGGAAAGATCGGTATTTTGGTTGCTTTGGAATCTACTGCAGATAAATCCAAATTGCAGGAGTTGGGAAAGAAAATCGCGATGCATATTGCGGCTGCAAGTCCGAAATCGGTAAATGTATCTGATTTGGATCCTGAGGTGGTTGCTAGAGAGCGTGATGTTGTTACAGAGCAGGCGAGAAATTCTGGAAAGAAAGAAGAGTTTATTCAGAAGATTGTTGAAGGTCGTTTAAGCAAGTTTTACGGAGAAGTTGTTCTTACAGAACAGATTTTCGTGATCGACGGAACTTCAAAAGTTAAGGACGTAATCGCTCAAGCGGAAAAAGATCTTGGGGCAAAAATTGAAATCGTTGGATTCAAAAAATTTGTCTTAGGAGAAGGTATAGAGAAGCAGTCAGTTGATTTTGCTGCGGAAGTAGCGGCTCAATTAAGCTAAGAAGGTCTCATGCTTAAGGATTTTCATCGAATATTGTTGAAAATTTCTGGTGAGTTTCTCATGGGGGATTTGGAATATGGTCTCGATGTTAAGACCATAGATCGAATCGCCGAAGAAGTGAAAGGCATTCGCGATTTCGGCATAGAGGTATGTATAGTAATCGGGGGCGGAAATATCTTTAGAGGTGTTTCCGCCGCTGCTTATGGAATGCATAGAGCTGCTGCTGATAATATTGGAATGTTAGCAACTGTGATGAATTCCATCGCTTTTCAAAATTCTCTTGAAAGACTGGGCGTTGATACAAGAGTTATGTCAGCGATTCATATGCCGAGTGTTTGTGAACCATATATTCAAAGAAGAGCAATGCGTCACTTGGATAAGGGACGAGTAGTTATTTGTGCAGCAGGATCTGGGAATCCTTATTTCACTACAGATACAGCAGCAGTTTTACGTGCTTTGGAAACCAATTGCGAAACTTTTATAAAAGCAACAAAAGTTGATGGAGTTTATGATTCTGATCCTGTAAAAAATCCTAGTGCGGCGTTTTTGGAAAAGCTTTCCTACGATGAAGTTATTGATAGGAATATAAAAGTTATGGATCATACTGCAATTACTTTGGCGAAGGAAAATAATATACCGATGATTGTATTTTCTTTAAAAGAAAAAGGTAATTTGGAGAAAGTTTTGCTTGGGACAGGTAGGTATTCTCTTATAGTTTAAGTTTGGAGGAAGAAGTGTTAGAAAAATTAAGAAAAAAAATGACGGCCAGTTTTGAAAATCTGTTGAGAGATTTTAGCGGGCTTAGAACGGGTAGGGCGTCTGTATCCATTTTAGACAGCATTATGGTTGAAGCTTACGGAAATATGGTTCCGTTGCAGCAGGTTGGAACAGTCAGTGCTCCAGAAGCAAGATTGTTGACAGTGCAGGTTTGGGATTCTTCTTTGATAAAGCCGACAGAACTTGCAATTAGAAATTCTTCGATAGGTTTAAGTCCGATGGTTGATGGTCCATTGATCCGTATAGCTGTTCCAGAGCTGAGCGAAGAAAGAAGAAAAGAGATTTGTAAGTTGGCTGGAAAATATGCGGAGCAAACAAAAGTTGCAATTCGAAATGTTCGTCGTGAAGGAATGGATGACGCAAAAAAACAGGAAAAAAACAAGGAAATTACTGAGGACGAGTTAAAGAAGCTTTCAGATAATATCCAAAAAATGACTGATGAATATGTGAAAAAAATCGATGCAGCTTTAGAGGTAAAAGAAAAAGAAATAATGAAGGTTTAATTGATGTCGATTACGGGACCAAATTCAGGTAAAAATTCAGACCTGCGGCATATAGGGTTTATTCCTGATGGAAATCGACGTTGGGCAAGGGTTCACGGAGCGGTGTCTACTTTAATCGGTCATAGAGCCGGTTTTGATAGGGTAAAGCAGCTTTGTCTTTCATTGATCAAGCATAAAATAAAATATGCGACTCTTTTTTGTTTTTCTTCAGAAAATTGGAATAGATCTGATAATGAAGTGGCTTATTTGATGGATTTGTTTAGCTCTTTGTTTGAAGATGCCGATGGGTTTTTGCATGATAATGGGGTGAAAATTGAAGTTATCGGAGACATAAAAAGGTTATCTCCAGATCTGCAGGAAAAGCTTTTAAAACTGAAAGAAAAAACGAAAAATAACGATCAAATTACGTTCATATGTGCAGTCAGTTATTCAGGAAGAGAAGAAATAGTTCGCGCAACAAAGAAAATTGCAAAAGATGTTTTGGATCGAAAAATTGCAATAGATGATATAGATGAGCAAAAGTTTGAATCTTATCTGGATTTGCCGGGAGTTCCTTATCCTGATGTTATTGTTAGGACTAGTGAAAGACGCATCAGTAATTTTTTGTTGTGGGAAATAGCTTACAGTGAATTGATATTTTTAGATAAGTTTTGGCCGGATTTGGATGAAAAAGATATCGAGTTCATTATAGATGATTTTTCCAAAAGAAAGAGACGTTATGGTAAGTGAAGTGGTAAAAGAAAAAAAATTATTTTTCAATTATGATCTTCTGAAGAGAGTTTTGTCTGGTTTTTTGTTTGCGCCTATGATTGCGTTAGTGCTTCTGCTTTCAGAGAGTAATTTCCGAATTTTGTGTTGGATTGCGTATTTTGTAATGGCATTTGAGATACTTTCTCCGAAAGTTAAAGGGCATTATGTTTTGCGTGGTTTTGCCTTGATATTTTGTTTTTGCGGAATCAAGTCATTTATGTATTGCCGACAATTTTTCGGTCCTATGGGATGTATCATTCTTATTTGTGTCTCGAGTTTTACTGATATGGGTGGATATTTTTTTGGAAGATTTTTTAAAGGTCCGAAGTTGTGCCCAAAGATCAGTCCTAATAAAACCTGGTCAGGTTTTTTTGGGGGAGTTTTTCTTGCTAATTTGTGCGTGTTTTTTATAAAACACCTCTTTTTTATTGATACAGCAGGAGAATCAGTTTTTTATCTAAAGTTTTTTACTGTGGAGTTACTGATATTGTCTGCAGTATTTGGAGATTTGCTGGAATCTTCATTTAAACGTCATATTGGCGTAAAAGATATGGGGAAACTTTTTCCAGGACATGGCGGACTTTCTGATCGTTTAGATAGCTTGTTAGCAGTATCTATAGTTTTTTCTCTTGTTGATATTTTGTTGTAGGATGTCATGAGTTTTATATATTACTTCTTGTCGTTTTTTTTGATAATAAATGTCATTGTGTTTGTTCATGAATATGGTCATTTTCAGGCAGCTAGACAAATGGGGGTGAAAATTTCCACTTTTTCTTTGGGAATGGGACCTGAGTTATTTGGATTTACCGATAAGCAAGGTACACGTTGGAGGTTTTCTGCTTTTCCGATTGGTGGATATGTGATGATGCTTGGAGATGGCGATGCTTCTTCGATGACGGAAGATAAAAAGTCTCTTGAGGGATTATCTGAGGAAGAAAAAAGACAATCGTTCTACGCGAAAAGCAATTGGGCGAAAATTTGGATAGCTTTTTGCGGACCTTTTTTTAATTATATTTATGCATTTGTGGTTATTGTTTTCCTGAGTTTATTTTACGGACTTCCGAAGTATGAGCCTGTTGTTTCCTTCGTAAAGCAAAACAGTCCAGCGGAACAAAGTGGTATCAAATCTGGTGACAGAATTTTATTTGTTGATGGTAAAAAGGTCGAAAGATTTAGAGATATTAGCATCGGAATAGCTTTTTCTGATAATGAAAAAATAAAGTTCACTGTGGAACGTGACGGTGTGATTCAAAATATTGATGTTAAACCTGAAATTACAGAAACGAAAAAGCCTTGGGGATCGGCTAGAAAGACGAAACTGATTGGAATAGGTAGGGGAGATCCGATCTACGTAAAATCGGGGTTCGTTGATTCTGTAAAAATCGCTCTGAAAGATTGTTGGAATGCGACAGTTGAAATGTTCAGTGTATTTTCGCGATTGTTTTCTGGAAAATCATCCATTGATAATTTCGGAGGAATAGTCCAGATGACCAAGGTCGCGGGGGATTTGTCTCAATCTGGAAATTTCATTCAATTGATTATGTTTACTGTAATGCTGTCGCTAAATTTGGGATTTATAAATTTGTTTCCGTTACCAGTTTTGGACGGAGGGCGCATATTTATATGTTTCATAGAGGAAATCAGCGGAAAAAAACTTAATGAAAAATTACAGGAATATCTAATGATAGCTTGTATGATTTTTTTGATATTTTTGATGTTAATTACAACTGTAAATGATATTTTAAATATAGAGACGGTTAGCAATTTTATTTTTAAGAGGTAGTAAATGAAAGTTTTACCTGGTGTTTTGTTGTCTTTGAGTGTTAGTTCGGTGGTTTTTGCTGATGTTGTTGAACAAATTGAATTCGAGGGTTTAGATAGAGTAGAAGAAGCTGCTATTGCGGATGCTGTTACCATAAAGCCTAAGAAAAATTATGGCAAGAAGGATATAGATCAAAGTATAAAAAATTTGTATGGGAAGGATTTTTTTTCAGATGTAAGCTTTTTCAAGCAGGGGAGGAAGTTGATAATAAAACTTGAAGAAAAACCAATGGTTGATAAGGTTGTTTTTGAAGGAAATGATTCCGGAACTGATGAAATGCTGAATAGTGTTGTAAATGGTAGATTAGGTGAGGGAAGATTATTCAGTAACCACGTTGTTAAGGATGTCCTTGCAGATTTGCAATCGGCTTATAAAGCTTGGGGATTTTATTTTTCTGAGATTAAGCCTCAGTGTATAGAACGTACAGGAAATAAGATTGATATTGTTTTTAATATAAAAGAAGGTCGAAAGACAACGATATCTAAAATTGTTTTCGTTGGAAATAAGACATTTTCTGATGATCAATTGAAAGAAGTTATGTCAATGAAGGAGGCACGGGTTTGGCGTTTCTGGGATTCGGATAGTCAGATTTATCGTGAAGACAAAGTTGATGTAGATATAGAAGCCATTACGAGATTCTATAAAAGTAAGGGATTTCCTTTTTTTGCAGTAACTTCAAGCCATGCTGAAATGAGTAATGATAAGCGGTCTCATTTTTGCACTTTTATTATGGATGAAGGCGATAAATATGATATAAGGCGCATTTCTTTAGAGTCGGACATATCTGATATAAAAGCAGACGACTACAGAAGCTACATAAAGTTTAAGCCTAAAGATATATATAATGAGTCATTGATATATGAGATAAGAGATAGAATTCGTAAAGAAGTTTCTCTGAAAGGTAATTCTTTTATCAATGTGGTTGTGGATATTCAATACGATAAAGAAAAGAATTTGGCAGATGTCTTTTATCGGATAGTGAGAAGCAAGAAAGTCTTTGTGGATCGTATAGAGATTGTCGGAAATACTCGTACATTGGATAAAGTTATTCGTAGGGAGTTATCTGTTCACGAGGGAGATGCTTTAAATGCCTACAAAATTCAAAAAAGCGTGGACAAATTAAAAGCAATGGATTATTTCGATGATGTGCAGGTTCGTGAAGAGGATGGATCGTCTGAAGATAAAAAAGTAGTTGTGTTTTCGGTGAAAGAAAAGGATTCTACTGCTCAGATCAGGTTTGGTTTGAGTGTTAACGATTCTGATGGGGTCGGAGGATTTGTCGGATTTGTTGAGAATAACCTTATGGGAACAGGAAAAGTTCTGTCCACTGATGTTATGTGGATGCAACAATATCACGGAGCAAAGATCGACCTGTTCGATCCAAGGTTTTTCGATCAAAACATCGGAGCGGGAATTAAGGTTGGTTTGAGTGATATTAATCGTAAAAAATTTGAAAGATCGTCTCTTCGTTCGTTTTATGTAGCACCTTATATTCGATATGCGATTAATGAAAATTTGATACACCGTGTTGGTTATTCTGTCTCGTTTAACAAAAAAAAGTTTTGGGACAGAAATTTGAAAAAGTGGACTAATGATCTCCCTGATACATACACTACTTCGGATGGAAAAATTGTTAAGTTTAGAAATAAAGATATCAGGCAGGAAGAATATGGAAAGTATACAAATTGCGAATTATCCTCGGTTTTGACTTACTTTAATGTCGATAATCCTTATGATCCGAAATACGGGTATGATTTGTCTATGACCAACGCTTATTCAGGTCTTTTGGGAAATGTGAAATATTTCAAAAATATATTGGAAGGTAATATGTATCGTCCTGTTACTGAAAAGATTACTTTCGTATTGAATGGACAAATAGGGTATATCAAAGAAATTTCCAATACCAGGAGCGGTGATAGGTTTACTCTTGGCGGAGGTAGCTCAATGCGAGGATTTAATTCTTACGGTGTTGGGGCAAGAGAAATTGATTCAGGGGAAGTTGTTTGTGATAAGAATGGCAAGGAGATCTACGCAAGGGACGCGGAAGGGAACAGTTTAGGAAGTAATAAGTATTGGACTGTAAGCTTGATGTTGAAAGCTCCATTGTCTACGAAAGAAATGGGGATAAATGGTGTTGCTTTCTTAGATTTTGGAAGTGCTTGGGGGAGTAAATATTCGAAGACCCGAGTACATGATTCAAGCGCCGTCAGAATATCTACAGGTGTTGCAATAGAGTGGGCAAAGTGTCCTCTCGGTATGCCTATGTCTTTTGTTTTTGGGTTTGCTCTGAAAAAAAAGCACTTTGATGATAAACAAGTATTTACGTTAACGGGATTGATGTGATGGATTTTCTCAGGTCTTTGTTTTTTGTTTTTTGGGGCATGCTTCAGATTTCGGATGTGGGGGCAAAAGATCAAAATATCTGTCAAAATAATTCGGTTGAAAAGTCGGTTATACAAGGGAATTCACAAGTAGGAGTAAGGTTGGCCGTCATAAGCTTGAGGGCTATCGCGAGAAATTCGAAAGCAGGTCAAAGTATTGATAAGCAGATAGAGGAAATTAATAATAAGTCCAAGGAAGATCTTTTAGAATTAGAGAATAGCATAAAGAAAATGGATTCCGATGCCAAAACTGGATCTGATGAGCGTAAGGTTGAGGAATTACAAGTTATTTTGTACGACATGACAAAGGAAAAAAGACATCAAATTCAATCTGCCTATAGATCTGCTATTGAAGTTCTCGAAAAAGAGATTCAAAAAGTTGTAAAAGAAATCGCTGATGAGAAAGGGTATACTTTGATAATGCTTTCTGATGTTGTTGTTTATGGTACTTCGGGGTGTCCAGATATTACTGAGGAAACAGTTAAAAGGTTAGATGACAAGATTCCTGAGATAAAGGTACATATAAGCAAAAGTCCAGAGAGGTAATTGATGATAGATAAACGATTTTTTGGGGAAATAAAAAAAATTAAAGCGACTGAGTTAGCGGTCATTTGCGGGTTCAAAGTTTTTGGAGACAGGGATTTTGTGATAACTGGAGTTTCAACATTGAAGCATGCAGCAGAAGGAGATCTGTCTTTTTTTGGTAATAAAAAATACAGAGGTGATTTAAAACAAACCAAAGCAGGAGCGGTGATTGTTACGGAGGCGGATCTTTCTGAAGTACCAGAAAACGTTATGGCTCTGGTTGCTCCTAATGTTATGATTAGTTACGCGAAAGCACTTTCTGTTTTATATCATCCTGACGAGCATTTATCTCATATTTGCCAGACCGCGATTATAAGCGAGACATCGAAAATTGGAAAGGGATGTTATATTGGAGACTACGTAAAAATTGAAGACGATGTTGAGATTGGAGATAATGTTGTTATTGGAAATAATACAGTTATCGAGAAAGGTTGTAAAATCGGAGACAATGGATTGATTCGAAACAATGTTACGATTTCTCATAGTATCATTGGTTGTAATGTTATAATCAATTCGGGAGCGCGGATAGGGGAGTCTGGATTTGGAATTATTCCGACGGGTAAACAAATGGTTTACGTTAAGCAGTTAGGGCGAGTTATTATCGGAGACAGAGTACGAATCGGATCAAACACAACCATAGACAGGGGAAGTATCGAAGATACAGTAATCGGAAACGATACAATTATTGATAATTTGGTTCAGATCGCTCACAATGTGACGATTGGAAATGGGTCTATTTTGGTTTCTCAAGTCGGCATAGCTGGAAGTTCCAAGATAGGAAATGGTGTAATTCTTGCAGGGCAAGTTGGTGTTGCTGGACATATCGAAATAGGAGACGGTGCTATCGCTGCAGCAAAAAGTGGAATTGCATCCAGTGTGGAACCGGGAAAAATCGTCGGTGGTATTCCTGCTGTGGATGCTGGAATTTGGAAGAGACAAGCGGCCTTTTTAAAAATGTCCGTAACTCGAAAGAAAAAATAGGGAGTGTTTTATGTCGGAAGAATTATTAAGTTTGGATATTAATGAGATAAAGAAGTGTTTGCCTCACAGATATCCAATGCTTTTGATTGACAGAGTTCAAGATTTAAAGTTGGGAGAAAGTGCGGTTGGGATAAAATGTGTGACTTGTAATGAGCCGTTTTTTCAAGGGCATTTTCCTACACGTCCTATTATGCCAGGGGTTTTAATTGTTGAAGCAATGGGACAGACGGCGGGAGTAGTCGTGTCGAAGACTATGAACCTGGAAGATAAGGGCGGATTGGTTTATTTTATGTCCATGGAAGGGATAAAGTTTAGAAAATTAGTTGAGCCAGGCGATGTTTTGCATCTTCACGTTTTGAAGGAAAAGAGTCACGGAAATGTTTGGCGATTTAAAGGCAAGGCTTATGTTAATGGTTCCTTGGTAACAGAAGCTGTGTTCACAGCAATGATAGTTTTAGAGGACAATAAACAATGATTCATTCGACTGCTATTATTTCCGATCGTGCTAAGATAGGAAGTAACGTAGAAATTGGAGCTTATTCTGTTGTGGGTGACGGTGTTGAGATAGCAGATCATGTCAAAATTATGTCTCATGTTTGTGTGGAAGGTGATACTTACATTGGGGAAGGTACACAGATTTTTCCGTTTGCAGCTATAGGATTTCGTCCTCAAGATTTGAAATTTCATGGAGAAAAGTCAAAGATTATTATTGGAAAAAACAATTCGATTCGTGAGTATGTTACAGTTCATCCTGGAACTGAGAGCGGAGCAATGCAAACGGTTATTGGAGATAACAATTTGCTAATGATTGGAGTTCATGTAGCTCATGATTGTGTTGTCGGAAATAATACGGTTTTAGCGAATAATGCAACTCTAGCAGGGCATGTCGAGGTTGGAGATCATGCAATAATAGGGGGACTTTCTGCTGTTCATCAATTCGTAAGAATAGGTCATAATGCGATAATAGGCGGTATGACAGGAGTTGAAAGAGATGTTATTCCTTTCGGAGCAGTAAAAGGTGAGCGTGGACATCTTTACGATGTCAATGTTTTGGGATTGAAGAGAGCAAATTTTTCTCGTGAGGAAATTGTCGCTATTCGCGAAGCATATCAGATTATTTTCTTCGGAGATAATGTTTTGTCAGAGAACATTAATAACGCTGAAAAAAAGTTACAACATTTTGATGGCGTTAAAGAAATAGTAAACTTTATGAGATATAAGAGTAATAGGTCGTATTGTTTACCTAAAGGGAAATAATGATTGGTATATTTTGCGGAAAGGGTGAGTATCCTAAAGTAGTTATTGATTCTTGCAAAAGACAGGGGAAGGATTTCTGTCTTCTTTTCATTGATGATTATAGTCATTCCTCAGTTTATCCTGATGTTCCGAAGATTGCTTTTAAATTAGGACAAGTTGGTAAGGTTTTACGCTTTCTGAAAGTAAATCGCGTAAAAAAGGTTGTTTTTGCTGGACACGTTAAGAGACCTGAACTTTGGGATCTATCCTTAGACCTGGAAGGCGTGAAGTGCTTAGCTAGATTGTGGAAAGTTTTGTTTGGGGCTGGTGATGATGCCTTATTACGAGCAATATCAGACTTTTTAAAAGAGAATGGCATTGAA
This sequence comes from Alphaproteobacteria bacterium, assembly GCA_045616365.1. GTDB lineage: Bacteria > Pseudomonadota > Alphaproteobacteria > UBA3830 > UBA3830 > UBA3830. The sequence continues at coordinate 31,352 of JAZLGP010000014.1, read as the reverse complement.
CTGATTTCTGGAACAAATTTGTTGAAGGGGGTATTTTTTTCTGAGGGAATTTTTTCCGAACGTAAACCTACAGAGGAAGAGCAAGCGGAAATTGAAATAGGTATCAAAGAATCTCAAATATTGGGAATTCAAGATATCGGTCAAAGTATTGTGGTTTCTGGAGATAGCGTGATCTCGAAGGAGGATAGAAGTGGAACGGATGCTCTTATTGATAGGTGTTTTGATGGAATTTTAGTAAAAACTTCAAAACCTCAACAGGATTTTCGGATGGATCTTCCGGTTATCGGAGTTCAGACTATAGAGAATTTGCATAGACATAATTTTCGGGGAATCGTTGTCGAAGCGGACCGGACCATCATTTTGGATAAGGAAGAAGTTCTGAAAAAAGTTGATGAATATGGTCTTTTTCTTCAAGCTGTTAAGATTCGTAAAAAGCATAGGGTATTTATAGTTGCTGGGGAGGCTTCGGGAGATTATCTCGGAGGTCGTTTGATAAAAGATCTGAAGAAGATTGATGACGATATAGAATTTGTTGGAGTTGGTGGTCCGTGCATGGAAGAAGCTGGAATAGTAAATTTGTATCCTATATCAAAGCTATCTATAATCGGGATTTGGGAAGTTATTGGAAAGATCTTTTATATAAAAGATCTCATAAAGAAAACAGCAGATACTATTGTTCATTATGCACCGGATGTGGTTATAACGATAGATTCTTCTTCGTTTACTCATCGAGTTGATAAATTAGTGAAGAAGAGACAACCAAATATTCCAGTTGTACATTATGTTTCGCCTCCTGTTTGGGCATGGAGATCGTGGAGAGCAAAAAACTTACACAAGTTCATTGATAAGTTGTTGGTTTTGTTTCCTTTTGAAAAGGAATTTTATAAGGATTATAAAATAAATACAGCATTTGTTGGGCATCCTATTGCTTCTGATGATGACATGATAAGAGATGACAGTTTGAAGTCGAAAGATTTGACAATAACTTTATTGCCAGGAAGTAGACCATCAGAGCTTGAACATCATATGCCGATTTTTAAAAAGTTTGCTGAAATGATGATCGAAAAGCATCCTGAAGTCAGATTTTATCTTCCGACTGTGAAAACGGTTGCTCCTTTAATAAAGAAATATGTTGAGAACTGGAAATATAAGCCAACGGTTTCTACAAAAAAGATGAAAAAGGTGAAAGCTTATAATTTGTCTCATGTTGCAGTAGCGGCTTCTGGAACGGTTACATTGGAGTTAGCTAAGATGAAGTTGCCGTTTGTGGCTATCTACAAGACATCCTTTATTACTTATAAGTTGGTGAAGTGGCTTATAAAAGTTCCTTATGTTTGCTTAGTCAATATTTTGGCTGGGAAACCTATTGTGCCGGAACTTTTACAAGATGACTGTACGCCTCAGAAAATTTTTGAATCAGTCGAAAATTTACTTAATACTGACTTAAAGTATCAACAGGAAAATGCTTTTACAAAGGTAATCAAGTCGTTGAAAGTTGATAGGTCGCATGCGGCTAAAGAAGTATACTCTTATATCAAAAAAAATCAGAAATAGCAGACTGTTTTATTGTTTTTAGTAGAGGTTTAGCTTTAGTTTTCTGATCATTTATAGAGTTTGTCTTACAACATACAAAGGACGCTGTTTTGTTTCAAGATAAATACGCCCAAGATATTCTCCAATAATTCCGAGACTGATTAACTGAACTCCTCCAAAAAATAAAATAGCAGTCATCAATGAAGCATACCCTGGAACATCGATACCTAAAATCATCGTTCGAATCATAATCCAGCCACCACGAAGGAAGGCTAATAATGTAACAATCAATCCGAAATATGTTGATAACTTTAAGGGGAATGTTGAAAATGAAGTAATGCCGTCTAATGCATAGTTCCAAAGTTTCCAATAGTTCCATTTCGATTGCCCTTCGGCTCGTTCAGGTCTTTTGTAGCCTACATAAGCAGACCGAAATCCGGCTAAAGCGAACAATCCTTTCATAAATCTTTTCCTTTCATGGAACGATTTCACGACATCCACAACTTTGCGATCCATGAGGCGGAAGTCTCCTACATTTTCAGGTATTTCTAAATCTGAAAACTGATTGAAGGATTTATAAAACAACCATGCTGTCAGTCTTTTGGCCAGAGAATCTTCAGATCGATCTTCTCTTTTGGCTAAAACAACATCAACATTTTGAGATTTCCAAATTCTCACCATTTCGGGGATCAGCTCAGGCGGATCTTGTAAATCGCAATCCATAGGAATAACGCACTTTCCACGGGAGAAATCCAATCCTGCTGACATAGCGGCATCTTTTCCAAAATTTTTTGAAAAGTCTACAATCCTGATTTGTGGAACCGTTTCTTTAATTTTTACTAATTTATCTAGTGTGTCATCTTTACTTCCATCATTTATGCATACGATTTCGTAAGCTGATGATAATTCGTTTAGAATGGGGACAATCTTCTCAAAGAAAGAATCAACTGTCTCTGATTCGTTATAGCAAGGTAAGACTATGCTTATTTCAGGAATTTCAATCATTGGATTTCTTCAGAAGATTTTCTACTTCTTGATTAGACATAAGATCAGTGGTGTCTTCATCAAAATGATAGACATTGTTCGACGGGCGGATTAGCTCTTTATTTTTTAATACTTTGTTTGCGTCAAAACTCAAACGAATTATAGCCCGATCTTTTATTTCGATACCTTTGAATGAGGTCTCTTCAGATACGCCACCAGTATATATCCACGTAAAATTGTTTTTGTGCAAAGAAGGCGTTCCGCATTTTCTCAACACGTCTTCCATAGTCGTTTGCCCTATTATAAACGATCTAAATTGACCTTCTGCAGTAACATTTCCTCGTGAGTGCGAAAACGGCTCACATGCAGCCAACAACGTAACAGAAATTAAAAGGTACTTTTTAAATCGCATGCCAATTCCTCCATCACCCTTGGTAGTCTAGTTGTTTGATTAATAATTTTCAAGAAATTTCACGTATCTCTATAGAAAAATTTGAATTTTCATATATATTTAATGTGCTGTCATGAGGTGTTTTTATGATATTGACTGGTCAAAAGATTTTAGAGAGTGTAAAGAACGGAAAGATTTGTATTTCTCCTTTCGAGGAAAATATGCTAAATCCAAACAGTTATGATTATCGAATTGACAGGAAGTTGTTGGAGATTGACGATCTGCCTGTAGATCCTAAAAAACAGACATCCTACCATGAGATAGATTTTAACGATGACGGGTATGTATTGTCCCCAAATAAGACTTATTTGGCAAATACTTACGAAGAAATAGGTAGCAAGGAGTTTGTTCCTTTATTGATTGGAAAGACTTCTTTGGGAAGATTGGGGTTATTCTTGCAGATTACTGCGGATTTAGGAAATCTCGGATCGGCTCATCGCTGGACTTTGGAGTTAAAAGCGGTCCAACCTATAAGGATTTATCCAATGATGAGAATAGGGCAGGTGTCTTTTTGGGAGACTTCGGGAGACAAGGAAATGCTCTATGATGGGAAGTACAATAAGTTCTCATCTGCGAAATCCAGTGAAATTTATAAAGAGTTTATCTAGGAGAAATAAGTATGATTTTAACCGGTAGTGAAATTTTAAAGAATTACGAAGAGAAAAAGTTAGTAATTGAGCCATTCAACAAGGATCACTTGAACCCGAATTCGTACAATTTTACTTTGGGGAAAAAGTTGTTAGTTTACAATGATTATGTATTGGATACAAAAAAAGAAAATTCATTCAGGGAATTAGAAATTCCAGAAGAGGGGTTAACTTTAGCTCCAGGCACGGTATATCTGGGACATACAGAAGAGTCTATAGGTAGTGAACATTTTGTTCCTGTTATTAGAGGTCGTTCATCGATAGGTCGCTTGGGACTATTCATCAATATCACGGCGGATTTAATTGATTTGGGAGCGATTGGTCAGTTAACTTTGCAGTTGAACGCTGTTCAGCCAGTGACAATATATCCTGGAATGCAAATTGGTCAGGTAACTTTCTGGGCAGTTTCAGGAGATGTGAAAAAATATGACGGACGTTATCAGAATTCTGTAGGGCCAGTTGCATCAAAAATGTACGAAGATTTTCAGAAATAGAAATCGTTGCGAAGATGGTGAGTTCGATTTAACATTTTTGCAGTGAATTGTTTGAAAAAATTAAAGAAGGTTGTTATGCGAGATGTCCTTTGGAGGAAAATGAGATCCTTGTGGATGAAAATGAATCCAGAGTTGCAGCAATGCCTTTTATTCCCTCTGCTAGGATTGATGTCTGCTGCAGGATTCGTTTTTCCCCGGGATGTCGAGAGCTCGTTTCTGGAATGTATGTTTTTGGGCGGGTTGTTTCCCCTTTCGTTCGGGTGTTTTTTTTATCAAATTTTTGAACACGAGCGCAAAAATCTTCTTGTCCATGGATTTTTGTATTGGCTGTTTTATTTTGTGGGTGCGCTATATTGGTTGGCTTATCCTCTAACCATAGATTGGAGAACCCATGGGGTTTTAATTCCATTTGCGTTGATTGCGGTGCCTACTTATTTATCGGTTCCATTATTACTGCCAATATATTTTACAAAAAAATATTTCTCAAATATTTGGGGTGCATCAGTATTTTTTGCTATATCAAATTTTGGTGTTATATATTTTTACGGTCATTACGCTCCAGGGTTCCCTTGGGCACTTCCTGGTTATGTTTGGAGTAGTAATATTATATTCATGCAGACTCTGAGCATTTGGGGAATATATGGCTTGACCTTTTTTACATTGTTGATGGGAAGTATTGTTGGAGTAGGACTATATCTGGGTAAAAGGCAATCTACAACGGCTATGTTATCTGGAATTATTTTTATAACTTTATTCTTATTTTTGCTGTTGTTTGGTTTCAATCGACTTGTAGATAGTGCTTTTATGGCTAATATTCCTTATAAGGTTAGATGTGTTCAAGGTAGCATTCCCCAAAAAGATAAGATGGACAGGAATTTGGCTTCTTCAAATCTGAATTTGTATTTAAATTTGAGCAAAACAAAGTCGTGTTATGAAAATTGTAATCCCGATTTTGTAATTTGGCCTGAGGCGAGTGTTCCATATTTATTTACTGATAAATCAACGGTATTAGCTCAAAAATTAGCTACTGTTATACCGAGAGACGGATATTTGCTTGCCGGAGTGGTTCGAAAGGATTCTGTTAACGGAGATATATATAATAGTGTAGTAATTTTGGATAAATCAGGAAAAAGTGTTGTAAATTACGATAAAAAACACTTGGTCCCTTTTGGAGAGTATATTCCGTTTCGGCGTTTTATTCCGAAAATTTTTGCTCCGATTGCGAATAGCATAGGTGATTTTTCAGTTGGAAAAAAATCAAATATCATAAAACTCAATGGGCTGAAGATAGCGCTTGCAATATGTTATGAGGCAATATTTCCTGGAGAGTTTGTTTCAGAAGATGTAGATGTCATAGTCAACATTACAAATGATGCATGGTTTGGTCATACCTCTGAGTTGGTTCAGCATTTAAATATTGTGAGAGCAAGGGCGATAGAAGAAGGAGTTCCTCTTATCCGAGTGACGAATTTTGGAATTAGTGCGGTATTTGATGCATATGGACGAAAAATTAATATGTTAAATACTGATGAGGTTGGTGTTATTGATTGTTATGTTCCTAAAAAGATAGAAAAAACTTTTTATCGAAAATTTTTTATGGATTAAATAATTTTAAAACAGTAGGATACATCTTGTTGAGCAAAGAAAAGCAGGAATGCGAAAATATTTTTATGAAATTAATGATTTGTTTGAATATTAGTGAGAATATAATTAAGACTAATTGGTAGGAGAATGTTTATGGAGAAGTTGGACAGAAACGGTACGTTGCGTTGTTCCTTTTGCGGTAAGACCCAACACGAAGTAAGAAAGCTTATCGTTGGTCCTACTGTGTATATATGTGATGAATGTATTGAGTTGTGTGCGGGCATAATCTCAGATACTGAACCAGCGGATTCTTTGAAAAAAAGTGATGAATTACCATCTCCTAAAGAGATTTGTGAAACATTGAATGACTACATTATTGGGCAGGATAAAGCGAAGAAAGTCTTATCGGTAGCGATATATAATCACTATAAAAGATTGGCTTGTGGGGCGAAAAGTACGGATGTGGAACTATCGAAATCAAATATCCTTTTAATAGGTCCGACAGGAACAGGAAAAACCTTACTTGCTCAAACTTTGGCGAAAATAATAGATGTTCCTTTTACAATGGCTGATGCGACTACTCTTACAGAAGCGGGTTATGTAGGAGAAGATGTCGAAAATATAATTTTGAAATTATTGCAGGCAGCTGATTATAACGTTGAAAGAGCGCAAAAGGGGATTGTTTACATAGATGAGATCGATAAGATTTCAAGAAAGTCGGACAATCCTTCTATTACAAGAGATGTTTCGGGTGAAGGTGTTCAACAAGCTCTGTTAAAGATTATGGAAGGTACTGTATCGTCTGTTCCTCCTCAAGGGGGAAGGAAACATCCTCAACAGGAATTTTTGCATGTCGATACTACTAATATCTTGTTTATTTGTGGCGGTGCTTTTGCTGGGTTAGAAAAAATTATCGAGGCGAGAGGAACTAAAACTTCTATAGGTTTCGAAGCTCAAATCAAAGCGAAAGAAGATAAAAAAATCGGGGAGATTTTTTCTAAAGTTGAGCCGGAAGATTTATTGAAGTTTGGATTAATTCCAGAATTTGTTGGAAGATTACCAGTTATCGCTACTTTGAATGATCTGGATGAAGTTGCATTGGTTTCGATTCTTACCGAGCCGAAAAATGCGTTGGTAAAGCAATATCAGAAGCTGTTTAGCATGGAAGGTGTTACCTTAACGTTTACCGATGACGCTGTGCTGGGTATCGCAAGGCTTGCGTTGGAACGTAAAACGGGTGCGAGAGGATTGAGATCTATTATGGAATCTATTTTGCTTGACACAATGTATGAACTTCCTTCTATGAAAAATCTTGAAGAAGTCATTATTACCAAAGAAGTTATTGATGGAAACAGCCAACCTATATTAAAATACTGCGAAGTAAAAACGGATATTGCGTAGGAGATAGTTTTGGAAAATAGTTATCCTGTTCTGACTGTGAGAGATATAGTTATATTTCCACACGTAGTTGTTCCTTTGTTTGTAGGGCGATCTCGATCGATAAAGGCCTTAGAGGTTGCGATGGAGCAAGATAAGAAGATTATCTTCCTAACTCAGAAAAATATGCAAGATGAAGAGCCGAAGTTCGACGATTTGTATCACGTTGGAGTGGTGGGAAATATTTTGCAAATGTTGAATCTTCCTGATGGATCTGTGAAAGTTCTTGTTGATGGTATTGATAGGGTTAAAGTTTCAGATTATCGAGAAGAGGATGGATATTTTTCTGGAAAGTGCGAAGTTTTAGAAAAAGAAAACTACGATGAAACTGAGGTAAGGGCTTTCAGTCGCATGGTTTTAGAGCAGTTTGAGATCTATTCTCGTCTCAATAAAAGAATTTCTATAGATACGCTCAATGCTGTAAAAAATTTGAAAGCTCCTGATGACATAATTGATGTCGTTGCTGCTCATTTAACACTGAAAGTAGAAGATAAGCAGAGTTTGATTGAAGAGACGGATGTTCTTCGTCGATTCGAAAAGTTGTTGCGATTCCTGGAAGCTGAGATCGATGTTATTCATGTGGAAAAGAAGATCCGCAATCGCGTAAAAAAGCAAATGGATAAGAGTCAAAAGGATTATTATCTAAATGAGCAAATAAAAGCGATTCAAAAAGAGCTTGGTGATACTGATTTTGCTCTTGACGACATGAAGGAATTTGAAGAAAGAGCAAAGAAAGTTAAGTTTTCAAAGGAAGCTCGAGAAAAGTTTCAAGCTGAACTCAAAAAATTGAAAAATATGCCGCCGATGTCTCCGGAAGCGACAGTTGTAAGGAATTATTTGGACTGGTTGCTTACGATTCCTTGGAATGAAAAAACTGACGTAAGGCGTGATTTAATAAAATCTAAGGAAATCCTGGATGAAGGACATGCAGGGTTGGATAATGTAAAAGAACGCATCCTAGAGTTTTTAGCTGTTCAAAATAGAGTAGGGAAGATTAAGGGGTCGGTTCTTTGTTTTATGGGACCTCCGGGAGTCGGAAAAACCTCTTTAGCAAAATCCATTGCAGAGGCTACGGGTCGAAATTTCGTGAGAATTTCTTTGGGCGGAGTTCGAGATGAGTCTGAGATCAGAGGACATCGTCGTACTTACATTGGATCAATGCCTGGAAAAATTATCTCCAGTGTGAAGAAAGCAAAATCTTCGAATCCTTTGTTTTTGCTGGATGAGATAGATAAAGTTGGATCGGATTGGAAAGGAGATCCTGCAAGTGCTTTGTTAGAAGTTCTCGATCCTGAGCAAAATAGTAATTTTAGTGATCATTATTTGGAAGTCGATTATGACTTATCCGATGTTATGTTCATAACGACAGCGAATAGCTATGATATGCCGAGTCCGTTATTAGATAGGTTGGAAATCATAAAACTTTCCGGATATACCGAGACAGAGAAGTTAGAGATCGCGAAAAAGCATTTGTTACCTAAGCAGATGGAAGAGAACGGATTGAAATCCGGAGAGTTGGCTATTTCTGACGATGTTATTATGAAATTAATTCGAGATTATACGCGAGAAGCAGGAGTCAGAAATCTTGAAAGAGAGCTTGCAAAGATTGCTCGCAAGGTTGTGAGGGAATTGACTGAGAATTCCGAAGTAGAAATAGTGTCGATTGATCTGAAAAATCTTGAAAAATATGCAGGACTCGCAAAATTTAAGCGTCAAGATATCGAAGACAAAAATTTGATAGGTGTTGTTACTGGATTGGCTTGGACTGAAGTTGGTGGAGAGTTGCTTTCAATCGAAGCTGTGACGGTTCCAGGGAAGGGAAAAACCACTCTTACTGGAAAGTTAGGTGATGTTATGCAGGAATCTATTCAGGCTGCCATAAGTTTTGTTCGATCTCGTGCAAAGGTTTTTGGAATAAATCCGAAAGTGTTCGAGGAAAGCGATATCCATGTGCATGTTCCAGAAGGAGCTACTCCGAAAGATGGTCCGTCAGCGGGTGTTGCGATGGTTACAAGCGTGGTGTCTAGCTTGACTTCTATTCCGATTCGAAAAGATGTCGCAATGACTGGGGAAATTACCTTGCGAGGTAGGGTGCTTCCAATCGGAGGATTGAAGGAAAAGTTGTTAGCAGCTCATCGTGGAGGTATAAAGACAGTTTTAATTCCAAAAGCGAACGAGCCGGATTTGCAAGATATTCCGAAGAGTATTCTCGACGATCTTGAAATAATTAAAGCAGAAGTTGTCGACGAGGTTTTGGCAGTGGCTCTCGAGTATCCAATAAGCTCAGTTGTGTAAAAAGCAACTCAGAAACCTATCAGAATTCTGAGAATCTTGCCTAAGGAGTGACTTTACTCTCTAAACCGAAAGAGGGGAGTCACGCTCACACGACAAAAACTCCTACTTCCTTCTCTCTATATATTTTGTACTTTTTTGAAGCTCATTTCATCCAGTATTGTGATTTAAAAAAAGAACAACCCTGCTATCATACCGATAATTAAGAGCCAAACGATTGCTTTCTTTAATGTCTCCTTGAAAGGTGGTTTGTTATCATTAACATGAGTTATTTTTATGTTTGAATAAGGCACAACAACATCCTCTATACTGAATCTTTCTTCTTCAATCTCTCTTTCATTTATATACATATCATATATTCCTTACAAAAATATTAAGAACAAACTACTATTGCAATTTATCTAATTTCTTTGTCCAAACTCCTTCTGGAAATCTTGCTTTAAGTACTGATATGGCATCATTCGCTTCTTCAGCTAAACCTTCATTTTTGCAACATTCTGCTATGCGATAAAATGCTTCTTCTGCACTTTTGGTTTGTGGAAATCTGCTGATTACATAGTTATACCTATTAATAGCCGCTAAACTGCTTTTGTTTTTTTGATAATATCTTCCAACAAGAATTTCGTGAGCTGCAATAATATCATCCAAAATAATTATTTTCTTTTTACTGTCCTGAGCATATTTGCTTGATGGAAATCTGTTCAATAATTCAAAAAAAGCTTTCCTTGCATCTTTAGCTTGAGTGGCGTCACGTCCGATTGTTGAAACGATCATATATTTACTTACGGCTCTTAAATACATTGCATAAGGCACCAACTCATGAGCCGGATGATACCTTAAAAAGACATCTAATTCCCGAACAGCATCAACGTAACTCCCCGTTTTAAAATGAGAATACGCTGCCATAACTTGTGAAGTGCTTGCTTTCTTTGAATAAGGAAAATACGTTTCGATATCTTTAAATTTTTGAGCTGCGTCCTCAAAGCTTTCTTTTTTTAATAAATCCTCCGCTTCGAGATAAACAACTTCCGCACTTTTCCCATCAACAGGAAGCTTAGGACTTTCACATCCTGAAAACAACCCCAGAGCTATCCCCAATAAGAAAGGTTTATTACTATTTAATACCTGTAGAGCCATATCCGCCTCCTGCTCTTGAAGTGCTATCCAAAGATTCCACTACGTTCCATTGAATTCTCTCATATTTTTTTACAACTAACTGGGCAATTCTCATTCCTCTTTCCAGGACAAAATCCTCGTTTCCCAGATTTATTAAAAGAACCTTTACTTCTCCGCGATAATCACTGTCAATTGTTCCAGGAGTGTTCAAAACAGTAATCCCGTTTTTAAAAGCAAGACCTGATCTCGGGCGAATTTGTGCCTCATATCCGTCTGGAATAGCCATCGACAAACCTGTCGGAATTAACTTTCTTTCCATCGGGCTAATAACTATCGTACCATCAGTCGCAGCTTTTAAATCTACGCCAGCACTTCCTTCTGTAGCATATGCAGGAATGTCTAATCCTTTTGCGTGATCCAAAATTTTTAAGTCTACATTCATTGCTTATATTTCTCCTTAAAATCTACCAAAAACCTTTCAAGACTCGTTTCCGAAATCTTACCCATAAATTCTGAACGTTGAATATTACTGACGCTCACATCACTGATAACAACATCGTACACTTTTAAACTTCCTTTTGAAAGATAAATTGACCATGTTACCGAAACGTCCTCTTTATTCGGAATTATTATCTTTGAATTGACCAACACCTGCTTAGCGGACTTTTTTCGAGATCCAGTTACTACTAATTTAGCTGTTTTATACTCAGAAAATCTGGAGGAATATATTCTGACTAACATATTTTTGAAACATTGTTGAAAGTCTTTCTTTTCTTCATCAGATAAGAGTCTGTAATTTTTTCCTAACGAATAGCGAGCAATGCTTTCTAATGCAAAACTTTCATTCAAGAGTTTACTAAATTCGTTCTGTACTTCTTCTGTTGAAATTTTTGATTTGTTAATAATTCCTATAGCAATGTTTCCCAAATTTTGAACAAAATTTTCAGCTTTTTTTTGAGTCTTTGCATCAATCTCTGTTATTTGTACTTCATTTGTCGCTTCAGAAAAATCCATTCCAACAAGACCTAGTCCGCAAAACAACGCTAACGAAATTATAGTCCTCAATTCAAACCTTTTCATTTTTGCTCCTTCATTGGTTCAGCCTTTATCATGATATCAACTTTTTCAAACAATTTTGAGATGTTTTTTTCAACATTTTTTGTGATAACATCGGCTTGATACAGAGTTATGTCAGGATCTACTCCAATAATGGCATCAATATGTTTTTTCATGCCAGCGGATCGAGTTCTTAAAATTTTTATTTCTCTTACACCGGAAACGATACTAATTTCTTGCATTATCTTGCTTCGGGTATTTTTAGGCAAAGCTTCATCAAGAAGATCAACTAATGCATTTCTTAAAACAGTGAATGCACTGTACAAGACATAAATTCCAACAATCGATCCGAAGATAATATCTATACATGCGAAAAATTGCGAAATCAGTAAAGATGCAATAACTGCTAAATTCATACAGAAGTCCGATAAATAATGTAAAGAATCTCCTTTTACTAATATTGAGTTGGTTTTTCTCGTTACGTATTTTTGAAAATAAATCAATTGATATACAGCAACTGTAGAGATCACCATAATGACGATACCGATTAGCGTATTTTGTACTGGTTTCGGATCACTGAAAGTTTCAAACGCTTCGTGCAGTATCATAATTCCGGAATAAAAAATAATCAGACACTGAAAAATCGAAACCATGCCTTCTGCTTTTTCGTGACCGTAATTATGATTGCTATCGAATTTTGTATCCGAAAATTTCAGAGCATGATATGCCACAAACGAAACCAATGCGTCTAAAAGAGAGTCTGTCATAGAGGCCATTAAAGTAATTGAACCTGTCGTATACCAAGCTATAAATTTTATTGCAATAAGGAATATTGACGTCATAACGCCTAATGAAACTGATTTTTTTGCTAATTCTACATGGCTATATCCTGAAAACCATTTATCCAACATTTTGTCGACGAATTTTATACTGAACATTACTTTCCTCAAATGATTTCCTCATTATAAATAAATATAAAATATTTTTCAGTATTCACTTTATGTTTTTTATAGTATAGTATGCAATGTGTTTTGGCGGGGTAGCTCAGTCGGTTAGAGCAGCGGAATCATAATCCGCGTGTCGGGGGTTCAAGTCCCTCTCCCGCTACCAGTTTTAGTTTCAGGAAGAATTAAGATTTTAAGAAACTCGAAATTGAAGGTGTTTCTAGAATTTGCCCAGGAAAATCAATTAACCCAGTACTGCTGTTATCAATTAAAAGTGAATATTTAGAAAGAAATATAACGAAATCTCATAAAAAAATCTTGGTAAATCTAGTTGAAAAATCTCTTTACCCAGAAATATAGACTTAAGCCACTGTCGTACAGCGGCTTTCGAGCGTTTATTTGTAAATTTGTATAATCGCTGGATAAATTTGAGATTTTCTACGTTGCTCTTCACGGCGCTGTAAAATATATTTCCTCGAGTTTGTTATCGATTTTTAATGACAATGTATTTATTACAAACGATGTAACGGTAACTCCCAAACCTATGTCATTTAATATCTTTGCTGTTTTGAATATTTGTCTATGTAGCTTTGCTAACAAAGAACCCTCCAGCTGTAATGCAATACAATGCTAACTGGCAGGAATACCCTAAAGTATACTTTCGTTGAGAAACTCATCTGTGTGGTTGTAATGTTGAGGTGTATACGCAGCATGCTCCAGTGGCGGAGTATATTGTTTTGCACGTTCAACAGATGGAGAACGAATGGACAACACGTCTCTTTCGAAAGAAACGTGATTAATGTCAACGCAGTGACAAGAAAACAATGTAAGTGATTATAGTAATTCTCCCATGAGAAGCAGGTAAACAAAGCATGCTGAATAAAAGGGAAATAAGATATTGGAGAGTTTTCTTTTAGTATTCGCTCAAAGGTGTTCGATAGGATATAAATCTGGATAATTTTGTGTACAGAGGCGTTGTCCAAGTTTAAAATGGCGGAACCAACGTTTTTTCTAACCAAAATTAAACAATTTTGCGTCACAAGTTCAGTGATATCCAAACGGAGCTAAAGTGGTTTTTCCGCACAAAACTGCGACAATAGTTTGAGTTTTATTCATTTGCTTACTGTTCATGGATGCAACTTGAACTGTCTTGCCGCCTCTGCCCGTGAATGACCTTCTTCTATACATGCCTCCACTGACTTTCTTAAATCCAAATTTATCCCTCGGGCTTATGTGTTTTAATGAGTTTGTCAGCTTTTGTGCGGTCAGTTGTGATACCGTATGTAACAATGCATCGGATCAGCACGTCGCGCACATCCATGGCCAGATGTATTTTGGTGTTGATCTTCCATTTGTACGCGCGATTCCCTGATTTTCCCTCGGGTTCTGCAGGCATGCATGTAAGCCTTGATATAGCTCGTGTCGATCAGAGTTCACTCGTTTGCCTATAAGTTGTTCCCTCAATTTTCATAAATGCCGGTATCTCGCCATTGGCAAAATCGACGATGAGTGTTTTTCCTGCATCCGATACGATGCCGACAGATCTCTCTACGGTTTCTGTCCGTAAAATCCAAAATGTTGCATTTATAAACCTACGGTTGTTTTTGGCTCGTCTTCTCCAACAGCCTTTTCTTCCAGGTAATAATGACTCTAACTTGATCCCAAATTCATCTAATATGTAGTATCTATGCTCGTCTTTGTCTTTCTTTTTTTTCTATCACTATTTTTCTCCGTGTATCATAATTTTCGTGACGACAAGACCTAGATACCAAAAAACGCCAAGAAAAAATATCCTGGCGCTTGAAAGAATTTTGTTCGAAAACTATTTCTTGTTTACAATATTTTTAGCTTCTTCCATAGAATCTTTCATTCTTTTGGTAATAGCTTCAGATAATTCCTTGTTTGTGGAAACAATCATTTCAGAAATTTGCTTGCTGTTTCCAACTGCTTTTGCAACGGTGTCACGAGTGACTTCATTAAATTTCGCAACCATCTCGGAAGGCTTTGTTGTCTTTTCCCAGATGGATCCCATGTCAGTGATCATCTGCTTGATAAATGCGGACTGCAACTTTGTAATACCGTTGCATACTTCGATTGACATCTTGTTGATCAAACCTAAAACTTCTAAATTCTTTTTGTAAGAATCCATGATGGCGTTCATGTCGACGTTTGGCATTTTAAAATTTGGAAATGCCCCTGTTTTTTCAGTTGATCCACTGTTGTTTGGTGTAGCCATAACTTTCTCCTTAATGCATTACAACGTGTATTATTCTACATTCGAAAGACAGAAAAATCAAATAAATATAAGATTTTTTGATTATTTTAGTATATTTTGTATAAATTTATACTGCTAAAACTATGCCACTCTCCGATTTCCAGTGTAAATATACCTGGTCATCCCATTGTATTGGTCTTTCAGCAAATCGAACTAAATTCGCAACTGTTGCTAAAACAACTGCTCCAGACGTTAATTTTACATAGTATATTGAGACATCTCCAAGATAGGCTATATCTTGAACGATTCCGCTTGTCCAGTTGTATTCCCCCTTCGGTTCTTCAAGGGACAACATGACTTTTTCTGGGCGAATGGCGACGCAAATTTGAGCACCTACAGGAACAGATGCCGAATGATTAACGTACAGATCTCTTTCTAGCATAGTTGACTTTACTATTACGTGATCTGATTTTTCTTCTATTATTAACCCTTCAAACAGGTTGACGGATCCAATAAAATTCGCAACATATCTAGAGTTCGGATACTCGTAAACTTCGGTTGGACCTCCCACTTGAAATATACGTCCTTCGTTCATAACTCCGATACGAGTAGACATTGTCATTGCCTCCTCTTGATCGTGGGAAACCATTACGAAAGTAACACCGACTTTTTCCTGAATGTTAACCAACTCAAGCTGAGTTCTTTCTCTTAATTTTTTATCCAGAGCCGCTAAAGGTTCATCGAGAAGAACCAACTTTGGTTGTTTTACAAGACTCCTTGCCAGAGCAACTCGTTGCCTTTCCCCTCCGGAGAGCTGATGTGGACGTCGTTTTTCATACCCACTCATCTGAACCAATTTCAAATAAGCATTGACTCGATCTTGTATCTCGCTCTTTCCCATTCCTTCTTGAATTAATCCGAAAGCTACATTTTGCTCCACGGTCATGTGAGGGAATAAAGCATAAGATTGAAAAACCATACTGACAGGACGTTTGTATGCGGGAGTATCTGTCATGTCGACTCCATCAATGAAAATTTTTCCAGAAGTTGGCGATTCAAATCCTGCTAACATTCTAAGCAAAGTTGTTTTTCCGCAGCCAGAATGACCAAGTAATGAAAAAAGTTCTCCCTTGTATATAGATAAAGATACGTCATTAACTGCAACTTTCTCTCCGAAAGTTTTTGTAAGATTTTTTATGTTGACGTAAGGCTTAATCTTCGGATCTTGCCAAGGTTCCGGATTATTCAATCTGTTCTTCTGGTTCGGTTGCACCTTTGTTTTTTTCCTTTCACTGACTTCGATACTTCATATTATACAGAAAAGCGCAAACAAACGCTAAAAAAATTCAGGAATTAATTATTTTTAAAATTTTTGATGATAGCCTGAAGACAGATAGTGGGAGTTTTTAATGAAAAAATTTTTAGGAGTTTTTTTGATTGTAAGTGCTTGTTGTAGTCAAGAAGAACAAATTATTCTAAGAAATGCCCAAGTCCATGCGGAAAAATTGAGAAATCACTTTATAGGATATGTCTCGGAAGATGTTTCTTCTTTAATTTCCGAAACACGAATAATAGCTTATCAATTGAAGGCATTAAGATTTTGTAAACTTGCGAATAAGTTCAACTCTTATACAGATGTTCTGATGTATGGAAACAATACGTTGGCTGAGTCTGTGAGAGACATGCAAGAATTGATAAACAAAGGAGTTTGTTCCTGCGATTATCGCCAATGTATTGAAAACCCTTTCAACAGATAAACAAAACAATCAGGGGAAGAATATTCTGATTTTAAGTTGTTTGGGATCAAATTCAACATGATTTGTACAGAATAGTTAATTATTTTCGAGAATTAAAACCATCGACGTTTGTCTTCGTTAATTTTGGCTTTAAAAGTTTAAACATGGAAACATACGCTTTTATGTATCCAGTATTTATTCCTCCCTTTTGGAAAACAGTATCGCTAAGGTTTTGAGACTCATTCTTTGTTAATTTCAAAAGCTTTTGAGCTCCTTTTTGGTTAATTATATATCCGTATAATCCATAGACTTGGTTTGTTTTTTGAATTCGAGCAACATAAGGGTGTCCTTCCACTTCATCTATGTCTCTGAAAATATCTCCTACCGAGACAAAATATCCGTACCGATCATTTTCTCGACCTACTACTAAAAAGGCAATGTCCCAATCTTGAGGAAGATCCTGTATATATTTTCGGAGATTTTGTTTGAAACGTTTTTCAAAATATACATTGTCTTCGAGAATTATAGCCTGTGTTTCGTCAGTTTTGATAATTTTTTGCCAAATTTCTTTATGTTTTTCAGATTGAGTTGAGGATTTAGGCTTAAATTCATCGTATGTAATGCCGAAAGATTGTAGATCTAATTTTATTTTTTCGCGAGACTTTTTGTTGTTTTCTACACTAACTATATATGCTTTTCCTTTGAATTTTGGTTCCAAAAAATTGGTATAATTATCAAAAAAATAGCCCCCTGCCAATATAAGGGTCCCAAAACCAATCGCTTTTTTCATTTTTTATTATTTCCTCGAATTACGGACTTTCCAGAAGTTCCAGATAATAATTTTATCTTGGAAACATATAACTTTAGCCCTGAGAACATAAGAGCATTATCTATAGGAATATTTATATATTGGGTTTTTGCTAAGAGCTTTTTTGCTGAGTCGAATGTTACTATATATGCATGTAATCCCCACAAATTTTTATTATTTAATTTTATTTTTGCAAAATAGGGAGACAGTGTATTCGAAAATTTACTCAACCAAAAAATAGGAGGAATGAAGTAATTTGTATCTTTGGGGAGAAATAGTGCTATATCTAGAAAAAACACATCGAAGTCATCGGGTAGGTGACTTGTAACATCGGATAGTTTAGTGAGAAAACTATCTTTCAAAGTCACGTCATCTTCCAAAATAATCACTCTCTTATATCCGTGATTTACAACATCGGTCCATACCGCTCGGTGACTCATAGCGCATCCAAATTCTCCCAAATTCGGTATATATCGATCTGTTTTATAAAAAAATTCTGCTTCTTTGTATTGCTTTTGTTGGCTTATCTTCAACACAGCTCCATAGTGATATCCTTTTAAATATGTCGCTTCCCACGGAACAATTTGATTTCTCTCTACATCTTTTATCGTAATCAATTTGCCATCAACTGCCGTATATCTTTCATGCTTTAAATTAAATTTATCCAGCTGTTTTTTTACGTATTCATAGCGTTCTGGTGTACGGTCTAACGATATTACATATATTTTATCAAACAGGTTTTTTAAGGTTTTCTCCGATGTTTGTTGTTTTTGGAAATGGCCCTTTTCTTCAGCCAAAACACTTTCCGTATACGATAAAGAAACTGTTATTATAAATAAGAAGAAAAATATATTTGTTTTGAAATTCGCGAACAAATTGCATCGAACAAAAGATACTAGTAATCGATAATATCTTTTCATTTTTTGTAAACCTTAACTTCCCCTTACTATTTCAATATACAACGACGTAAAAATTTATTCCAATATATATGATAAATTATCTGAATAGATCTGAAATTTTATATCTAAAATCTACGGATTAGTATCAGTAAGAAAAAACGCTTAAGCATTGTTAATTAATTCATTAATGTTTCTTTTTTGGAGCTTAATTGTTTTTCAGGGATGGGAAATTTAATCTAATAAAGAAAAAAATTCCTGAAAATGCAATTATAAACCGCGATTTTTCAGGAATAAAAATAGAATCTATTTTTTGCTTTTCTTATAGAAAGATCCTAGTTCTTTATCGAACTTAAAAATAAACTCTTCGATTTTTGGAGCGACAAAGGCTCTCCATTTGCTCCCGGAAAATACTCCGTAATGTCCGACTCCAGGTTGCAAATAGTGATCATGCATTTCTGCTGGCAAGTTAGAACATAATCCATGCGCAGCATAACTCTGTCCTGGAGCAGAAATATCGTCTTTTTCTCCTTCTATGGTTAATAGTGCACAATGTTTAATCTTCTTAAGATCGATAGTACGTTCTTTATATTTCATAACTCCGCGTGGAAGTTCATAGGTTTGAAACACTTTTTCAACCGTTTGTAGATAATAAACATCGTCCATGTCCAACACTGACAAATATTCATCATAAAAATCCGCATGTTTTTGAATGCCTGTGGTATTATTCAAAATTTTGTCCTCTAAGAATTGGATGTGAGCTTTATAGTGAGCATCGGGGTTCATATTGATAAATGCTGTGATTTGAATGAATCCAGGATAAACTCTTCGGCCTGCACCAATATGTCCTTCTGGTACAGTTGTTAGGAAGTTTCTCTCAAACCATGGCAACGGATATGTCTCTGCCAGTTCGTTAACCTGAGTTTTTTTTACTCTCGGATCAATAGGACCGCCCATAGGAACAATTGTTGCAGGCATGCATGGGTCGTTGTCCTCATCCATGATTGCGGCGAGAGCCATAATTTGAACTGCTGGCTGACACACTGCCATCACATGGGTATTTGGTCCGATGTGATGCATAAAATCAATTAAATAGGAGAGATAAGTATCTAGATCAAAACTTCCTGCTTCCAAAGGAACATCTCTCATGCTTTTCCAATCGGTAATATAAACTTCGCATTTTTGAAGCATTCTTTTTACTGTGTCACGCTGTAATGTCGCAAAATGTCCTGATACCGGAGATATAATCAAAACCTTAGGCTCTTTTTCTTCTACTCCGACTTTCTTAAATCTTAATAGGTTACAAAAATCTTTTTTCAATACGGTAGTCTGATGGACAGGAAATTCTTTCTCTCCGACTTTTACTGAATCTATATTAAACTCTGGTTTCTTAACGTATCGGCTTGTACGTAAAAACATATCTGCCAGACCTTCGGCAAAACGTCCTGTTCCCAAGTCCATTGCAAATGGATTTTTTCTTAAAGAAGATCTAAAAATCTGAGCAAATCTTCTCGATGGCTCCAATAAATATGAAGCTGTGTCATATGCTGTATACATCAGTTATCCTCATCGTTTGATAATATTGTGACTAAAAATGGTTAATTTTATATTAATATTCTAAAAATAAATATGAATTCGTTCAGAAATATTTTATAGTCAATGAAGGAGGTTGTGCAATGAAATCTAGATTAGTTCCTTTGTTTTTAATTGCGGCTTGTGCATCGACATCAGAAGATCCAGATCCTCATAAATGTTTTAATGAAGCGATGTTGGATGTAAATTTATCTCTCGATGAGAACTTATTGAAACCAGCGTCTCGTGTGTATGAAGGTGTAACGAATGAGCCTGTGCGTTTGATGACCTCAAACTTTTTGGACAATTTAAGAGAACCTTTTTATCTTGTGAACTATACTCTGCAAGCAGATGAAGAAAATATGGCGACTTCTGTTTTTCGGTTTT
This sequence comes from Alphaproteobacteria bacterium, assembly GCA_045616365.1. Lineage (GTDB taxonomy): Bacteria > Pseudomonadota > Alphaproteobacteria > UBA3830 > UBA3830 > UBA3830. Next base: position 11,200 of record JAZLGP010000014.1, on the reverse strand, counting down.
TAATTAATTCAACATTCGGTATATTAGGATTTTTTGATATCGCAGAATTAATTGGTGTACCGAAGCATTCAACTGGATATAAAAATACTCTTCGAAAGATGGAAATTCCTCACGGAGATTATATTGTTTTGCCAGTACTTGGAGCTTCGTCGACAAGAGATACTATTGCGGAACCAATTTCATGGTTTGCTAATCCAGTTAATTATTTCATCGGATGGCCTGTTGCTATTTCAAAAGCAGTATTTAATGCGATAGTTGATCGTTATGAAAATTCCAAGTTAATTGACTCGACAATTAGTGAATCTGAAAATGTTTATCCAATAGTTCGTAGTATGTATCTGCAAAAGTATGGAGTAGGGGATGATGTTCCTTCTGTAAGTGATGGACCGTCTCCTGATGATGGGGAAGAAGAGTAATTTTACAGACTTGGTGCTTGTTAAAATTAGAGATTAACACAGAGAGTGAGAGCCTGTTGCCTTCTTATATTATACTTATTATAGGAGGGTTTCGCTTTTGTAATGTTCTAGTTCGTCACTGTATATCCTGTTCTATTTTCGATATATATTACATAATGTCTTCTTAATCAAAAACGCTGATAAAGTGAAACCCTCTATTATACTGCTATTTTCCGATCGAGTGTTTTTTTTTGAACCCTGCATTTACGACAAGTCTTAGCTTTTTTTCTATAGAATGTTCGTGGTACCAACTAGATTCAGATTCATCAGATGCGGATATAGAAATTACTCCTTGATGTAAGTAGACCAATTCGCCGAGTTCTTCATCTAATGCGCCCACAAAGGATTTTGCACAGTCGCGGGCGTTTTGAGCTGCTTCCTGCATCATCTCTTTTTTTACTTTGTTAAAGTTAGATAATTTGTATTCATAACGGCATTGCGCCAAAATATTTTTTGCTAGCCATCCTGAAAGCAGGGGTTCGATCTCTTTCGGTGTATCAACATTGTTTGTTGATAGTTTAATGCATTTTCTGACTTCAAACTTTCTTAGATTTACTCTTTGACCGTCTTTGAAGTCTTCGATGGTTCGGTTATTGGTGTGGCTTGTGATAGTGATATCATCTTCGTTTATCTTCAGCTTTTTCAGGTCATTTAAGATGATATTAACAGATTCTTGCAGTTGCTTTTGGGTAGTTTCTATTGTTTCACCCAAATTTTCTACGTCTATAGTTATCACGCAAAGATCAGATTTGATAATCTTTTCCGATAACCCTTTGACTTCAATCAGCTGTTTGGCCGACGCAATCTGCTTTGCAGAAAAATATCCGCCGAAAGATAATCCCAAAGCAATTGTGCTCAAGTATAAAAACGTTTTCATTTTTTTCATTTCATTTCCTTATCAAAAAACTTGCTATACCACTGACGGTATAGATGTTGTATATAAATTCTCGTTAACTTTATCTGATCTCCTCGATTTGTCTCGGCATTTTAGGCATGACCTTAGGTTCATCAATCTCAATGGTCTGAACTTTCTTTTCGTCGTGGATTCTCAATAGATTTATGTGTAACAATCCGTCAGCAAATTCCGCATTTTTTACTTCAACTCCATCGGCGAGAACGAAAGTCTTTATAAACTGGCGTGTGGCAATGCCTCGATATACATATACTGTGTCAGGATTGGTTTCTTGCTGTCCTCGAATGGTTAATTGATTGTTTTCCAGGGAAATATTAATATCTTTTCTCTGAAATCCAGCCAACGCAAGCGTAATTCTGAAACCATATTTTCCGACTTGCTCGATATTATACGGAGGATAATTGTCTTGAGCTTTGGATATAGTATCAATCAATCTCTCAAAGTGATCAAAGCCCAAAAACAGCGGACTGTTAAACAGCGAACTTAGTCTATCCATCTTTACACCTAATACAACCGATGTAATTGTATCACAATTTCTACAAAAACATAACAATTGCCACTTTTATATACGAAAATTGAAAACCTGAAACAAATCGCAATAAAATCCGCAAAAAGGAACCTAAAGATATAACAAAGTTCCTTTTTGGCAGATAACATGATTATCTTCTGCTGCGAACAGATGAGCTAGCTGCAACAGGGGTAGCGACCGATGGTACCTCAGCAGGGGTGCTAACTGCGGCAGTGTCAGCGACCGATGGTACCTCAGCAGGGGTGCTAACTGCGGTAGGGGCAACGACCGATGGTTCATTAGAATACGTCATAGTAACTATTGTAGGTTTAACTGCTGTCACTGACGTTGCTTTTGGAGCTAATTCTGTATTGATCTGCTTAAAAGCTGAAAGAAGGTTGGATACCTTCGATGTCCCAACTACATCGATGTTTTGGGTTATTAGGCTAGATTCGGCTATATTGTACGAAGAGGTACTACCATTTTCTGCAACGAGTCCTTCAGATGCTGAGACACTTGCTCCGGATACGTTGAATTGAATAGTCTGTTGTGCCAAGGCCTGTAATGCATTTGTTATAACTACGACTGAGAATCTCAGTTGAGCTCCGGAATGTTTCCAGTATGACGAGGGTTTCAATACGCCTAATGCTTCCTTAAATGCGTTAGCTGCTGCAACGGCTTTTGTTTGATTGCTTGTAATGCTTTTTTCACGATCTCTGTTCAGTATTGATTTGGTGAATTTAGCAACAACAGCTAATTTTTTACTGGCATTGTTTAATTGGGTCTTTTCATTCTTAAACTCTGGGTCTTTTGCTGCATACGACAAACTATCTGCCCATCCAACAAGCAAAGCATTTGTAAGTTCTATCATTCCTTTGTAATAGTTTCCCATGTTGCCCTTTAATATAGCGTCAACATTTGTTTTTGATGACTTTGTTTGCAAAAACGATCCGTTGGCATCTGTAATAAATAGTGCTGCCATTACAGCTCCTAACAATAACTTTTTCATTTTTCCTCCAATTTAATAATCTCTATCATTTTATGAAAATGATGTTAATAACTAGTTAATTTTCGAAAAAATTTGTACATTTTCATTGATATGATCGATAAGAAGAGTAATTAATGGTCTTTTTTGTTGATTCGCTTTTAATCAAAGTGATACTATCTAACAGATGATTTATGAGGGGTAAATGAGAATTCGTAAAGTGGTTTTTCCTGTTGGGGGGTTGGGAACGCGTTTTTTTCCGATCACTAGAGCGATCCCGAAGGAAATGTTGGGAATCATAGATAAGCCTCTTATACATTATGCTTTTGAAGAAGCGATAAATGCTGGGATTGAACAATTCATATTTGTAACTCGTCACGGAAAAGATTCTATTGAAGATTATTTTGACTATATGTTTTCCCACCCTGATTATTTCAACATAAACATTGGGAGTGTTTGTTATGTGCGACAAAATGAGCCAAAAGGATTGGGGCATGCGGTACTATGTGCAAAAAATTTGATAAATAATGAGCCATTTGCAGTTATGTCAGCGGATGATTTTATTTTGAGTCCGAAATCTTGCATTGGTGAAATGATAAAGAATTATAACGGAGCCAATATGGTGGCGACAATGCCTGTAGCTCGTGAACACGTTAGTCGTTACGGAATTTTAGATGTAGATCATCAAAAAGGGCAGATGGTTTATGCTAAATCCGTGGACGAAAAACCTTCAGTGGAAGTTGCAAAGTCTAATATTGCGATAGTCGGGCGTTATCTGTTGTCGGCGGATATTTTCGAGGTTTTGGAGTGTCTTCAACCAGGAGTGAATGGGGAAATTCAGTTGACTGATGCCTTGTTGAAAATGATTCCATCTTTTGGTTTGGTTGGATTTAATTTCGAAGGTCAAAGATTTGATTGTGGTTCTAAAGATGGTTTGTTTGCAGCGATTCTGAGGGTAGCTGATAATAACGAGCGTTTGAAACACGTTATAAAAGAGTTTTTAAAGGAAAAGCAATGAGAATAACAGTAATTGGTACTGGGTATGTTGGACTGGTTTCCGGGGTTTGCTTTGCGGAGTTCGGATTTAATGTCGTCTGTGTAGATAATGATCTTGAAAAAGTAGAATCTTTGCAGAGGGGAGAGGTGCCTATATATGAACCAGGCTTAGATAAATTAATGCAGAAAAATATGGATGCAGGGCGTTTGACTTTTTCATCCAGTACAAAAGATTCAGTAAGGAATGCCGACATTGTTTTTATTGCGGTTGGGACTCCAAGCCGGGAAGATGGTAGTGCAAATCTGGATTATGTCTTTTCAGCTGTGTCGGAGTTGTCAGATTCTGTAAATCCGAATGCTGTGTTGGTTATTAAATCAACAGTACCGGTGGGAACGACAAAATCAGTAAAAAGGTTTTTACAAGGCAGAGATGTCGAAATTGATGTTGCTTTTAATCCTGAATTTTTGAAGGAAGGTGCGGCTATAGACGACTTTATGCATCCTGACAGAGTTATTCTCGGGGTTGAAAGCGAAAAGGCGAAAAAGGTTTTGTCCCAGGTTTACAGACCGCTTTATGTATTTAATGTTCCTATTGTTTTCACTAATTTAGAAACAGCAGAATTATCCAAGTATTCGTCCAATGCGTTTTTGGCGATGAAGGTTACTTTTATAAATGAAATTGCAAATTTGTGCGAAGCTTGCGGAGCAGATGTTAACGATGTTGCCCTTGCTATGGGGTTGGATAAGAGAATCGGTGATAAGTTTTTGCAAGCAGGTCCTGGTTATGGTGGATCTTGTTTTCCTAAGGATACTGCGGCGTTGGCGGACTTTGCGAAAGATTTTGGTGTTAAGATGAATTTGGTGGAGGAAACTATCTCCTCTAACAGTAATCGTCGTAAAAAAATGGTGGAGAAGATTCTTGCTGCGTGCAAGGGGAATGTTGAAGGTAAGAATATTTCTGTGCTCGGTGTTACTTTTAAGTCAAATACTGATGACATGAGAGATAGTCCGAGTATTGAAATAATTGAGGCGTTAAAGAATAACGGAGCAAATATAAAGGTGTATGATCCGTCTTTTTCGGATCAGGCGAAGAAGATTTTTAATGGTATTCCATGGGAAAAAGATGCATACGATTGTTGTAATGACGCTGATGTGGTTTTGATTTTGACCGATTGGTCTGAGTTTCGAGCTCTTAACCTTAAGGAGCTGAGAAATAGGGTAAAGAGTCCGTTGTTGATCGATCTCAGAAATATTTATTCGATAGATGAAGTTAAGGCTTCAGGTTTTTCCTATTGTTCGGTGGGAAGAGGGTTTTGTAAGTAGAGTGTTTCGTAGATAATGAAAATTTTGGTGCTGGCTGTTTCTTTGTTGTTGTTTCAAGCTGTAGACTGTGTCTTCAGTCAATCGGCGGAAATTCGAGATTTTTGCAAGAAAGCTCAAAATTTGGAGGCAAATATTCTCAAGGTTCAGACTGTATTGCAGGATATAAATAAACGAGAGAAGATGTCTTTGCCTGCAGTAATAAACGTTTACGAAATTTTATCTCGATACTGCACCGTGCTGTCTAGCATCCAAAGGTTTTCCAATATGCTGATAATCGGGAAATATCAGAGTAAGAATGACTTTATTCGTTGTTCAATTGTAATAAAGAGTTTTGCCGATTATTTTAAGGCAATCAGTTTAAAGTTGGGAAGAGAAAACACTGAATTGGTAAAACTTCAGCGTGAAAAAAGTAAGTTGAGCAAGCATTATAATCAGACATTGGCTCAATACGAGGATGTTTGCAAAAAAATAGAGGACACCTCCAAAAAACTTGCGGAAAACAGAGAAGAAAATATAATTCAGAACGACGTTGTGTATCATATCGCGACGAAATCTGAGTCTATTGAAGAGTTAGATGCAGAGTTGGAAGCTGAAAATGTGGTGGGAGTTTTAAGGAATAATAAAGTTTCGACGAATTTATCTCTAGCCTATCCTGTGAACGGAAAACTTATTGCAGAATTTGGCGATCGAGGAGATGATGATACAATGATTTGCTATATGGGATTTGAAACAAATCCCAAGGCGATTGTTACTTCTCCTGCAAAAGGTCTTGTTGTTTTTTCGGGAAATTTCTTAAATTATCAAAATATGGTTATCATTAGTAATGGTGAGTATAGGATATTCTTGTATGGGATTAAGAAGATTTTTGTTTCCACTGGGGATGTGGTTGAAATAGGTGATTACATTGGGGAAATGGATGACGAATCCCAGAAAGATCAACCTGTTATAAAAATGGAATTGAGAAAATCAGGAGAACCTCTGGATCCGAGGCATTGGATTGTGCAAACAGCAGAAAAAGGAAAAAAATAATGAGAAAGTTGTGGGTTTTATCTCTTTTGCTTCCGTTGATAGCTTGTAATTCAGGTGAATCGAAATCTGAGAATAAATCGGAGAAATCCGAAAGAGTCGAAGTTATGAATCGTGAAAAGAACAAAGCTGCAGACATTGCGGGGCGAGAATTGCAGTTTGTTTGTGCTTGCATAAAATACGAATATGTCAACGAAATGACGGATGAAGATATAATTCGTAAAGCAATAGAGGGAATGATGTCCACTTTGGATCTACATTCTCGATATTTAAACGAAAAGGCATTTAATTCTCTGAAGAATTTGACGGAAGGGGAGTTCGGTGGGCTTGGTATAGAATTTATTATGGATGATGATGGGTATATCAGAGTTATTTCCGCGATAGATGATACTCCTGCTTACAGAGCAGGGTTGAAACATGGAGATCTTATTGTTGGAGTAGATGGCGAGTATCTTGGGACAAATATTACAGACATTGAGGTTATCGAAAAGTTGCGAGGAAAGCCAGGTTCTAAGGTAAAACTCAAAATAATCAGAGAAAGACAAGCTCCGTTCGATATGACTATAAAAAGAGATGTGATCAAAGTGAAATCGGTTAAAGCTGAAATATTAGACAACATAGGGTATATTCGAATTTCTACTTTTGATAAAAATACCAGTGCGGATATCAAAAAGTTTTTGCTGTCTAACAAGAATTTAAGCGGTATTATAATAGATGTGAGAAACAATCCAGGTGGGCTTTTAGATGAAGCAGTAGCTGTTTCCGATTTGTTTTTGAAAAATTGCAAGATAGTTGCAACTAAAGGCAGAACAAAGGAAAATACAATGGAGTTTTTTGCTGATGACAAGGATATCATTGACGGTCTTCCAATAGCGGTTTTGATCAACAGCGGAACAGCTTCAGCTCCTGAAATTTTCGCAGGTGCTCTTCGTGATAATAAACGTGCTGTTATCATTGGTACTCGTTCTTTCGGAAAAGGTTCTGTGCAAAAGGTAATTCCTCTTTCGGAGAAAACAGGAATCAAACTAACTATTGCAAAGCATTATACTCCAAGTGGTGAGTGTATCCAGGGGAATGGTATAAGTCCTGATATAGAGGCAGGATATGCGAGCATCAAAAAAGTTGATGGAGTATTTTCGTTAAGAGAAGAAATTTTTAAAAATGCTTTGGATAGAAAAGAAACGAAGAAAAAGCATCCTAACGCAAACAAACTACCAGATTCTCCGATTAAAAAGGATGATAAAGACAGAAAAGAAAATGAAGAGTTCGATTTCAGAAAGATGTCTTTAAGAGAAAGAGCCGAGAAGGATTATCAGTTAAACAAAGCCTTCGATACTTTAAGAGCAATAAATGTGTACAATAAAATAAACGGTAAAACAAGCGGTGAAAAAAGTAATGAAAAATAAAGCTCGTTGGTACGTATTATTAGGTGGAATTATTGCTTTTGTGGTTGGGGTTGAGTTATGGCATATGCATATTCAGAGTAAGGATTCTATTTATCAGTGCAGGATATTGATAGACAAAGATTTGTCCGTGAATGAAACTACTCCAATTGAAACAATTAAAAGTGCAAAGATAAATTTGTATGTAAGAACGAGGTACGGCATCCTTCCAAGAAAACAATCTGATCCGTCGAGGATATTTGACGCGTATTCAGCGAATGTTGATTATGAGGGGGATTATCTAAAATTAGCCGTTTTGGTTAGGAATGCGACCGAGGAAAGTATTCAAAACATTATTGCTCGTTTTCCAGAAGTGAAGGTTTCATTTATTGTTCCTCATTACTCAATCAATTTGAGCAAGATTGCTGAAATTATAATATCTTCCGGAAATGAATTTTTTATTCAGCTGCCTACACAGTCCTCGATTCCTTTGGATAAAAAGGAAACAGTCTCTCCTTTCTTAGCAAATGCTTCTTCAGAGGAGGTGAGGGATAAACTATATTATCTGATATCTTCAGCGAAATATGCAATAGGAGTAGCAAATACTTCTGATTCTCTTATAACTAAGTCAGGTAAGGATATGGAAATTATAGCGAAAGAGCTTTCTCTTCGTGGGATGGCCTTTTTAAACATCGAGGATGACAATGAGGTTATGAAAGAAATTTCCGAGAGAGTTAATTTTAAGTCATTACAGGCGAAAGTTTTCAATAAATCAGAACAATTAACCAAAAAAGATTCTGTTATCGTAGATTCAGAACATCTTGACGACGTCATGAAAGTTATTCCTAAAGATTTAAGGATCGTTCCAGTCAGTTTTGAGAAAAAAAATGATGCTTCCATATAGAAAGTGCGTCGCAATTATTTTAAAAAAGAATGAATTGATTTTTACTGCTGAGCGTTGGGATACAAAGGATGCTTGGCAGTTGCCTCAAGGTGGAGTGGGCGAGGGTGAATCTTATATTGAAGCGGCTACAAGAGAACTTTTAGAAGAGACAGGTATTTCTTCAGTAGAGTTTTTGTCTCAAACTGAGCAACTGTATAAATATGATTTCCCACAATATACTCAAGACCTGATGATTCAAAAATACGGAGCATTAAGATATCGTGGACAGGAACTAAGTTTTGTTGAGTTTAATTTTATCGGAGATGATTCGGAAGTAAATTTGAAGTATAACACTCAAGAATTTGTTCGATGGAAATGGGAAACAGTTGAGAATATCTTAGAATCTATTGTGGATTTCAAACACGAATGTTATAAGAACGCTTTTTATGAATTAAATCTTTTGCGTTAAAATTTTATTAACAATTTGCGTTACATAATAGTAGCATGTTGCGGAGTTTAATGAAAAGAACGCATTTGTTTTTGAAGAAAAAATTCGATTCAAAAGGGGCAGTTTTAATCGAGTTTGCTTTTTGCTGTCCTGTTTTAATAATTCTTTTATTTTTCGTTTTGGATATACCTTCTGCATATAGGGTGGTTACAAAAATGCAAAAAATGTCAGAGCTGACGGCAAATATGATAAGAAATGTTCCGAATAAGAGTAATACCTTAATTAGTCTTGAGGATTTAAAAAATATTTCTAAGGTCGCTGGTGTAACCTTAACTGGAAAATTGGGGTCTTCGAGCAAGCCTTGCAAAAATTATCCTTTTTATCTTTCTACTTATGTTTTTTGTATTGTGGGCAATAGTGGAGGAGGGTATGATAAAAAATGGAACGTGCATATCAAAAATAAATTATATGATGGAACAATTTCGGTTAATACGAATGACACCTCGACATATTCGAAATTTCAAACAGCAATCAATTTTAACTCGATTGAGGGGCTAGAGAATTTTAATATTCAAGAGGGAGAAGTAAAACTCATTATCGAGACAGTAGCCTGGTATGATGAGAGTGAAAATGCCTCTATAGAAGGTGTTTCCAGCGGATCAGGAAATAATAGTGGTTCAGATATGTTTGGAGGATATAAAAAAAATAAATTTAGTGTACGAGGATATAACAAAAGTTTTTATTTGATGACAATTCCTGGAAGAAGTATATCCTCTGGAGTGAAAGCTTTCGGAAACAGATATTCTATAATGTCTTGTGTAGATGAAATAGTTGATGTAGATGAATGTCCAAAATAGGGAGAAACAATGGGTAATGCTATAGCAGTTATTGGGGCAGGGCAAATGGGGAGCGGAATAGCTCAAGTGTTTGCTACAGCAGGGTTTAGAACTTCAGTTTGCGACATTTCTCAATCAGTTTTAGATAAAGCAAAAGTAAGAATAAATCGTTCACTTGCAAGATTATTTGAAAAAGGTCAATTAGAGGAATCTCCGAAAATGATTTTCGATAGATTAAGCTTTACTGAAAATATGTCTGATCTTGCGGGGAGTAAGGTTTTCATCGAGTCAGCCTTCGAAAATTTTGATATAAAAACGAATATCCTGTATGAACTTGGGCAATATTTGTCCAGAGACAGTTATGTTGCAAGTAACACTTCATCGTTATCGATAACAGCACTATCTCAGATGTTGCCTTGTCCAGACAGATTTATCGGGTTCCATTTTATGAATCCACCTCCTATTATGCAGTTGGTTGAGGTAATTAGGGGATATCATACTAGCGATAAAACATATAATTATTTTTGGGATCTTGCTAAGCAATTGGGTAAGTATCCGATTTATTCTAAAAATGCTCCAGGGTTTGTTCTTAACAGAGTTTTGATTCCAATGATTAACGAAGCGATATATGCATTATACGAGAATATATCGACCGCAGAACATATAGATGAAGCTTTGAAATTAGGAGCGAATCATCCTATAGGGCCTTTATCTCTTGCTGATTTGATAGGTTTAGATACGGTATTGGCTATTCTCAAAACTCTTCAAAAAGAAATGGGCGAGAGAAAAAAATATGAGCCATGTCCGTTGCTGGTGGAATATGTTGAAAAAGGCTTTTTGGGTAGAAAATCAAAAAAAGGTTTTTTTGAGTATGATGATATTAACATGATAAGTAGAAAGACTATGCACCGAATGCGTCGGACTTGAGAGAGTTAAGGATAATCATTCATCGAAATATAAAAGCAATTTGATGAATTTCTCTCATATTTTGTAATGAATAGTTTGAACATATAAACTGAACAAACAACATATCCGAAAGGATATATTTGAAAAGACGTGGAAAATAAATAACCCCGATAATGGAATAAAAAGCTTGAAAATATAAAGAAGAAAAGGCTAAGCTCCGAAAAAAAAAGCACAGGAGCGAAGCCATGAAGAAGGATATCACGAGATTATTTTGTTTGGTAGATGATTTTTTGAAAGCGTTGGAAGAAGAGAGGAAAAAGAAGCAAATCGAAGACGGAAAGAAGAGAAGGAAACCGACGAGAACTCCATTTATGGAATAGAAAGAGAGAGATGGTGAGTAGAAAAGGAAGGCTTAGTCGATTTCAATTGATAAGCAGTGAGGGTCGAAATTATATGCACGAGCATATTGATAAAAGACCTGTGCCTGGAGTGTTCGAGCAAGAATTTGTTTTTTAGATAATCGAAAACCGTCTCGACAA
>JAZLGP010000013.1:0-32432 GCA_045616365.1 Alphaproteobacteria bacterium | reverse complement strand
AAGACCACTACACATACTCGTAATTATGAGATTTCCACAGATCCTTATAAGTATGCTGATGAGATTAATGGCGATCGTAGATGTTTTTGTGGCAGCGGTTACGCAAGTCCGAGTTACAGGTGTCTAAATGAGAACGGAGTTATTTGGGGAAGTATAGTTCAAAGTGTATCGAGAAGTTGTGCCGCTAATGGAACTTGCTACAGGGATAAAACATGTTCCAGGACTTATAATGGTACTTGTTACAGAACAAAAAGCTGTCAAGGTACCTGTTACAGACAAGTACCATACACAGGAACCTGTTACAGAGAAGTACCGTACTCTAGTACCTGTTATAGGACAAAATACCGAAATACTACATGTTCCGAAACCAGGTATAATATAGTATACGACGACGCAGGACGAAATAATTCTACAAGTTGTAGCGGAGTAAGTTGGAGTCATTATCTAAGTACTCCTTCCGGATGGAGTGGAAGTGACAGCGGTAAGAGTGTCAGTTGCAATGATCACACTCCAACTACGACGTATCGAAGAACTTATTCCACCTCTCAAAGCCAAAATTCAAGCAGTTGTAGTTTTAGCGATGGAGCGACAGGTAATAGCAGTTGCAGTTGGCCGTCAATATCGACTCCTAGTGTCGCAAGTTATAGTTATGCAGATTGCAATGGAAGCTCGTCGAGTTGTTCCACTGGTGGTAGCATGAACAGAAGCGTATCAAGCTGGAGCGAAAGACAAACTGAGCAAAAAAGGTTCTATAGTTTTTACAAAAGAAATCCTGATGGTTCGACAAATGCTCCAACTTTTGAGATTTGTAATTCTTCGGGACACAGTGGTTGTTACTCGACATCATATGGTGGTCGTCCGACAGGAACATTGGACAGTAGTATGACTCAGAGATCTCCGTATCGTTATAATTTATACAATTTCTTTTTTGTGAGTGGTGATTCTAAAATAGAAACATCTTACAGTTATTCAGGAAATAGTTTAATTTCCAAAATCAGTAGTGAAGCTGATTCAAATTTACTACAAAACAAGGGGATTTACTTGCTTCCATCAGGAGAGGAAAATACTTACTGGGTGTGTTTCTGCGGAGATGCTGCGCTTCAATTGGATTTCGTAGATGCAACAGATTCTTCTGTTACTTTTTCTAATATAAAAGATGTAAACTACAATCTATCTCTTGAAAATACAGGAAAAATCGTAAAAACAGCGGGACTTTCTAAGAATTATATAGATACCCAGGAGATTTTCTATATTCATCCGGATCAAATTAAAGATAATTTAGATTCAGATGGGAACTATTACGTCGATATAAGTACAACAGGAAATACACGAATAGTTTCAGTTGAATTAACAAATAGACCGTTTATGTCTGTGGGATCATCTAGTTCAGACATTGAAATAGTCGGAAAAGATTCGTCAGGCGGAAAAGTTATAGGAAATTCAAACACGAATGTAGAGTTTAAATTAAAAAGAAAAGCAAGTTTTTCATTTACAGCGGAGCCAGCATATTTCTGGATAGATGGACAAAGTGATTTTAGGCAAACTTCGGGAACAGCCCGTATATGTGGTAATTCAGATAAATTTTCTGCAACAGTTAGGGCGGCAGTTCCCGATGCCGGTTCGGGCAAAATTACCATAGAGGCAGGGCAACCGATTACTACTTATAAAAAGTCAGATACCGGAGTATGGATAAATGAAGTTACTCCAAATTATTCTTATAAACTAACTTCTGATCGAAAATTGAAATCGATTAACGTGCCGAGTTTCTTAGCTCCGAAAGCAGTGTTTAATGGTGATGTATCAAGTAAATCTCATACATTCTGCAGCAGGGAGGTTGGAGATGTTTCTGATCAAAAGTTATTTGATTGGATAGCGGATTCAATGGGGCATTCGACGATACAGGGAATCACTTCTCCTTTTAAGAATGTAACGTTGTCGGGAACTCAGAAAAATTTGAATTTTAATCTTACAGCATGCGAGTTGATATCAGCTCAAGCAGAGAATCTAAATATGCAGTTTGATCCTAAAGTAAATGATTTTTCAAATATAAAAATTCGGAATGAATATTCAGACAACACATACAAAGATGACAGTAAGGGATTTTATGTCGCACATAACAATGTTTTTGTGGGATGGGAAACAGAGATACAGGTTGATATGACAGATGCTTACAACACATATGGAGAAGGGACTATTGGTGCATCTGTGTATAGAACCAATAAGCCAAATACTTTGTCTTTGTTTACGGGAGATTCAAACTATCATTGGGGTACCGATAATATAGGGAAGACAGTTTCAGCATTTGGTTTATGTAATTCTGCTGAAAATGCTAAAGTCAAAATGCATGAGCGGATAGAAAGTTCTGTATACGAAGGTTTGAATTACTTGAGTTCAGTCTATTATCAAGTAGATAAATATAATTTGATGAATAGTATTTCATATTCTACCTTAAATACGCCAAATCATAATTACGTAGGTAAAATGGCATTTAATGGAGTTGGAGACATAAAAGTTTACGTTCAACCTCAAAAAGTTAAAACATCGAATTACACAAGGAATATGTCAGAGTCTGAAATAGCGACTGATAGTACATTTGGTAATTATCAGTATATATTTAATGAATCAAATCGGTTGCTAAATTTGAATAATGAAGAACTGACAAAGGAAAAGAATTCATTTGTATTACTTTACAGTGGCGGAAAAATTGGAAATACAACAGTATATCAAGGTAGTAACGTGGACTACAGTATAAAACCGAGTAGCTCTGCAAGTAGCTATTATTACAGCGATATTAGTGTAGATAATGTGATACTTAGTATATCATCAGCCCAGATAGCATCCGTAGGAAATAAAACTTTGGTCAGTCAGCAGGGAGTTCATACAGGAGAGAATGTAGTAGTCACTACGGATGATTATGCATTTGAATATAAAAGTGATGGTTATTATTATGTAAAAGTACCATGTAAAAATGTTTATATTTCGAACGCAAAATTAACGGATAGTTCAACGCTGTACTATGCTCATCCAAACATTATAAAGGAAAATTTGAAAAACACTCGTATCGTAGATGGTTATGATAGGGCAACTTATCAAAATATGAAGCTTTATGGGAATATAAATTACGATGGTCGAACTGATTTGCCAGAAGTATCTCAGATACAGAGACTTTACTACAATCCAAAGGATGGAAATAGTGCGAAGTATATATATCCGCAATTGGGGATAGGAAGCGCATTGAATGGAGAGGAAGGAGATTTCTTTATTCAACTTTGGGATTATAACAATGAAATTCCGGCAGTAAGGTGGAAGATAGGAAATACAATACAGTCTTCTACGAGTAATATAAGTGTAGCAAATTCAGGATTTGGAGCATTTAGATCGAATTATGCTTTCAATGGGTTACATCGAATGTTCTTTCCGTACGAAACATACAACAAAGATTATGCGGGATACAGCTATGCGATGCACAGCGCGCAGGTATTTATGGGATATACGCTACCGATCAATTTGATTTTGGCAAGTAATGGATACCAACAGACATTTAATGTAGATTCCAGTTATGTTTCGAGCTATACAAAGCCGAATACAGCATTAGAAAATCTAGCAAAAGATGCTTGTGCAAAATTGAAAACAGATCTGAGGAATGCCCAAGGACGTCCGGTAGTGTTTTTAGTAAAATATCGAACAAGTGATACTTTATCTTTGGAGAGCTGCGCTGACTATAAATATACAGCATCTAATGAGAAGGATTTAACAAATATGTTAAATGGAATAGCAAAAATAATAAAAGAAGGTAATCCGAATGATGTGTTGAGAATTGATGTAAAAGATTTGAAATGATGTTTTTTGGAGAAACGATCAACTCTTTCGTATGTACTTTGTTTAGTATCAAGGAACTCTGCATATCCATTGTGAATATATGAAAAATGCTGATACTTTTTTTGATATGTATTGTTTGGACCTATTTGTTGATGAAGTTGATTCTTTATGAGTGTTTTACGCTTTATTTCTCTGTTTGATTAATAGGATTAGGGATATAAAAAAGCCCCCAACTGAGTGAGGGCTTAATTTTTCTAAAAAAAATGAACTTCCGAAATTGACTAATTTCTTCTATTTCCCAAGAATCTCAACAGGTAAAGAAACATATTAATGAAGTCAAGATATAGTCTTAATGCTCCGATGATTGATTTTTTATTAGAAGCTTCTTCTGACTCTCCTTCAAAATATAAGCTTTTAATTACTTGTGCATCCCAAGCAGTCAATCCTGTAAATACTATGACTCCGATCACCGAAGTGACAAAGCTCAAAGCAGAACTTCTCATAAAAAAGTTTACTATGCTTGCGATTATCAGTCCGAACAATCCCATAGTAAAGAAGGACCCCATGCTTGTGAGATCTTTATCAGTAGTATACCCATAGATTACCATGGATAAGAATGTCGCCGATGTTACAAAGAACGTCGTTGCGATACTATCTCCTGTATATACAACGAAAATCGGTGCCAAAGACACTCCTGACAAAAGTGCATAAGCATAAAAACAAAATTGTGCTGACTGTACAGACATCTTATTTATTCTTGCAGATAGATAAATTACCACTCCGAGTTCAGCAAAAATTAATCCCCAGAAGAGATTTGTGGAAAACAATGTCTGCATAATAGATTGAGATGAGCTTATAAAATAGGCAGCCAAGGCAGTAACACCAAGTCCTACAAACATATGCGAGAAAACTTTAAGCATATATTTTCTGAGACCAGCCTCTACAACTACCGCAGCTTCCTTGTAAAATGATGAAACTTTATTTTTCATAACAATTCTCCATAATCCGCCGCCAATATTATATCAAATATGTTGATTTTTGACTAATAAAAAGCAATAAGTTAGGTGGATTTTGTGGAATAAGTTTATGGAGTAAAAATTAGTTGAAAATTATTAGCGAAGAGTAGGATTAGAATTTATGTTTTTTGGCATTCTGACGGAAGTTTGGTGATAAATTTTCATTGTATTAATTCTAAAATTTACAGGAAAGGTCCTCGAAATGAATCGAGGACCGAGAACTTATAATTTTACTGCGTTTTTCATTGCATTTTCGATTAGTTTTATGCAATCGACGTTTATTACTGATTCAAGATCGGGAGAGTTGTAATCAATTTCCTTTTTTTCTCCGATTAATTTAAGAATATTTCTCTTGATTTTTCCGGAACGAGTTTTCGGTAATTCGGGAATAAATACAATTCTGTCAGGTTTTGCTATAGCTCCAATATCTTGCCTAATACGGGATGTTATTTCATGAGCAACACTTTCTTTCTGTTCTTGTTCAAGCTGTGCAGTAGTTGTTACGAAAATGCACAGTGCTTGTCCTTTAATTCTGTGCGGAATTCCTATAGCGGCGCTTTCTTCAATTTCTCCGAGTGTATTTACAATACTTTCAACTTCTGAAGTTCCTAGTCGATGCCCCGAAATATTGACGACATCATCGATACGTCCTAAGATTCGGAAATCTCCATCTGAATCGCGTGTTGCTTTGTCTCCTGTATGATAAATTTTGCCGCCGTTTCTTGAAAAATTCGAAGATAATCCCGGCCAGTTTTTCTCAGTGATCACTAGCTCATCATTTTTGATATCTGGGACAATTCCAAAAAATGGTTTGGATGCGAAACATGGTTTTTGATTCAAATTGTGCAACGGTGCGAGCATTATTCCACCTGTTTCTGTCTGCCACCAGGTATCCATGATTGGACACTTCTTTTTTCCGATATGGTCGAAATACCACTCCCATGCGGCTTCATTCATTGGTTCTCCAACACATCCTAAAACTCTTAAGGTTGAGAAATCATAGTTATCTAAAACGTCGTCTCCGAGCGATGCCAAGCAGCGGATTGCGCTTGGAGCTGAGTAAAAAACGGTTACTTTTTCTTGCTCTATGATTTCCCAATATCTTCCGCCTTTTGGATACATAGGGGTTCCTGAGAATATAACCAATTTTAACCCGAAAAACAGAGGAGCATAAGTGATATAGCTATGACCTGTAATCCACCCGATGTCTGATGTGCAGAAATGAACATCATCTTCTCTTACATCAAAGATATATTTGAATGTCATTGCAGAATATAATTGGTATCCGCCGCATGTATGAAAAACTCTTTTTGGTTCTTTTGTCGACCCGGATGTGTAGAGGGTGAACATAGCATCATCGTATTCCATGGCGATTGGTTCTACAGCACGTTCATCAATCGGGAAATCATCAGCATGATCAACGAGAAGTACATCTACATCCAAATCTTGTGTAGCAGTGAGAACGTTTTTTAATGAGGGAACAAATTTTCCTCCGCGGTTACTTCCAGTTACGGTGATAACGACTTTTGATGAAGATCTAAAAATTCTTTCGTTAAGTGCCGTTGCGGAAAATCCTGAAAATACAACATTGTGTACAGCTCCGATACGGCAACATGCTAACATTGCGGCGATGCTTTCAGGAATCATTGGCATGCAAATAGTTACGCTGTCTCCTTTTCGAACACCACGACGTAGAAGTTCAGATGCTATTTTTTGAGTAAGTTGTAACAGTTTCCCATAAGAGATTTCACGTCTTTCACAATACTCATCACCATACCAGACGATGGCGGTTTTGTTAGGAGCTTTTTTAGCGTGTCGATCAACACAATTATATGAAGCATTGTTGTTATTTTCTGGAAACAATTTATTTCGATGGTATTCCCAAAATTTCTCTGGTTCCGCAATAGAATTGTTATAAATCTCCTGATAAATAGCGGGATCTTTCCACGCCAATTTATGATCGAAAAGCATCTTTTTTCCTTCCACGATTTTATTTCTGCACCAATATTAGTAGGAAAAAGCAAATAAATTATTAATTTCGAATAATATTAAGAATCCAAGAGAGAATATTTAATTTGCTTGTCGTTTATGGTACAATTCCGTATGGTTTTAAAGCTTTGGAGTAAATATGAATAAGTTTTGGCTATTGCTGTGTGGTGTATGCGGAGCAGCGGTTATGAATCATATCCAAGCGAAAGTGTGGGATCGAACAGTAAAGTACGAAGGAATAGTTGCAACTGTTAACGGAAATATACTTACCTCTCAGGACTTAGGTGAACAGATGAAGATAGCGATGTTTTCTTCTGGTATGAAGGATAGTAGCGAGGTGCGTTCCGAGATTTTGAGAAGCATGGTAACCGAAGAATTAAAATGGAGTTTGTTAAAAAAGTTTGGCAGTAAAGTAGATTGGATCACCGACAAAGATGTTGATGAAGCTTTCAAAGGAATAGCTAGACGTAATAATATGACTGGTTCAGAATTTTCTAAATTGTTGTCCAGCAGAGGCATAAACGAAAAAACATTTAAGCGAAGTATTCGCATTAACTTGTCTTGGATTGAGTATATTAAGGCCAGATACGGAAAAAATGTTAATATAACAGAGAGGGAACTCGTTTCTGTTCTTAACAGCATTAAGGAAAACAAGAATAAGGAATCATTCTTTGTTTCTCGCATGTTTTTCCCTATTACAAACTCGAGTAGTATCGGTGCAGTAAAAGATCAAGTCGGAAGAATTAGCCGCATGCTATCGCAAGGTGGACGGTTTGATGCGTTGGCTCGTAAATTTTCCAAAAGTCCAGATGCCAAAAACGGTGGAGATTTGGGATGGATATACGAAGGTCAGCTGTCTCGAGAAGAATATTCTGCACTAAAATCCATGAGAGTTGGAGAGAGTAGAATAGTTCAGAACAGCCGAGGATTTTATATTCTAAAATTGAAGGATAAAAGAGAAGCGGGAAAGAATAGCGTTACCCGATTGCGTTTTGTTCAAGTAGGTGTTCCTCGACCTGAATATGCAAATGGGCAAGATACTTGGGCTTTGATCAATCAGTTGAAAAAGCATTATCCGAGTGCTCAGGCTTTCATAAAGCAAGCTCGTACAATAGGATGCTTTGTTTCTGATCCGATTTCAGGGGTTTTGGAAGCAATGAATCTGGAAGTACGTGAAGCTGTTGAGCATTGTCCTACAAATAGATTGAGTAAGGTTCTGTCGAATGATCAAGCCTTTTTTGTGTTTTGTGTGTTGGATCGCAGAGAAGAAAAAATTCCGGAGCCGACACTTGATGATATAAGAAATCAAAAGATAAATGAAAAGTTTAGCGTTTTTTCAGACAAAGAGTTATCGGAACTGAAAAAAAGAGCTGATATAAAGTTAGATTCAAAGTATGGAAAGACGTCAGACTTTATTTCACAGTTATGATCAATTAACTGCCAAGAAAATATTTGATGCGTTTCAAAATAAAACCACAAGAAAATTTGGTCAAAATTTTCTTTTCGATAGGAATATAAATCGCAGAATAATTTATTCAGCTGGAGATTTAACGGACAAGGTTGTTATGGAGGTTGGACCAGGTCCAGGAGGACTTACTCTGGAAATTCTACAGCAGCCGATCAAAAAATTATATATTATTGAGATTGACAAACGCTGGGTTGCAGCTTGGAGAGAATTATCTACGCTGTTTAATGGAAAGTTGGAAGTTATTGAAAAAGATGCTTTGAAATTTGATGAAGATGAAATTTCTCCTCAGGTTATTATTTCGAATCTTCCATATAATATCTCTACAGCGCTTTTGACGAAGTGGTTGGCGAAATTTGATAAATTCGAAAAACTTGTGCTAATGTTCCAAAAGGAAGTTGCAGATAGGCTTTATGCGAAGCCGTACACGAAATCTTATGGAAAATTATCAGTTCTAACTCAGTGGAAATCGGAAGTTGAAAAAGCTTTTGATCTCGATCCAGGATGTTTTACGCCTTCGCCGAAAGTAAAGTCTACGGTAGTGAAATTTTCGCCGAAAAATGTAGTAGGGGAGTATAAATTATTTTCAGCTGTGTTGAATGACGCATTTCTTCACAGAAGAAAGTTACTCACAAAAACTCTCCGAAATTATTCAGAAAATATCGAGGAAATTTTGCAAAATTTGGGATATTCAAAACTCGTGCGAGCTGAGGAAATTTCAGTTAGTGATTATATTAAGATGATAGCTCACTTTTAGACGTGAGATTAATCGAAAAAAAATAGGGCTAAATAATATAACAATAATGGACTACCGCTGAATTCTGGATTTATCAGTAATCTGTCTAACGCTTTCGTCGACTTCATTGAGTTCGATAATATTTTTTTCGTGATTTTCAATTTCTGTGAATTTTCTGGCGCTGACTAAGACTCGACTTTCCAAAGTAGCTACTGTTTGGTTGTAATGATTGACGGTATTTGTGATACTTTTTCCGAGATTAGCGAAACGCTGAGACATGTCGCACAATCTTTTATAAAGTTCCTGACCCATTTTTACGATTTGCTTTGCATTTTCTGCTAAATTTTCTTGACGCCATCCCCAGGCAATTGTGTGAAGTAGGGCCAAAAGAGTTGTCGGAGTCGTGATTAGAACTCTTTCTCTCAATGCAAATTCAATTAATTCTGGATCTTGCTCGATTGCGACGGAAAAAAAGATTTCACCAGGAAGGAACATAATTACGAAATCCGGACTATCCTGAAATTGTGACCAGTATTCTTTTTTTGATAATTTCGTTACATGATCACGCAACTGTTTTGCATGATCTTTTAATAAAATATTTTTTTCGATTTCATCCGACGCTTCCAAAGACTTTAAATAAGCTGTTAGCGGAACTTTTGAATCAACGATTACTCGTTTGTTACCAGGGTAATAAATCACCATGTCTGGACGGATTTTTGCTTCTGAATTACTGATTGAAAATTGTTCTTGAAAATCACAATGCTCAACCATTCCGGAAAGCTCAACGACTCGTCGTAACTGAATTTCTCCCCAGCGTCCGCGGGTATTTGGAGTTTTTAATGCAGACACTAATCGACTGGTTTCATTCTTTAGCGAATTTTGAGAAAGAATAAGATCCCCAACTTGCTGTTTCAATGCTTCGTAAGCTCCGACGCGAGATTTTTCAAGGTCTCCTAACTTTTGTCCGACTCCATCCAAGGCTAATTTAATTGGATCAACTAAATCTCCAAAAGATTTTTTGTTTAATTCAAGATCGGATTTTGCTTTTTCTTGTAATCGGGAAAATGTTACTTGTGCTAAGTCCAAAAAAGATTGATTGTTTTTGGAAAGAGCGTCGGAACTGAGTGCCTTGAAAGTAGTACTTAATTTTTCTTCAGCGTTTTGCAATAAACTGATCTTTTCTGATAGATTTTTTTTCTCTTGCTCTAAATTTGATTGCAGCAAAACATTTTTCTTTTCTAA
Source organism: Alphaproteobacteria bacterium (assembly GCA_045616365.1). Taxonomy (GTDB): domain Bacteria; phylum Pseudomonadota; class Alphaproteobacteria; order UBA3830; family UBA3830; genus UBA3830. The sequence continues at coordinate 22,165 of JAZLGP010000013.1, read as the reverse complement.
CTCCGAATAAATTTTGAACAAATCTTCATATTTTTTTTCGAAAGGTTCGAGACAATTGCACTTTTCTTCAAGTCGAACTTTTTCCAAAAGCAAAAGGGAATTTTTTTTGTTTGTATCGTGAATTACAATCAATAGAAAAATGATAACAAACAAACAAAAACAAGCACCTGATATCAGAAAAGTCATCGAAATCATATTTTATGCCTTCTCTATTGCTATAGAAATTTTTTCTATAATCTTTTGAAGAAGATCTAAATCGTCTCCCTCTGCTGTTAATCGAATTAATGGTTCTGTTCCGGAAGGACGTACGATAAGTTTGCCTTTGCCTGATAATTCATTTTTGCAATTCAGAATCAGCTTTTTTATCTTTTCGTTTTCAATAACGGATTTATCTGTAACTTTTACGTTTTTGTTTACAGATGGGCTAGGCGAAAATAATCTCAATTCGCTAAACTTTTTCCCGCTGCGCAACATCATTTCAATCGTTTTTAATCCAGAAAACAGACCATCTCCAGTTGGCGCATGAGACTTTATTATAATATGACCTGAAGGTTCTCCGCCTAATTCTGCTGGATTACACTTCATATGTTCTGAGATATAGCGGTCTCCGACATTTGTTTTAATAAGTTTAATTCCTCGTCGATCTAAATATTTTTCAAAACCAAAATTCGCCATGATTGTTGAAACAATTTCTTTGTGATTTCCTTCTAAAGATAAAATAGCGAGAACATCTTCACCATTTAATATTTCTCCTTTTTCATCGCAGATTAAAACGCGATCTCCATCTCCGTCGAAAGCGATTCCGAAATCCGCACTATTACTTAAAACGGCACGGGATAAGACTTCTGGATGAGTTACTCCGCAATTTTCATTAATATTTACTCCATTGGGATTGTTAAACAAACTAACTACATTAAATCCTAAATTTTTAAAAATCTGTGGAGCAATTTCCGATAAAGCTCCGTTCGATGAATCGATCACAATATTTATTTTCTCTGTAATTCTTTTATTGAAAGAAAAATGGTGTTCGATGTCATTTTTGTATATTTCATCTGATTCGAAAAAATAAGTTATTCGTCCGATTTTGTCGTTAATGACCTTGTAATTTTCTTGATCTTCAAAAATAAGATTTTCCAATTCGATTTCTTCTTTATCACTTAATTTCAGTCCGAAAGAGTTGAATAATTTTATTCCGTTATCGTTATAAGGATTGTGTGATGCTGAAATCATAATTCCCAAATTTGCTCTGAGTTTTTTGGTTAAAATTGAAACGGCTGGAGTAGGGATGACATCTAATAATTTTACGTCTACTCCTATTGAGCAAAATTCTGCAGCTAATGCATGCTCGAAAATATCTCCAGAAATACGCGTATCCTTTCCGATAACAACGGTTTTTCTTTCTAGATCATGGCTTAGAAATTTTTTATAAATGGCTCGGGATAATTTTTTACATATATCGATAGTTAAAGGATAGACATTAGCAACTCCACGAATACCATCAGTTCCAAATAATTTTTTCATAGTCATTTTCTCCACAACTAAATGATTATAGAATAACACTGAGAAAGGGAGATATCCATGCGAGAAGTTTTGAGTTTTTTAGAAAAGCAGAACAACGTTCATACGCCTGCTGAAATAAAAGAATGCTTAAATATTTTGGGAATAGAGTTCCCATCGCAAAAAGTAATCTTGGTGACCGGTACAAACGGAAAGGGTTCTACCTGTGCGACATTACAAACTTTATTAATCGCATCAGGAAAAAATGTTGGCTTTTTTTCTTCTCCTCATATTGTAAGAATAAATGAAAGAATTAAGTACAATGGTGAAGATATTTCCGATGAAGATTTTTGCAGGATTTTTAAAATTATTTATGAGAAGTTATCAAATTTCCAACTTAGTTTTTTCGAATATCTTACTTTGATTGCCTGTTATTATTTTTACTTCGAAAAACAAATTGATTTTGCGATTTTTGAGATAGGTTTGGGTGGAATTTTGGACGCAACAAATGCCATTGAACACGATATAAGTGTTATAACTCGTTTAGGGATAGAACACGAAGACTTTCTCGGAAAAGATTTGCACTCGATTGCTGAAAATAAGTTTGGAATTATCAGAAAAAATAGCGTTGTATTTCATACAAAATTTCCAAGGGAAATTTCAAATGTTTATTCTGGATATTTATCGGAAAAAAATGTTCGATTTTTTGAAGCTTCAGAATTGGATTATTATGTTCGAAAAACAAGGTATCCAGAATATTTTATAAAAATAAAAAATCAGCATTATAAATTAAATTTGCTCGGAGAACGTGCCATAGAAAATACAAGTTTAGCTCTAGAAATTTTCAAGTATTTAACTCCAAATTATGAAAAATATTTTTCAGAATTACAAAATGTAAATTGGCCGTGTCGTATGGAGAAAATACAGTACAAAAATCGCGATATATTTTTATCAGGGGATCATAATCCTCAAGGTATCCAAAGTTTGATGGAAATTTTGCGAAATTTTGAATTTGAAAAAGTTTATTTTGTAACGGGAATTTGTGCTGATAAAAATTCAGATGAAATGATAAAAATGCTAAGTTCAGTAAAAAATTCATACTTGTATTTAACGGAAACTTCTTTCAAAACTTTAAAGTTAGAAAGTTATTCAGAGTACACGAAATCTATAGCTGAATTTTCTTCAAAAAATCCGATGGAAGCGTTAGATCGAGCTGTAAAGAAATCAACAGAAAACGATTTAGTCATAGTCACCGGATCACTCTACCTTACAGGAGTGATTAAACAAGCAACAATCATGCGTTAAAGCAGGATATGAAAATTACTGACGTTGTCTATCTGCAATTATATCTTCGAGATTAGCTATTTTCTCTTCAAGTGCTTCATCTTCAAAATCTTTAGCATAAACCTCTTTGGCTTTTTTCATGTTACCGCCAAGTCCGTAAGCTAACGCTAAATTGCTTCTGTAATTCATATCAGATCCTGGAAATGCGCAAGCACTTTCCAAGTAGAAGATAGCATCTCTATATTTTCCTTCTAAAAGTAAAGACAATCCCAAATTATTGTAAGCATCTATATAGTTTGGATCTTTTGCAATAACTTGCTTGTAAAATTTCTGAGCTTTTTCGTGTTCACCTTTATTGTCATGGATAGCTCCAAGAGCATTCAACGAATCAGAGTTTTCAAATTTTGAAAACTCTTCTTCCGCCAAACTGATTTTTCCCGCTAACAGATGTATTTTTCCTCGAAGATAACTGATTTTGTTTGGAGACGCACTATACTGTTCCGCTAATTTCAGATACTCCGCCGCAGCATCCAATAAATTCATATCTATATAAGCTTCACTGATACCAAGGTAAACCTGACCGTTCTCCGGATCAAGTTCCTTTGCCTTTTTATAAAAATTCAAAGCGGCTTCAGGATTGCTACTATCTCTAGCTTTTTGTGCAACCTGGATCAGACGAGAGGATTCGCTGTTTTGATCCGAACCAGCACATCCTACTAAAAGAAAACCCAAACTAACAAAAACTATAATATCTTTTTTCATTTTTCCTCCCAACCTAAAACCTAGCATCCTAATTTTCTGCTTGGCTTCTCTATAAATCTATACAACAATTCTGTGCTTATCAGCAAGATACCTATAAAAATTAAAAATTGATAAAAGAAAAACTCACTTTTCGATAAGCTATCTTTCTGGAAAAAATTTGAATTAGTAAACCACATCACAATATTTGCTAGTGTTAACTGTATTGAATAAAATGAGAAGGATCTTTGTCCTAAATAAGAGAGGATTTTATTGAATCCAAAAAAGTTAAAACTTTTATCACTAAAGGTACATAACATAACAAGCAAAACGGAAGAAAACGTCTCAGGAATGTTTCCGAAAAATACTTTTCCGGTTTCTCTGAGTGCGGAAGGATAAAACCAGATTGTAAATATCAAGAACAATGAAAGAAAATTCGCACTAGTTTTAGAAATATCGATTTTAAAACCGCTTTTGTATAAGTATGCCAGGAAAGATCCTAAAAATAATTCTGAAACGTTATTTAAAGTCCAATAATAATGATCTCCCAAATAAATATTGCTTATCGGAATTATGAACAAAACAAATATCAACCCCAATGACAAAGAAGTAACTGCTCGCTGATTATCATTTTTGCAAAGCAACAAAACCAATGGCCATAATACATAAAACTGCGATTCAACGGCCAAAGTCCAAAATGGACCTATTCCAGAAGTATAGATGATATTTTTGGATACGAATGCTTCTACTGAGTTATTGAAAGTTCCAAATAAAATTTCCAAAGGGCTTCTTAATAAGGCCAATTGCCAATCTGTTTTTGTCTCAATTATTTGTAGATAGACTCCACAAATGAAAGTCGTCATTAAGACCATCGGAAAGATTCTGAAGAACCTCTTTGAGTAGAATTTTAAAATCCAATCTTTTGCATTTTTTAAATTTTCAAGAAAATCTCCATTCAACTTTTCTAATTTATTTGATAGCGAATAAGTAATAACAAATCCTGAGATCGCGAAGAAAATATGTACAGCTCCGCTTCCAATCGAAAGACAGCTTGGTACTATGCTGATCAAAAAATAGTAAGGGCAAATCCAAATTAAATGTTGAAGCAAAACTAAGATGCACGCAAATCCACGTAATTTTTCTATGTCATCGAAAAATTTTATTTGCTGTTTCATTTCCGTATCTCCATTTTGGTTGTTTTATCTCTGTTATCTCATCATTCCGAATAACTTTGAAAAACCGCCGCCTTTTTTGATTCGTTTAAATATAGTCAGAGCGTTTTCATACTGCTTAATCAGCTTATTTACTTCCTGAATAGATGTTCCTGATCCATTTGCAATCCTTCTTTTGCGTGAACCATTTAAAAGCTTATAGTTTGTTTTTTCTTTTTTGGTCATTGATTTGATAATTGCCAGATTTCTCATAATAGTTTTGTCTGATAATCCTTGAGCTGCCATTGCATCTTGGATTTGCTTGCTTTGCGGAAGCATTTTTATAATCATCTTCAGTCCGCCCATTTTGGACATTTTTTCCATTTGAGAGGCAAGATCATCAAAAGTGAAAATACCTCGTTGCATCTTTTCTAAATCTGCAAAGGCTTCTTCTTTCGAAAAATTTTCTTGAGCTTTTTCAACGAGCGAAACAATATCCCCCATATCCAACATACGACTTGCGATTCGTTCTGCATTAAAAGGTTCGATATCTTCTAATTTTTCTCCTACGCATAAAAATCTAATAGGGCAATTTGTAACGGATTTCATAGAAAGTGCGACTCCGCCTCGAGCATCTCCGTCGACTTGGGTAAGAATAATTCCACTAATATTTAAAACTTCAGAAAATCGCTTTGCAACATTGAAGGATTCTTGTCCCGTCATAATATTTGAAACCAATATGACTTCATCAGGCTGAATTATTTTTTCAAGTTCTGCCAATTCATCCATTTTTACTTCATCAATTTGTAGACGACCTGCTGTGTCAATTATCAAAACGTCTGAGTTGTTTTTTTTCAAATTTTTAAGGGCATTTTCAGCAATTTTTATGACTGAAAGATTTTTATCGTTTTCATCCTGCAAAAAAACAGCATTGTTAATTTTACTTGATAAAATTTTCAGTTGATCGATTGCTGCAGGACGATAAATATCAGTTGATGCCAGTAAAGTTTTCTTATTTTTCTTTGAAAAAAAGTTTGCGAGTTTTGCTGCTGTGGTGGTTTTTCCTGCTCCTTGCAATCCCACCAACATAATTTTGTAGGGAGATTTATTTAAATTGATTGGTTCAGATTTTCCTAAAAGCTCAACAATGTAATCGTAAACTATTTTAATAACCATTTGTCCTGGAGAAACGGATTTTAAAACATTCTGTCCGATAGCTCTTTCCTTAACCTCGGAAATAAACTTTCTGGCAATGTCTAACGATACATCTGCTTCAAGCAATGCGATCCGAATTTCTCGTAACGCTGAGTCAACATCTTCTTCTTTTAGAACTCCACTACGTCTCAACTTATCAAAAATTCCAGAAATTTTTTCAGAAAACGAATTAAACAATTTTAGTTCTCCCTTTTTCGATGCAATTCTAACACAGTTAGGTTTTCTTAACCAAATAAACTTTATTCAGATTAAGTTAGTAGTCGATAAACGATTAGTTCGTCGTATTTTTTATTTCAATAATGGATTAGGGTGTTTGAAATAGCAAAAAAAGCTTGGCTCTGAAGAAAGAACAGGAGGCGAAGCTATAAAGAAGGATTTTATGAGATTATTTTGTTTGTAGATGATTTTTGAAAGAGCTGGAAAAAGCAGATCGAAGACGGAAAAAGAACTAGAAAACCGACGAGGAAGCCAGGTCTGACCGAAAGCGAAGTAGCCGCGATAGTGCTGATGGTTCAGGAATCTCCGTGTCGAAATTTTAAATGCTTTTACAAATCGTATTTTCAAAAATATAGACCGAAATTTCCGAAAATGCCGAGTTACGAAAGATTTGTTGCGCTGATGTCTCGCATATTGTACTTCTTAACACTGTTAATTTGCTGTACTTTGAGGAAACAAAGCAAGATCGTATACATAGATTCGACGTCTTTGAACGTATGCCATCTGAAGAGAATTTACAGGAACAATTTAAAGGATTGGCAGCAAAGGGAAAAACGACAAAAATTTGATTTTTTGGATTCAAATTACACATGATTATCGATGCTAAAGGAAATTTAATGAACGCAAAACTCACAAAAGGCAATGTGAACGATCGGTCGATAGTGCTTCATATATCAGCAAGGATTTATTTCTCCGATTGATAGCGCGAGGACTGAAAATAATTATGGGAATAAAGCATACAATGAAAAATATTTTGATGCTGTTCGAAGAGAAAATCCTTCTGCGCAAACACTCTCTCGTAGAGACAGTCTTCGATTATCTTAAGAATAAATTTATGCTCGAACACTCCAGGCACAGGTCTTTTATCAACATGCTCGTTCACATAATTTCTACGCTAACTGCTTATCAGTTGAAAATATCTAAACTCCCTATGTCAACTCTTCACGCTTGTTGATAGAAAAGAAAGGTTTCGATGAGGAAGAGGTTCGTGAGGCTGCTTCATATAAAGATCTGGATATCATTAACAATTAATCGGAAGTAGTTATGTCAGAAAAAATATAGTTAAAATGGCTTGGGCGACAGCTTTTAAAGTTGTCGCTTTCTCTTTAAGTGAAAGTTAAATCATAGCTCAGATGCAGATAAAAACACTAATTGGAGCATCGTCGTTGTCTTAATCTAAACAAAAATAATTTGCCTATGATTTTTTTTAATTTAGCGGAGTACTAGAGTGCTACCTGCCATGAATATCTTGAATATCACGCCGAAAGCTCTGTTGGATTATATAATCGTGAAGTAATTTTATATTTCTAATTCTCTATGATTTACAGAATATTTCGAAATTTGAAAAAAATACAACTTGATTAGTATTAAAACATGGGGTATGTTTAAGCGTTTTTGGGTGATTAGCTCAGCGGTAGAGCATCTCGTTTACACCGAGGAGGTCGGCAGTTCAATCCTGTCATCACCCACCAATCGTGCGCCCGTAGCCCAACTGGATAGAGCGTCAGACTACGGATCTGAAGATTGAGGGTTCGAATCCTTCCGGGCGCACCATTTAACTCAAGAGATATTGGTTTGTTCGAAAGTTTTATACAAGATTTTGGTTATTATGCGGTCTTCGTCTTTGCGTGTATAGAGGGAGAAGTTGCTGTTTTAACTGCTGGTTTTTTGTGTCGGCAGGGGCTAATGTCTTTAGAATGGGTGATTTTTATAGCATTTCTCGGAACAATGTTAACAGAGCAGATTTTATATTTCGTCGGAAGGATTTATGGAATGAAATTAATAGATCGTTATCCGAAATTGAAAGAAAAATCTCAGAGGGTGATCGAATTTTTGCGCAAATATGATTCAGCCTTTATTTTCGGATGTCGTTTCATTTATGGAATTCGAAATATTAGTCCAATTATGATCGGAGTTGCAAATATTCCACCGTTGAAATATTCTGCACTAAATATTCCAGCCGCTTTTGTGTGGGCAGTTGTAGTTGCTGGAGCGGGGTATGCCTTTGCTAATGTAGTGGAGAAGGCGAAAAATAATCTTCAATATGTTCAATACGGAGCATTAGCTCTTTTGATCGGAACTTTGTTTTATTTTATTTTCAAGAAAAATCAAAAAAGAAAATTTAAACGAAAGATCAAGGAAGAAAATTAAAGTCTCTTCGATGTTCACGTTAGTTCTAAAAAATTTTGTTTTGAACCTTGGAACATCTTTAGTCTGTTTTGTTTTTTTGTTCGACCAAGTTTTCAATCGAAGCAGCAGTCAGATTTTTTAAATGTTTTTGTGTATTGCGGGATATTCTTACTTTTTTATCTCCGACTGAAATAGTTGATAATTTTAGTTTATTAACGAAATCATTTGCGTTTTTGATATTTTGCGTTAGCTGTTCTTTCGTCATCGTTTTTATATCTTTCGAAAAATTTTTCGAAGTATTTTCTAACTCAATAACTTGAGAATAAATTTGTTGAGCGGTTGTAATTTCATCTTCTAAAAAGAAGTCTGGACTGAAAAAATCAGGTCCATCTTCGGGGGATGGATTGTTATTGAGATTACTATATTCGACTATATCTTTCATATGATTCGCAATATCAAGGCATTCAGACATTTTTTTATGATCTAAGTGAATAAAAAATTCTGTGTTTAGCAACTGGCCCAGATGCGTGACGCTATCTGAAAATTTCTTTTTTTCTTTATCTGAGTAAAGCCAAAGCAAGTTGTTTAACAAAGAATTTAGTTTTTCTTTCAATTCTTTTTTTGAGCTAGTATCATCCTGGACTTTCAAAAATGAAAGTAAAACATAATAAATTTCTAACAAATTTTTTTCGGTAATTTCTTTTTTTTGAGTGGAGAGAATATCAAAAATTTTCTGGGCACTGAAAAATTCCATAGAATTGATTTCTTTTTGAAGATCAGTAATATTCTTTTTCACTACAGCTACGCTCGGAGGTTCTGAAATATAAGTATTTGTCACAGCCATCGAAGCTATCGGAAACACAAGACAGGCAAGTCCTAAACTTTTTAACATATTTCTTCTCCATCATCATTTATATTATTTCATTTCATAGTTAAATAATGGTTAAATTGATCTAGAAAGAGCCGATAACATAGTTTAAACTTAGCTTAGTTATTTTTGTTGTGGAGAGCTACTATGTCGGCGGAAGAAAATTCGATTTTCGACGAAATTAATGAAGAATTGAAACATGATGCGGTTTTGGGCTTTTTGAAAAAGCATCAAAATACTTCTTTGGGGATTATTGTTTTACTAATCGCAGGAATAGTAGGATATTCGGCTTGGTATTCCAACAAAAAGAAAAATTTGGAACTTGCAACTACGAGTTTGTATAACGAACTTTATAGTTCGTCAATGAAAAGCGAGGCTGGGGAAAAAAGGACTCGGGCGGTTTTGGAAAATTTACAGAAAAATGCGCCGTCAGAGTTGGTTCCGCTAATATCTCTTATCAAAATGGGGCGCGAAGTCGGCACATCAGAAGATATAGCAAAGAGTGCAAAACGCTTGTTGGAATTATCTGAAAAAAGAGGTGTTGATGTCGTGTGGAGAGATCTTGCTCTGCTGATGTATGTTTCATATAAATTAGAGTCTGAAGATAAATCGTTGGAGCGTTTAGAAAAATTGACGGAAAAAGATCGTCCATTTAGGTTTACGGCAATGGAAAAAATCGCAATGATTTATGAACATAAAAATGATCACGATAAAGCGATTAAAGTTTTAACAAGCATTACTGAAGACAAAGAAGCTCCAAACTCCATGAAAGAAAGGGTATCGAGGGTGATAAATTATATCAAAAATCATAAAGACGATCCGAAAGAAAATGGAATTCAAAATCAGAAAGAACAAAATGAAAAAGAGAAAACGGAGCAAGAAGGATCGGCCAAATCGGGTAAGAAAAAAAGAAGAAATCGGAGGTAATTTATGAAAAAGGTTGTAGTTTTTTCGGTTTTGGGAGTAGTTCTGGTAGGATGTTCTGGTAAGCAGTTGTTGGAAGGAGTCAGAAAGGATATAATTTTATCTGAGGTTCAGAAAAATGAACTTGATCGTAACCCAGTAGAGATGGATAAGACTTCGGTAAAATTCAGAGAGAATTTGCAATTACTTTGGCGATCAGGAATGGAGTATGGAAATTCCAAATCCCTGAGAATGATTGCTCCAGTTGTGGTTGGCAACGGAAAAGTGTTTAGTCTCGATGCTGGGGGGATGGTTTACGCTTTTGATGTGAAAAACGGAAATCAGATCTGGAGAAAAACAACTACCTTGAAGGGAAAAGACGGTCAGATTGGCGGTGCGATATCATATGGTGAGGGAAAAGTAATAGTATCTACAAGTTTTGCTGAAGCTTTTGCTTTTGACGAGAACAATGGTGAGATTTTATGGAGAATAAAACTTCCTGCATGTTGCAAAGGAGATGGTATTACTGTTTCTGATGGAAAGGTCTATATGCTGTGTGATAACAGTAGTTTGCAGGTTATAGATATTAATAATGGGAAGTTACTTTGGTCACATTCTGGTATGATCATGGATACGACTTACTTGGGTAGTGCAGGGGTGGTAGTCCAAGATGATGTTGTATATTTAGCTTATCCGTCTGGCGAAGTGTTTGCTTTGCTTGGAAATGGTTTGGTTCTTTGGAGCGCGATGCTTTCAAAGTTTTCATTCATTAATGCTGGAGAGTCGTTCTCTCATCCGAGAGCGTGTCCGATCATAAAAGACGGTCTTATCTATTTTTCTGCTGCAAATCAGCAGGTTACGGCATTTGATATAAGTAGCGGAAGTATCGCATGGCAAAAAGATTTTGGAGGATTGGAGGCTCCATTGATTAGTGGAAACAGTTTGTTTTCTTTGACATCTCCGTCTGAGTTGGTGTGTGTAAACAAAGATAATGGAAAAATCCGTTGGTCTTGTAAGCTTAACTCAGAAGATGATGAAGTTAATGAGTGGTTTGGGCCGATCCAGTCTGATGAAGATTTGCTGGTATTGGCATCTAATGGATTGTTAGTTAGGCTTTCTGCAAAGGATGGAAGTATAAAGTCTCGCCAGCAGTTAGATGGCTTTGATCAGGGGGTAAGTTCACGTCCAATAGTAGCAAATAACGTGTTGTATTTAATTGCAAACGATGGTTCGGTGTCAGCTTATAAATGATGTGATTATTAGTCAAAAGAAAAATATTTCAAAGTATTGATGATCAAAACGTCCTCCTTTCAACTGAGGGGGACGTTTTTGTTTTCTGATTAAAAATAATTAATTGAAAATTGACGTGTTTACTTTTCGGTTTTTTCGCCTATTGTTTCTAATGTTTCTGGAACCATACTTTTTACATATAAACCAGGCGCATCTCTTAAGAATTCTTTGATTGCTGGAGGCATCACCATTTTTCCTAATAATGGTTCTATCCATTCAAACCAATCATTCCACCAAGATCCTTGAATTTCTCGAGCTGTGTCCATCCATTCTTTTGCGGTTTCAACGACATTATCATTTATCCAATAAGAATATTTGTTATTTGCGGGAGGGTTAACTACTCCTGCAACATGTCCCGAGCCTCCAACAACAAATCTAATATCGCTGTTAAACAACTTCATACCATCGAAAGCTGCTTTCCATGGAACCAAATGATCTTTTTTCATTGAAATCATGTAAATCGGAGTTTTAACTAAACTTAGATCAATAGGAACTCCGAACATTTTTACAGTTCCGGTTTTCAAAAGATTATCTCGGTACAAATCATGAGATAAAAATGTCTGCATAGCTTTAGTTAAATTTGTTGAATCTGAATTCCAAAACAAAATCTCGTGAGCTTTAGGCTTTTTTCCTAACATGTAGCTATTTATAAAATATCGCCAGATCATGTCTTTTGCTTTTAAAGCACTAAAAGTGTTGTACATGATACTGCCATCCAAAACTCCTTTTTCTTTCATCTGCGAAGTAATCGCTTCCAGATAATTTCCTCCCATAAAAACAGACATATCTCCGGCGTTTGTGAAATCCAATAGAGTTGTCATTAAAGTTGCTGTTTTTATATTTGCTTTTGGCTTTCTTTTGCAAAGAGGATGAGCTAAGTAAGCTAGCAAACTGGAAATCAATGTTCCACCGACACAATACCCTATAGTATGTACAGATTTTGAATTTGTAACTTCATAAATTTTGTCAAGGGAATCCAATATGCCGTGAAATGCATAATCTGCAAAAGTGACGTCTTTATATCTCTTATCAGGATTTACCCAAGATATCATGAACACAGTAATTCCCTTATCCAATAACCATTTTACGAAAGAGAATTTTTCAGTTAGATCCAAGATATAAAACTTATTAATCCATGGGGGAACGAACAGCACAGGAACGGAAAATACTTTTTCCGTAGTCGGAAAGTATTGAATTAACTCAATGATATCATTTTGAAAAATGACTTTGCCCGGGGTAGCGGCAACATTTGTTCCGATATTAAAAGGAGCTTTATCATTTGTAGTTATAGATCCGTTTTGTAGATCTTTCAAAAACATCTCTATACCTTTTTTGAAATTTTCTCCTTGAGAGTTAAAAGTTTCTTTCAAAACTTCTGGATTCAAGAAAGGAAAATTATTTGGAGACATCATATCTATGTATTGTTTAAGGAAAAATCTTGCATTATGCATGAGTTTTGGATCAATATTTTCGAAACTGTCAAGGGTATCCATCATCCAGGAAGATGTTGTATCATAAAACTTGCGAGCAAAAAGCATCATCGGATTATTTTCAAAGGCATCTTCTTCAAATTTTTTATCTTTTTTGTTGTATTTCAGCTCTATACAATTTTTGTCTTTAGAACATACTTCCTTCATAAAAGATTTCTGTAAATCGATTAATCTATTTAATAAATCCTGCTGAGAATCTTCAATTTTTTTCGGCTGACTAGCCATTTGTTCAGCAACTTTCAAAAAAGATAGCATCGCAATCTGCGGATTTAAAACAGCAAATTGAAATAAATCAAAGCTATTTGATGAAGATGTGTTATTCGGTAGAAAGTGTTCCATAAATATTCCCCTTACAGTTCACAATAAAAAATACAATAAAAAGCGTTAAAAATATATAAAAATTAAATAAAAACCCAAAAACAAAAGAAGGTTTCTGTTGTATTCCGATGTTGGACAAATAACTAAATATGAGCTATATTCAACTCCGTAAATTATAAGGAAATAGTCATGGGATTTAATTGCGGAATTGTCGGACTTCCGAATGTGGGAAAGTCAACTCTATTTAATGCGATAACACAAACAACTACCGCAGAAGCAATGAATTATCCCTTTTGTACTATAGAGCCAAATGTTGGACGTATAGGAGTTCCTGATTCTCGTTTATATAAATTGGCTGGAATGGTGAACAGCGAAAAAATTATACCTACGCAAATTGAGATAGTTGATATTGCGGGATTGGTAAAAGGTGCCAGCAAGGGAGAAGGATTGGGGAATCAATTTTTAGGACACATAAGAAGTACAGATGCGATTTTACATATTGTTCGATGTTTTGATAGTTCAGATATAACTCATGTCAATGGTTCAGTAGATCCTATTCGAGACATTGAGATTGTTGAGACTGAGCTAATGCTTGCGGATCTCGAAAGTTTAAAACGCAAAGAAGAAGGAATTGCGAGAAAAAATAATCCAGATTTGGTAATTGAAAAGAGTTTTTTAAGAAAATCCATTGATTGGCTGGAATCAGGAAAATTGTTAAGTCAGTTGGAATTAAATGATGATGAAACAGTTTTTGCAGATACCATACAACTCATAACGCGTAAGCCTGTTTTGTATGTTTGCAATGTTTCCGAAAGTGATGTTGTTTCTGGAAACGGATATACGAAGCAAGTTGAAGGATTTGCAAAGCAACGAAATTCATCTGTAGTAATGATTTCAGCGGCGATTGAGGCAGAAATTGCTCAAATTCAAGATAAAGAAGAAAAACAAGAGTACATAGAATCTCTCGGACTTTCCGAATCAGGATTAGACAGAGTAATTCGAGGAGGATACGATTTGTTGGGATTGTTGACGTTTTTTACTGTAGGACCGCAGGAGGCACATGCATGGACGACTTTCCGTGGTGCAAAAGCTCCAAATGCAGCAGGGGTAATTCATTCTGATTTTGAAAGAGGCTTTATCTGTGCTGAAACCATTAGTTACAATGACTATATCTTTTGTAATGGAGAGCAGGGGGCAAAAGCCTCGGGGAAAATGAGATTAGAAGGAAAAGATTACGTGGTTAATGATGGAGATATTTTTCATTTCAGATTTAATGTTTGATTATGTTACACTTCGGACAGGTATGGGTGTTTGATATGTTGCCGAATTTGCTTACGTTATCGAGGATTTTTGCGATTCCTTTTATTGTCGCTTGCTTCTACGTAGACGGCTATTTTTCTCATCTTATTGCTACCGTTTTATTTGTTGTTGCATGTCTGACAGACTTTTTTGATGGATATCTTGCTCGTCAGTGGAAGCAGGTGTCGGCATTTGGTCGGTTTTTGGATCCTGTTGCGGATAAGTTATTAGTTTCTACGATTTTGCTTATGCTTTCTGGTGTTGGTATTATTGGAGGTATTCATCTTATTGCTGCGACAATTATTTTAGCAAGGGAAATAATTGTTTCTGGATTGAGACAATTTATGGCTGAGATGAAAGTTCGAGTTTCAGTAACTCGTTACGCTAAATGGAAAACGGCAATGCAAATGTGTTCTATAACTTGCTTGCTTTGTTCTGCTATGTTTCCCGAGATGCCTATGATTCATCAATGGGGATTATTTTTGTTATGGATAGCAGTTATTATGACGGTATTTACAGGAGCTCGTTACTTGAGATTTGGTGCTGTAAAGATTGCAAATGAAATAGAGAATCAGAATTAGTTTGAGGGTAAATAATGGCAAGTTGCAGAAAATATTCGAAACAAGATTTTGCAGGACTTAGAAAAGCAGGTGAACTTGCAGCTCATATCTTGGATTATATTACTCCATTTGTGAAAGCAGGTATAACGACAGCTGAGTTGGATCGACTTTGTCATGAAGAGATTTTAAGAAATGAAGCTATTCCGGCACCGCTGGGATATAATGGATATCCGAAAGCGACTTGCATTTCTCTGAACCATGTAATTTGTCATGGTATTCCTTCTGAAAGAAAACTTGTGAAGGGAGATATCTTAAACATAGATGTTACGGTTATTCTCGACGGTTGGTATGGTGACACCAGTCGTATGTATGTCGTTGGAAAGCCTTCGATTAAAGCGATGGAGTTGATAGACGTTACATATAATTCAATGATGATGGCGATAGAAGCTGTGAGACCAGGAATGAGGTTGGGAGATATTGGTCATATTATTCAGTCTTATGTTGAAGAAAATAAGTTTTCGGTTGTAAGAGACTATTGTGGTCATGGAATTGGTCGAGTATTTCATGATGATCCAATGGTCTTGCATTATGGAAAGCCTGATACTGGACTAACGTTAGAAGAAGGAAATGTTTTTACAATAGAGCCGATGATTAATGTTGGTGGATACAGGACACGATTGTTGGGCGATGGATGGACCGCGATTACAGCAGATCATTCTTTGTCAGCGCAGTTTGAGCATACTATCGGAGTGACAGAAAATGGTTGTGAAATATTTACAAAATCTCCACAAGGGTTAACTAAGCCTCCTTATGGTGTGGAATTGAAAAAATAGTAGATGAGTATAGAACTGATAAAGTTCATATTTTTCAGCATATCGTTTTGAAAAAACATCAAAAATTGACAAGGGTTTTTATAAAAAATAAGACAAACTCAGCTGAAGAACCCAAGAGCTTCGTATTTTTTGGAAAAAATTCAAAAACAATTAGATTATAAAAAAAGACTAGGGAGACACAATCTCCCTAATTGACGCTTTTTAAGCGAAGTTATCAAACATTTGCTTTACTTCGTTTCCTATAAATTCAGTACGAATAATTTGTTGTTCTTTTGTTTTTAGATTTCGAATTATTGCTTTATCATCAAGAATTTCCATTTCATTCGCGATCAAGACAAAATTAATGCCTTTTCTATGTGCATAGCTAAGTTGAGCGCCAAGTGATTTATCATGTAGATAAGTTTCGGTTTTTATTCCTAGTGCCCTAAATTTATTTGCTAATTTCATATAGTAAGAAACCAAACTTCGATCTTGTACAGTAATCAACAGATCAGCTGTAGATTTTTTATCTGCATTAACCAATCCTAATTCCATAAGTTTTGGAACTAATCTTGAAATTCCGATAGTAGCGCCAACTCCTGGATATTTTTTTGAATTTCCCAAAGTTTCAGTCAAATTCTCATAACGTCCACCTCCAGCAATACTTCCTATATCTTTGATGTCATCAAAAACGGTCTCGAAAATAGTTCCTGTATAGTAGGTGAGGCCTCGAGCTAGCTTAGTGCTGATTTTTAGACGTTCATTTGACAATCCAAGTTTTCTCAAAGTTTGTACTACAGTACTTAACTCGCTTACTCCCTGCGTAAATTCATCACCCAAGCTCAAGGACTGCATCCAATTCAGGATTTCTTCCATACTTCCTCTTTTTTCAGTATCTAAGAAACTTTCAATTTTTGAAAAATCTTTTTCATTGTTAAGGAGTTTTATCATTTCTGACTCAAATTCTTCAGGAGAAATCTTATCAGACTTATCTACTAAGCGGATAGCATTGATTACTTTGTCTGCTTTTACTAAGTTAGAGAAAAATCCTGTTAAGATTTTTCTGTTGTTTATTTTTGTGTGGAACTCTGGAACATGCAAAGTCGACAATGCCCAAGTTATTAACGAAATGATTTCCGCATCGTGATCAATTGAAAGAGTGGTATCTCCTATTATATCAACATCGCACTGATAAAATTGACGATATCTGCCATATTGAGGTCTTTCACCTCTCCAAACTGGAGCGATTTGATAACGTTTGAACGGGAATATCAAATCTCCAGAATTTTGGGTTACATATCTTGCTAAAGGAACAGTAAGATCAAATCTTAGCCCTAAGTCTTTTTTGGAATTTTCGTCTGCCAAACGGTACAATCCATAAATTTCATTATCATTTCCTTTTGCAAGAAGCACATTGACCTTTTCGACAGCAGCGGTATCCATCGGAACAAATCCGTACAATTCGAAATGTTCCCTTATTGATTGTAAAACTTTATTAAAAACAATCTGCTCATTTGGAAGAAATTCAGGAAACCCTGAAATATTTGCTTTCATAAAACTCTCCGAAGTACGATAAACCAAAAGTTAGTTTACAACAAAGAAGTAAAAAAATCATTAACTATTGCTAAAATTGTTAAAAACACACAACAGCCTATAAAAACTCAAATGACATCTAAACGAAAAAAGCAATACGTAAACATCTTGAACAAACATTGCGGAAGCTTCTGTTGCCCGGCGCTTCCAGACCGCGTCTACTTTTTTTCGATTAGGCTGCTTTTGCTACCAAGTCGAAATTATCGTTGCATGCGATTAAATTATCGTTCGCATTTATATTTATTGGTTTTATAACGGAAACCATCCCGAATGAACGCCATGCCTTTCAGCCCATGTCGAATCTATTCACTCCCATGAAACTGGTGGAAGTGTCGGGCTCCGCCCCCGAGTCCATAGTACCTATTTCTCACAACATTTATCATCATAGTTATTTCTAACAAGGTAACTATAACATTTTTTGTGTAAATTTCAAAATTTTTGAAAAGATTCCACTATTTTATCAATCTGCTGGAGTGATTCATTGTGCGTTAAAATTTTTGTTCGGTGTTCTATTTCTTCCAACAATCTGTTGTCAGAAAAAAACTGACGACAACAATATACTATATCTTTATAAGATTTTACTTCGAATCCAACTCGGTTTTTCAAGACCAAATTTTTGACTTCAAGGGCGTTAGCCATATACGGACCGAACATAACAAATTTTCCCAGAGATACAGGCTCATATATGTTGTGTCCTCCTATTGGAACTAGAGAACCGCCAACGAATGTAATATCTGCCAAGCGAAAACATGTTCCAACCTCGCCAAAGGTATCGATGCATATTACGTCTGTACTGATTTGAGAAAGTTTTGACCTTAGTTGATATTGTAAATTATACTTTTCGAAGAGCTTTGTAACGTTTGAGATTCGATTTAAATGTCTTGGAATAATAATAGTTATTAAATCAAATTCTTTTTTTAACTCCATGTGAGCTCTTAAAATTTCTTCTTCTTCTCCCTCATGGGTACTGGCTGCAATCAATACTTTTTTTGTTTTGCAAATTTTTTTTAGTTCGGAAAATAATTCGTTATTACAGGGAAGGGGAGAGTTAGCGTATTTTAAATTATCTATTCTGAAAACATTTTTATCAGAGAAAAATTTATATCTTTCTTCATCTAATTCAGATTGGGTTAAAATTGCTGTAAACTTTTTTAATACCGAGGAGAAAAATTCCTTCAAGTAAGACCATCTTTTGAAAGATCTAGGAGATAACCTTGCGTTTAATAAAAATAAAGGTATCTTTCTTTTATTTAATTCATATACGGTGTTAGGCCATATTTCGGATTCTAAAAAAAATGCTGTCTCTGGTTTCCAATAGTCTAAAAATCGTCTTATCCATTTTGGATTATCTGCAACAGCAAATTGATGAATACATCCATCGATATTTTTCAATTTTGATTCTAAAATTTTTGCGGATGTTACAGTAATAGTTGTTAGAAGAATATTCAGATCTCTGTCTTTTTTCTTTAGATGTTTGATGTATGTTAACGCGGCTGTAGATTCACCGATGCTTGCTGCGTGAATCCAAATTAACCTACCGTTTGGACGAATTTTGTTTGGTATTCCGAAATGATTTTGAACGTCATTCAAATTATCTTTTCCATACAAACATCGGCAATAAAAATATGCTTTCAAAAAAGGAGATATCAGATAGGATATTGTTTTATATAAACACAAATTATTGTCCAACTAACACCTTATGCGCTTTTTCTGAACATTCGTTAATTCTTGATTCGACATATGTACAAGCTTCTTCCTCAGTCATGTCTTTTAAATCAGACCACTTTATTGGTTTTCCCCATACCATAACACCTCTGTTAAAAGGCCAGGCAAGAATAAATCTATCCCAAGAATTAAAGCGATAATACCTCTTTACACAGAAGCTGAAAGGTAAGATATCAGTCTTTGTTAACCGAGAAATCACTACTGTCCCAGGAGCTAATTTATGTCGTGGACCTCTTGGACCATCAGGAATTATTGCGATATACTTCCCATTTTTTACCAATTTGATTAGACTACGAGCAGCTGCAACACCTTTTCCTGTTGATCCATATACTGCTAGCATATTGAAATGCTTTACGACTTTTGCAATCAGCCTTCCATCCGTATGGCTAGATGCCAAAACATGCAAAGGATTTTTCCAATGCCAAACACAAGGAGCTAACATTAAGCGATCATGCCACAGACTAACGAGAAAAGGTTTCTCTGATTTATGGTATTCGCAAGGAATTTCATCACCTATTACTGTCCACCGTGTCGTGTTATAAGAAAAACGCATAAAAAGCGATAAAACTTTAGACACGAAATTCCTAAACTTTTCGTTCTTCATCCACGTCTTCAAAACAGAAAGCCTTTTTAATATAAAGTTTTTCAATCAAACTACCTTGTGAAAAAATCCTTAAATCTTTCACTGAATCCTTTCTTTTTCGGTTGCGGAAGAATCGGCGGAGTGAAACTTTCATGGATACAAATCACTTGGTTGCCTTCTACCTGATCTAACCTTGTCGTTTCCTTTAAAGCAAAAAAAGGAGTTTCGATAAGGTAATACACTTTATATCGAAGTTCCCTTAAAATTTTCTCTATATCTTCTACAGAGGAGTTATTTGCTTTCAATGAATTTTTGTTAATTCCTATAATCAGAGCAGGACGATATTTCTCAATAATATTTCTTGCTCCGTTCAAGGCTTTTAACTCACTGCCTTCGATATCCATTTTTATGACGTCAATATGCGAAATCTCTTCCTTTTCAACAAAAGCATCTAAAGTTGTAGAATCTACCTCTTCTATGCTTATTTTTTCAAGTCCTTTATTACTGAACTCTGTTCCCAATGTGTTTAAAGCGCTACGCTCTTCCGGAGCAATGGAAATATTGACTTTCCCTATCTGGTCGGAAATCGCTAAACGATATACGTTAATGTTGT
Organism: Alphaproteobacteria bacterium; assembly: GCA_045616365.1. Classification (GTDB taxonomy): domain Bacteria; phylum Pseudomonadota; class Alphaproteobacteria; order UBA3830; family UBA3830; genus UBA3830. The sequence goes on along the minus strand of JAZLGP010000013.1, from coordinate 1,880 downwards.
TTAGTCTGTTGATATTCACATTATCAACTAATCTTAAAAAATCCCGTTCACTTGGCTCAATCGCGAAAACTTTTCCATCTTCTCCTACAGCCTTGCTCATTAACAAAGAACAATATCCCATGTTAGATCCAACGTCAAAGAAAACTCCTTTAGTGGGTAATAAAGCATTTACTACAACGACTAAATTCGGATCATAAATCCCTTTAACAAACACGGATCTGAAAACCTCATTTTTCGGATAAACTCTCAGTTTTAGACCGTTCATCCAATTCATAACGACAGGCTCTTTCAAGCTAATATATTTCCACCATCTTTTCCATTCACCAACAGATCTGGCGGTGTCTCCAGAATATCTGTTCCACTCGGAGATCGGTATTAATTCATCATAAGTCGGAGCTTCAATAAATTCTTCTGCGTTTCTCAACTTCTCGGAATCAACGGACGTCGACGCTGAATCGGCAGAAAAAACATTTCCACAAAACATGGAAGCTAACAACAACGAAAAACAACTAGACTTCAACAAACCCAACGTATAATCTCCTTTTTTGTATACTTTAGATATTCTACAGAGAGAAAACAAGTTTTTTTATCAACTATTCTCTCTCCATCCCAATTAATCCTCTAAAATTTCCTTGCCTTCGAGAATTTCATGACTAGATCCTTTGAATTCTTCTTTGTTCAAAGTTTCGTAACGTCCTCCCAAAAATTTTGCTAGAAATCTTTCACTGAAAGCAATGTAAGATTTTATGTTTGGTTCACGATGGAACCCATGTCCTTCATCTGGATATAAAACATAGGCAACGGGATGTTTTTTTTCTTTCAAGGCCTGAACTATTTGATCTGACTCTACCTTTGCAACTCTGGGATCATTAGCCCCTTGTAGCACTAGTAACGGCTTTTTTATATCATCCTTTTTAAATAAAGGAGATACTGACTTTAGATAAGGGATATCATCTTTAACATCTGGATTTCCTGCTATTTTGTACCATGTAACCATTCCTGGTTTCCAATATTCGGGAACAGATGACAACAAGGTGATAAAATTTGACGGTCCTACGACATCTACTCCGCAACAGAAGAAATCAGGGGTAAAAGCAAGTCCAGCTAAAGTCGAATATCCGCCAAAACTTCCTCCCATAATTGCAATTTTGTTTTTATCAGCAATGTTCTGATCAATGGTCCAATTAACAGCATCAATTATATCGTTACGGACAGCTTCGAGATTTCTGTTAATCGCATTGAAAAACTTCTTACCGAATCCCGTAGATCCTCTGTAATTAACCTGCAAAACAGAATATCCTCTGTTGGAAAGCAATTGAGCCATTTTATTAAATCCATATTCGTCTCGTGCCATGGGGCCCCCGTGAATATATGCAATAAGCGGAGAAGGAACTCCCTCTTTGAAATTATTTGCTTTAGTCAAATAACAAACTAAATTTAAACCATCTCTAGACTTTATAACCAGTGGTTCCATTTTTTGTAATGGATATTTATCCAAAGCCGGCTGATTCGAAAACATAAACTTCAACTGCTTCGTTTTATTATTGAAGAAATAATATTTCACTGATTCATTTGACTCTTGAGTAACAATTAACCAAGAAGCGTCATCAACACTTCTTCCCTGAATATAAAATTCCTTTTCTCCAAATTTTTCCTTCAGAATATTTAAATTTTCTGAAATTTCTTTATTTAAAGGGATATCTTTCTTTCTGAGATAATTAACTTCAGCCAATTGTGGTTCAAAGTTTATCGGATTACAACTTGATAAGCCTACATCAGCTTCTTCAGAGTCACAAAGAATTTTTATTTCTTTTGTATCAATATTTAAAGAAACCAACGAAGCTTTATCTTTTCCTAAAGGAAGTGAAGCATATAAAATA
>JAZLGP010000012.1:0-21997 GCA_045616365.1 Alphaproteobacteria bacterium | reverse complement strand
TGTATATCATAAAAAATCCCAATAATGGATAAGAAATCTTGAAACGAGAGAAAGAAAAAGCCTAAACTCAACCAAAAAATCAAAGGAACTTAGCCGTGAAGAGAGATACCATGAGATTATTTTATTTGGTAGATTGTTTTTTTTTAGGGAGTTAAAAAAGAAGCGAAAAGAAATATAAAAAATGTATATAACCGATGCTTTGATTTACCAATCGTTAACTTTTAGTTTCTATAATCTAATTATTAGACTGAAAATGATGGCAAGAGTGATTAAACTTCGAAAAAATTTCAAGCGAAACATTGGAATATTCCTCGTAGGGATTGCTGTCGTTTTAATTTTCATCTTTCTACCTAAAGAAGAAAAGCCTCTCTATGACCAAGCCTTCGATTTTCTAATGGAAAATGAAGGTGGGTATGTAAATCATCCCGCAGATCCCGGAGGAGAAACAAAATACGGAATCTGTAAAAAATATAACCCAGATATTGACATAGAGAATATTACTTTGGATTTTGCTAAAGATTATTATTACAAAAAGTATTGGCTTCCAATGTATGAAAGAATAAAAGATCGAAGAATTGCCATAAAATTATTCGATATTTCCGTTCATGTTGGACAGTCTCGTTTGCGCGAATTAATAAACGAAACTTTTCGGGATGCTGTTTGTTATCCAGATCCACAATTAGTTGCCGAATTAGATACTGCAATAGAGGCCTATAAAAACAACAATGACTTAGCGTACTGGGAGGATTATGTTGTAGATAAAATAAATTCTACAGACAGTGATTTGTTTCTGAATATGTTCAAGAATGAATTAATAAATTACTACTGCGATAGAATTTACGACAACAACAAACTTCACGTTTTCCGTCTCGGCTGGATAAGAAGAGCTGTACAATAACAAAAAAATGTTGGTATTTTTTAGAATTTTTTACGAAAATCGTTTTTAAAGATGCTTTCATAAAATCACATTTAACTGTAATATACTGTTTACATGGAAGAAAGAAGATGAAAAGTTTAAAAGGAAAGGAAGTTTTTGGCGTCAATAGTCTGTCTGAAGCCATGGAGCTTCGACTCGAGAGATATTTTGAGATGCATGACGGCATTGATGTACCAACGGGACTCTATGATATCATCATCAAAGAGATTGAAAAAAGCCTTCTCAGCGTGACTATGCGTCATGCAAAGGGAAATAAAGTAAAAGCCGCTCGTATATTAGGTATAAACAGAAATACTTTACATAAAAAATTACTTACTTTAGACTTAGGAAATGAATATTAGTTTTACTCTGCGAAAGTTTTTATTTTTTCTGAAAAGGTCATATAAAAAACAAGCACTGACTTATATCTTTTTTCTGTTATCCATCTTGTCTTGTATATGCACCTACTGTCTCTTTTATAATATCGAACTATTCAACGAAAATCCCCGCAGAGTCGTTTCTGTCTTGTATATCGATCTTGCTTTTATCGTAGTATTTTTATTTTTGGCATGGAATAAAATTACTTTCATTTGGAGTACTCGACATAAAAAAAGCTCTCGCTTCACTCTAAAACTGATTGCTATTTTTTCCTTTATCTCTATCTTGCCATCTATTTTGATGTGCATTTTTACTTTCATATTTTTTCACAATGGTTTGGAATCATGGTTCAATAAAAGAAATCAAACTGTTCTTCAAGACTCGCTTAACGTGGCAAGTTCATATTTAGAAGAAACTCGCAAATCTGCTTTAGTAGACTGCGTTTCGATATCACGAGTAATTGAAAGCCATTTAAATAAAATGAGTTCTTTTGAAAATGTAGACAAAATTGAAAAAACCTTAGGGTTCATGTTGGATGATCTTTGCAGCTTGAAAGGAATGAGCAGTGCTATACTCATGACCGAAAAAAACATCATTGCTCACAGTAAATACAGCGTATCTCTGCATTTTTTGAATTTAAAATACGAAGATCTAAAAGATTTGCAAGAAGTTGCAGATTTACAGAGAAACGGGAAATTTTTAAAAATCAACGGTACGGACAAAAGAACTTTGATAAATGCTGCTTGTTTTCGTCTCATGACAAACCCTGGTAGATACGTTTACTTGATTACAGAAAAAAAAGTAAATCCGCAAATAATTGAATACGCTGACAATGCTCGAAAAGCTTTCAAAGATTATTATGAATTGTTGAGTAATAGAAATTCTTTGGAAAAAGCCTTTACGCTTATGTTCATTGTTATTGGATTGTTAATACTTGTAATTTCAATACTTCTGTCTCTCATATATTCCTGGAAATTCATAAAATGTATCAGTAACTTAATCGATGTATCAGAAACCGTAATGAAAGGAGATTTTACTGCCCGAGTAGATGAACCGAACTCTAATAATGGAGAAATTGCCAATTTAACTAAGACCTTCAACCAAATGATATCTAAAGTTCATCGTCAACAAAGTGAGCTTATCACTATAAATGATGAACTCGATGAAAAAGTTAAATTCATCACTAACGTAATGTCAGGGATATCATCGGGAGTTATAGGCCTCGATAATTTGTGCGTATATATCTGGAACAGTAAAGCAGAAGAACTGTTAGGAAAAAAACTTATTTTCGGAGAAAATATTCTGAACGTTTTTCCTGATTTGCAGGAAATAATAAAGGAAACAAACGAACAAAATTCATTTATATCTAAAGAAATAAATTACCGAAGAGATGATACCCCCCTGTTGTTTTCGATAAAAGTTGTAAACATTGTAGCAGAGGGATATAACCGACATGTTGTAACTTTTGATGATCTTACAAACATGGTAGCAGCCCAACACAAAGCGGCTTGGTCAGAAGTTGCGCGACGTGTAGCTCACGAAATAAAGAATCCGCTTACTCCTATTCAACTATCAGCCCAACGTCTGCAACGAAAATATCTTTCTCATATTTCAGATGATAAAGAAACATTCGTCAAATTAGTCGAAACCATCGTAAGACAAGTTGGTGATATCAAAAGATTGATCGATGAATTTAGCTTTTTTGCAAGACTTCCTGAACCAAAATTAAAGAAAACGAATTTAGAAGAAGTCTGCCAACAAGCGATTTTCTTAATGCAAGAATCCACTGATGATGTAGAAATTTACCTTAAAAAGGACAGTGGTTATGAACCTTATTTCGTAAACGGAGACGATCGTTTACTGCATCAGTGTGTTGTAAATATTATAAAAAATGCGATAAACGCTCTTTCCACAGTCACTCAAAAAAACAAAAGAATTTGGGTTCAACTTCACCAGGAAGATAATACCATTCGAATTGAAATCGAAGACAATGGCCCAGGTCTTCCGAAAGATCGAATGGATTCTCTGGCAACACCGTACTTTTCATTACTTCCGAAAGGAACTGGACTAGGATTAGCAATTGTGAAAAAAATCATTCAAGACCATAAAGGATCGTTACTTTTTGGTCAAAGCAGTTATGATGCTGGTGCCAAAATAACGATAATTCTTCCTGCTTTTACTGAAACCTCAACGGAGATAAAAAATGAATCATAACATTTTAATTATAGATGATGATGCCGAAGTCAGATCATTAATCTCCGATATTCTTTCAGATGAAGGATATGCAACCTTTCCTGTCAGTAACGAAACTGAAGCTTTCTGCAATCTAAAAAAAACAGAATTCGATTTGATTTTTTTGGATTTATGGATCGGAGAAGATGAATCAGCAGGACTGAAAATTCTCAATAAAATAAAAAATCAGTATCCGGGTATTCCTATTGTGATAATTTCAGGACACGGAACGATTGACGTTGCGGTTAGCACCATTCAAAACGGAGCTTTTGATTTTATCGAAAAGCCTTTTGTCATAGATCGATTGCTACTTACGACCAATCGAGCAATAGAGCTTTATCGCTTACGTAATGAAAATATGAAATTAAGGAACAAAAGAGTAGATCTTGATGTTATCAGTGTCGGAAAATCTCCATTTGTAGTTAATCTTAAATCTACTTTGGATAAAGCTGCCCAAACTAACGGACGAGTGTTCATTGAAACATATCCTGGAATGGGTGTGGAAAATATAGCTCTCTATATCCATAAAAAATCTATTCGAAAAGATTCTCCCTTCATGCATTTTAATTGTTCCTCAGATGCCAAGGACAAAGTCGAAATAGAGTTGTTCGGAAAAGACAAAATAATGGGCTGTCTCGAAAAAGCGAATTTCGGAACTGTGTTTTTGGATAATGCTACTGAGCTATCTCAAGATTGCCAACGCCGACTTCTCCAATATATTCAAGAGGGGCGGATTTATATCGAAAACAGAGGAAATGTCTATATCGATACAAGAATAATCTGCAGCCACAACGCTAATTTCGATATGTCCGATTTTAATAAAAGCCTGTTTTATCGGTTGAATATAGTAAATATCAAACTTCCTGAACTGAAAAATCGGCGTGAAGATATTCTGCCTCTGGTTGACTATTATATTCAAAATGCAGATAGTTTTTTCGGACTGACATCGAAGCCATTCACTGATGAATGCAGAGCAATACTTCAGACCTACGAATGGCCAGGAAATGTTTATCAGATAAAAAGCATTATAGAAAATTCTTTGATCAATGCTTTGGAAGATACTCAAATCACAAAAAAGGACTTACCTGCTGAACTTACTGCCAGCACACGAGATAAGCTTATCTCTCTCGATATATCCAAACTAATTGCTCTGCCATTGCGAGATGCAAGAAACGCATTTGAAATAGATTATTTGAAAGCGCAAATTGAAAGATTTTCGGGAAATATATCCAAAACAGCCGAATTTGTTGGGATGGAACGGTCTGCGCTGCACAGAAAATTGAAATCTCTTAAAGAAAAACGTTTGAAAAAATAAAAATCATGCTCCTGCGACTCTTTCAATGATTTTTTAATAAAGAAATAATTAAAGTTTTTTTATACTCATTGCTCTACTCTAACGTGCTTAACTATTTTGATTATTCCTTTTACAAAATAAGGCCAATAAGATTGTATTTTATAAATATGTACATTAAAATAATTTCAAATTTAGGAGGATTTATGAAATCTAAAAAAAATAATATGAAACATAAGTTTTTAGCGACTGCTGTTATGCTGGCCTCAGGCTTTGCAGTATATATTGCGTACAATACTCGTTGCAATGATTATAAAGAGGCCATACAAGTATCTCCTGTTGTTTCTGAAATAACAGACAAACAAATTTTTACTGAAATATACAATAAACAGCAATGGAATAAATTAGCTGGTCCTGAAGTAAACAAAGACGAACAGGGACATCACCCGTTCACAGATTTTTTGCAGGATTTTATTATAACCCACAACATTTCCGACATTTTCGACATGGGTTGCGGATATGGGGAATTGCTTAAAGATTTACATCTTCCAGCTAACAGCTCTTACCTAGGATTGGATATAGTTGATTCGGTTATCGCATATAACAAACTTCATTATGAAAGACCGAACGTTTCGTATGACACTGTAGATGACGTTAAAGATTTAGCGAAATATAAAGGAGATTTACTCATTCTTAAGGATGTCATCCAGCATTGGAGTATTGAAAAAATCATGTATGCGAGAGATCATATACTTCCGAATTTCAAGTATGCAATCATTGTTAATAATATTTTCTTCCCTAATCTAGGTGCAGTCAACTCTGAAATTAATACTGGAAGCAGCAGACCGTTGAACCTTGAAATCTCTCCGTTTTATATGAAGCTGAAGGTAATTAATGATTACAAAATAGCTTCTGAGGGCATTAAAAGAATATATCTATACGAAAATAACAAATATAAAGCAGAGATACAAAAGCCTGCAGATTCTCAATAATCCGTATTTTCTGTAAAAAGCCAAAGCCCCTTTATGAAAAAGGGGCTTTATTATTGACAAAAGAAATCTTTTCGGACGCTAACTATTTGTGCGATCTTCTTTTTTAACTAAGAATATGTTCTTTTCAACATAGTACTTAGTAAGTTCATAGTCCTTCCAATAAATAGCCTCAAACACCTTTAAGCTATTTTGGAAATAATCCCTCATTTCTTCCGAATCTTCACAAAAAGCATTCTCCCTGTTCAATGCTCGATAAGTCGAACTCTCCAAAATTTCTTTACACAATACTCTGATATTTCTGAAAAATTCACTAAAGTATTTTCGCGCAGCATCAAAGTTCTTCCTACGATATTCAGCAACAGCCGCATGATATAGACAAGTATCATAGAACAAATCCGAGTAATTGTTTCTCTCTCGATCATTTTCATTAAATACAACCTCACATACTTTCATCGCTTCGTCCAATCTATTGAGACGAATTAAACACTCTGCTTCATGGCATTTCAACTTGAAAAGATAATCCCCCTTCATTAATTTAGTGAATATTGCCTTAGATTCCTCAAAATACCTATATGCACGAGAAACTCTGTTAAGACGAAGATTAGATAGACCTCGCTCACGAGCAATTATAGCTTTCACATACAACGTATCAGCATTGTCATACCCTGATTTATTAATCATATCCTCAGTTTGTTGCGCCATGTCCAACGCTTGTTGATATAAAGCCAAAGCATTATAAATACCCGCTAATTTAATCTTGTGAACTCCTCTTCTACTTACGGCAGCCTCGACATTATCGAATTTTTTATGATCCAAAACTTTTATCGCTTTTTTCATTATGACTACAGCGGTACGAGCATTACTACGATTTATTCCATCCATGAAGTAATTAAACGACATGTTCTCATAAATACTTGCCTCCAACAAACCTTTTTGAATCTCTTCGATCTGAGCTGATTGAAGATGACTCAACGCAGTAGTAAAGCATAAGTTAGATTTATCAAATTCCTTCTGCCTCATCCGAACAATACCGAGCATCGTGTAAGCATGAACTTTTTCCGCAGTATTGTCTTCAAACATCTTGAGACTTTCACTCAAATACTTGTCTGCCAAGGAAATCTTACTCATTACGGTATAAATTTCTCCGATTCTAAACTTTATCCTTGCCAAATTATATTCACCTAAGCAATTATGGGCATCATTTATTTCAATAACCTTATTCAGACAGCTTAAAGCATCTCCCATTCTGTAAGATTTAATTCTCAAGATTTCAGCCATCAACAGTAACAAACGTGTTTTATCACCAGCTACCTTCTTTCCTTTAATATTCGAAATTTTGGACAGCACCACTTCTAAATGAGGAAGCAATGTCAATTTTCTCTCAGCATGACTAAAAAGCGACTTTATTATCACATGCATGCCCGCAGCCAATTCCTTATCTGTAAGAATTTCCCTGATGTAATCGTATCCGATCTTATGATTACTTCTATGTATAGAAATCTCTGCCCCTGTGTCCATAACCAAAGATTTTTCTTTTAGCTTTCTTATAAAATTATCTGCATTAATCGTCCCACCAATATCTTTCAAAAGATATTTCGGAATATTTTGAGAATCCAAAAAACACAAAGCCATCAACAATAACTTGTATTCCTTTTTATCACTCAAAACCTCCCTCAATGAAGAACTTATAATTCCATATCTTGTCTCACTATATCCTGAATTTTCTCTCATCAAATCTCTTTGTTCAGCGTTGAGTTCATTGATGCTTTTTCTCAACAGTTGAGTATATTCTTCCAGGGAAATATGCGTATTTTTTATGTAGTAAGCAACTGCACTGACATCAAGAGGAAACTCAGGTATCATAGTTAAAAATTCTGAAATCTTTTTGCGATTTTCAAAATCAAGCGCAGAAAACCCCTTCTCGAAGACTATATTCGAAAACAACTCTCTTTTTTCCTGTTCCTCAAGCCTTCCTATATTTACCATGGAACTGCTTGTTAAATAGTTATTATCCTCCAAATTTTGATTTCTGGTAGTAATCAACACACAACCCCGCCCCCAAATTTCTTCATTAACTGGAAAATACTCTCTTATGTGCTCAAATAACCTGACATTATCAAACAACAAAACCCAATCGTTCTTTTGTTTCAACATGACAGAAATCAATCTGATCAGTCTTTTTTTTCGATAATCAACCTCCTGAAGATTTCTGATTATATCTATCTCTCTTCTTTGTTCAGAACTCACCGCAAGATAATCCGCCAATTCCATAAATGAGTTATAAATAGTCTTTTCTGTTTCAGCATTGACCTCAAATTTCAAGTTACCTTGAAGCTGAGACAAAACTTTTCTAGCTATTGTAGTTTTTCCTGCTCCGCCTGTTCCGAAAATTACAACAGTCCTTATTCCTTTTTGCCACTTTAACTTCCGAATTATCTTATTCTCAATACGTGGCCTATTTAATAAATTAACAGAAAAATTCGAAACATTTGTTACTTCATCAACAGACTTTTGCTCCCGAGAATAAAGGCCCAAAACAACTATTAATAAGCCGAATAAAATCAATATTAGAGCCTGTAAAAATCTTCTGTCATTACTCAAAAATGAAACTTTTTTCATGACAATATTTTCTTTATTCTTCTCAAAGAAATCCAATAATTCTTTTCTTGAATTAGCCTTAGTTTTTTCCTTTAAATTTTTTACATGATAATCAACCGTCTTTACTGATACAGACAACTTTTCAGCGACCTCCCGGTAAGTTGCCCCTTTCTTTAGTTCTTGAACAACAGACATTTCCTGTCTACTGAACTTGATCCCATCAATGACAACTTCGTCCTTTTTGTTCATCTTATATCTCCAACCTACATAACCACACTAACAATAAAGTCAGGCTATCAAAGCCAAATAATTTTGTAAACAAGAAAAACCAAAAACACAAAATGAGTTGTCAAATTTAAAAATCGAAAAGAAAATCGATGGAAGATTCCCAGACAATATCCACACCGACAGTTTTTATTTGAGACCAATATTTACTAGAAATTCTCATTAAATCTTTTTCAGTTGTCACTAACTGCGCTCTCAGTCTGAAAGCCTCTTCTAACATTTTGCTGATATCCTCATCTTTGTAAGGATAGTGATCTGGAAAAGAAATGGTCTTAGCAACTTCAAAATTGGAAAATATATTAAAAAATTTTTGAGGATACCCTAAACCACAAAAAACCAATAATCTGCCAGAAATATCTCCAAAATCCTGCTTTATATTGCCGTAGCAAACAGGGACGTCATCAAATAATGCACGCACACTATCCCCTTCTCTCTTCAGTACAAACAAAGCATCTATATCAGATTTTATTTCGTCGAAATCCAGCCGATTCGGACCCAACGGAAGCATCTCTCCATTACCAAATAGCTGATCGTTGCTTACCACTACTATTTTTTTAGTCGATTCAAGAAATTTTTGAGTAAGTCCATCATCCAAAATCAAGTACTCATATTCATCGGCCATATCCGCAGTTTCAGCTCTATTTTTTCCAACAAATACATCAAACTGTCTTGAAAGTAACAGCGGTTCATCCCCCACCTCTTCATAGGTATGAACATCATTATCGACTTTTAAAGGATCATTTGTCTTTCGTCCATATCCTCTACTCAATATCGCAAATTTCTTGTCATGTTCCCTTAATATTTTACAAATCGAACTCACAACTACGGTTTTACCAGAACCTCCAGCTGTTATTCCTCCGACAGCTATTACCTTTTTACCGTGAAGAGAAACATCACAAGGCAAATGATATCTGTAATTTGCAATATATCGATAAAATTCACTAAATGGCTTAAGACACACCTTCCTCAATAATCCAGGATCTTTATACCAAAACTTAGGTGTATCAAAAAAAATCATGAGCTATCCTTCTTTCGAAACCACTGCAACGTTGTATTTTTTCGGAAGAAGAACAAATGACAAGAGAAACGATAATATGCAACAAGCAAGGCTGTAAACAAAGGTATACTCACATCCCAAACCGCTCGTCTCCCAAATAAAAGCACCCATCCGAGAAGCCATCCAGTATCCGCCCCCGAGAATTAACGAATAAATGCCTATAGCAGTCGCTCTCAAATAAAACACTACTTGCTCACAGATAATAGCGAGGAACAATCCCTCTATTGCTGACAATTGTCCACCCCATAAAAAAGCACCAAGATAAACACAACAAGCTTGCGAATTTATTACAAATCCGTTCCCAAAGAATCTCGACAAATCCAAAGAAAAATCAAAAACATTACAGATACATCCAGCAGCAAGAAACAAAAGATTTGATATAATCATTAACGACATACAAAATCTAATAAATCTTCCTTTTCCGAATTTATCCGCCAAAAAACCAATGGTGAACGCCAGCAAAATTTGTCCCATATTTATGACTGTTCCAACAGTACAGGCAACTCTGGTATCGACAAAATTTTCCATGTATATAGGGAACAAATGTTCCGTAAAATGCCCTAACTGAAATATGAATGCCAAAATAATCAACTTCCAAAAGGATAAATCCAAAGATTTTAAATACCTTCTTTTAAAAGGATTTTCTCTTTTTTTTGAACTTTCTTCTTTGCTCTGTCCTTTATCCTTTACGAAAACAAGGCAAACACCCGCCAGTATGACTGGAATAATTGCAAATTTAAAAACTTCTCGAAAATCATTGGAATAGTATCCCATAAGAGTAACTGCCAAAATTCCACCAAGAAGTCCTCCCATCGTCTTTATGGAACGAGTAAGTCCGTAGACTCTACCTCTTATACTCCTCGGAGTGATATCTGCAATCAATGCATCTCTTGGTGTAGCTTGTAAACCATTTCCGACTCTTTCGGAAAGCTGAATACCAAAAACCCCAGGGAAACTGGATACGATCGGAAGAAATGATCTTGCACTCAAAGTAACGAAGCAACCAATACATAAAATCAATTTTCTTTCTCGGAAAAAGTCACTTATCGGACCAGAAAATATACGAGTCACAAAAGCAACACATTCGACAATACCATCTAAATTGGCGATTTCAGAAATCGTTAATCCTAAATCATTTTTTAAAAATAAACTTAATTGGCTATAAACCATAGTTGTGGACATTCCAAGGAATAATCCAAACAACGATATGCCCCAAATCCCCCCCGGAATATTAGAGATGATAGAAAAAAAGCCATTCTTGCAATGGCCCGACTCCTTATCTGAACAACTTTCTACTAACCGCTCTTCATTCATCTCCGCTGAAGATTTTATCGCACTACTCACTTATACCCCCGAAAGTTAATTACAATTAATTTCTGACAAATTTATATCATTTCCAATAAAAAAAATCCAGAGACAACCTCTCTCTTTTTACTTTTCCTAATTACGCCTTCTGCTGGGATATGGCCGTCTTTTATACGTTAATGCGGCTAACTGGCTTTCCTTTGGTAGACAGGTTACTCGAACTTTAGCTAAGCCATTTTTTTTGAATCCCAAAACCTCCGCCGCTTTCTGAGAAAGATCAATAATTCTAGAATCCGTATCAGCAAAAGGCCCCCTATCGTTGACCAGTAACTTTACTTTTTTGCCGTTGCTTAAATTCTCAACTATTACCACCGATGGCAAAGGCAAAGTTCTGTGAGCCGCCGTCAATTTATTCTTATTAAATATTCGTCCAGTTGATGTTGGTTTGCCATGAAATCCCGGACCATACCAACTAGCATACCCAACGGCACTGTACTGATAATTCGTCTGAGGGTAATACCTAACTCCTCTTATTTCGTAAGGTCTTTCCGATCCTGCATGCCAGTATCTTGGACCCTGATCACTAGAACAAGCGGCCATCAATAACAAACCAATCAATGTAAATTTGTTGAATTTTCTGCTAATATCTCTCATGCAAATTACCTTACGGAGCTAAAATGAAAAATTATCTAAAGGACGTAAAACCTTTAACCACCACTCATGCTATCATACCGCATAAAAAAATCAATATTAATAAAAAGTTGATCGTAGAAAGAACCGAAAAAACTTTTATTCACAAAAAAAGCATTTTAACCCCTATAAGTCGCAAACAAAAAAGACATTTTTTGACTGAAAAAACCATTGATTTACATGGATATACGAGGGAAACGGCATTCATAGTCCTCATAAGATTTTTCAATTCGTGCCAACAAAATGGCATTCGAAAGGTCCTAGTTATTACCGGAGGAAACAATATGCGAGAAACTACTTTGCGGAAACATTTTAAAATTTGGGTTCGGGAAAATTTCGGAAATTATGTATCATCCTGTACCTGTGCAAATATCCAACATGGAGGAGAAGGCGCTTTCTATGTAATTATTAAAAGAGGCATATAACTTCTATCTCACCCTACATTTACACCATAATTTAAATCTGCAAATCTACAAAAATTCTCGAAAAAGTACAGAATATCGTTGTAACAAAGCAATTTTCGATTTTACTGTCGAAACATTTTTGATATACTGCATCATCAGAATTAGAAGTTTATGAATGGAGATTAACGTATGAAGTTAAAATTAGGTTGTGCCTCAGCAGTTCTTATGTTTTTATGTTGTGACTTGACTTGGGGAGGAGCTTTAAAAAATTCGTTTACCAAAAACAAAGAGCCAGTTGAAACTCAAGATGAAGATGAGGATAAAGAACAAGAAAATGAAAGACCTCAAATAGAGAACAATAAAGTATCATCCTCTGAGAAAGGCACTCAGCCAGCAGCACCGCAGGCCCAACCAAACGAAGCTCCAAAGAAAAAAAAAGAAATCAAAGGAAATCCCGTTATTTACAGAATCGGAAATAAGGAAATTCGTCGTGACGAGATTTTGGCAGACATAAAATCATTGCCGCCTCAGTTAGTAAGTCAGACCCCGGTAGAAAAATTATTTGACATCATGAAACGCCAAAGGTTGATGACTTACTTGGTGATTGAGCAAGCCAAAAGAGCTGGAATGGACAGGGAAAAAGAGTACATTCAGCAAATCGAAAAATTAAAGGAAAGGGTTTTGTTTGAAACTTACTTGGTTAAAGAGCTTGAGCCAAAGGCGTCTAACGAAACAACATTGAAGCAGCAGTATCAAAAATATTTAGTTGAATTTAAGTCTGGAAAAGAAATAAAGATTTCCACTATTGCTTTAAACACGGAGAAGGAAGCAAAAGAAATCATCGAGGCTTTGAAAAAGGGAGCTCCGTTTGATAAATTGCAAAAAGAAAAAGGTTTAGCTTCCTCTGAAAGCGGTGATCGTTTTATCCCTGTATTTAGGATGCCAGATGAATTGAAGAGCAAGTTCAAAGCCGTTGAAAAAAATGAGTTTACGCAAGAGCCTGTCAAAGTAGCAGAGACTTATCACGTAATCAAAATCACTGATATGAGAGATTCAAAACCAGGCAGCTTTGAAGAGGTAAAGCCTGCGTTGTCTCAGTTGATTTTGAGAAATGAAATGGACAAGCTGATGGAAAAATTGGAGAGACAGTACAAAGTTCAGAAGTTCAATGAAGATGGTACTCCTGAAAAAGCAGAGACCTCCAATAAATAAGAGTTATTCGTATTACGCAAAACTCCTCTGTAGTGTCGCACTCGGAGGAGTTTTTTTAACGAAAAATGTGAGTATAAATCTACTATTTATAGTTCCAAAATAGAAAAAGAGTTTGATGGAGGTGATATGTCTGTAAGAATTTTTTCCGGTAAATTTAAAGGTTCTGTGTTGTCAGTCCCTTATTCTGCTCGACCTACCTTAGTCAGATCCCGTCAGTCGTTGTTCGATATTTTATCAGGATCTACCTTAAACTCATTATCCCCAAATGATTTTTTCAAAGATAAAGTAATTTTGGATTGTTTCGCTGGATCAGGAGCTTTAGGAATAGAAGCACTGTCTCGTGGAGCATCTTTTGCTTATTTCGTAGACATATGTCAGCCAGCAATTAGTGCAATTTATGAAAACATTCAAAAATTAAAATTGGAACATTGCTGTCAGATAATAAAAACCGATATTTTAAAAATAAGAAAATCAAAGGAAATGAACGGATGTGACATCGTGTTTATCGACCCGCCTTATGGCAAAGTTTCCATAAAAAAAACCATACAACATTTATCAAAAACAAACTGGATAAACAAAAACACTCTGATTATAACAGAAGAAGATATATCAAAAACTGAAGACCTAGTTGATATAACAGAATGTCTCATCAAAAGAAAAATGGGCAAATCCATATTCAAAATAGCAAAGCTATCTGCAAATTAACTCAGATAATAAAAAAACCGCTTAACGCTTCGAAAAACAAGCTTTACCAAGCGCGATCAAACCGAATAATGAACTCTGCATGCTTTCCGTACACCGACTGACAGTAGATATTGGCATTCATAGAGCGAAGCGCTGTTTTACAAAAATACAACCCTACTCCCGTTCCTTCACTCTTGGACGTAAAAAATGGCTTAAAAATATTATTGATATTCTCTGGCTTTATCCCTGTAGCAGTATCTCTTACCGAAATAAAAGCACGCTTTTTTGTCTTTTCTATAGTTATAAAAATCTGTCCTTTTCTTTCTGCCTTAATCTGATACAAAGCATTTTGAATTAGGTTAAATATGACATGAGCAAACAAAATCCTACTAGCAACGAAATGAAAATCCTTTACGATTTTTACATTAACCAAACTACGGTCGTCCTGAAAGAATGGATATTCTAAAATCGCTCTCTCAATACACTCTTTCGCGCTTAATTCCTCCTGATTCAAATATCTATTATCATTAAAAGCAAGTTTAGTTAGAGTTACATCTATTATATTAAAAACACAATTAACCTCTTTCAACGCCATATCTCTCTTCGCAATTTGTTTTGATCTTTTATCCTCAGGAACATCCTCCAAATCTAACCCATTTAAAACAAGAGAAATCGTCGATAATGGCGTTCTGATCTCATGAGCCATGGACGCGGCAAGCATTCTCATTGCTTTCATTTGCAAATCATATTTTCTACTAAGATCCCTAGCAAATATAATCAGAATTCCTAACACAAATATCAGCATGTAGAAATAAGGATACATCAAATATTTCGGCAACTCAGCATTAGCTGCATGACCTAATAAATATGATACAAGTATCCCCAAAGCCACTCCGACAGTATAAACAATGGAAAAACTTGTAAAATCAAGTAAAATAATTCCAAAGAGAATTGCGATATTGATATTGACAATCCAATATAACGTAAACCCGTCAAACAACAACATGAATGTTACCAAAAACGGCAGACAGAACATAATAGTGAAATGCCAAAACAACGGACGATATTTTTTTAACGAATCACTCCAAGAATCCGAAACAGTTAACATAAAACTGAGAATAATAGCAATTATTCTCACCATATAGACCGAAACATCATTTGCATGCCACTCGGACCACATATACATAGGAATGAGATAATTCACGGTGGAGAAGACACCAAAAGCAACGTACCGTGCTCCGTACTCCTCCACTCTTCTTTCAGAAACACTGGACAACTTATCCAGTAACTTCTTAAGCCATCTCAGCATCGCCCGCCAACAACCTTTCAGTCTCTACTGACAGCTAAGTCTGAATCGTAAGGATGACTTAAAGTTTTCAAATAATTCCCTAACACAAACATAGCAACAAACGTCACTAACGCTCCTACAATCTGACTAATAACCACATAATCCTCAGGAACAGCATATCTGAAAATAATGATGGAAACAAACCCTACTGCAACACTAACCAAATAAGTTTTTATATCAGTCCTCAAATTTAACAAATACAAAAACATCGGAGCAACAACAGTTGGTGTCCAAAAGTTTGAAAAATACATCCAAAAGTCGATCATACTGTAAAACATGGTCGCTATATAAATGGATATAAATCCAAACAATACCGTAACTATTCTAGTTAACAACAACTCCGTCTTATCATTCATTTTAGACGGCCACAACACCGCAAAGATATCTCTTGTTGTAGCGATAGCCGAAACATTTAAAAACGAATCCGCTGTGGACATGATAACAGCAAGTACTCCCGAAATTGCTATACCCTTTACAACAGTCGGAAGTGAATAATTCAAAACATTCAAGAAAGCACTGTTAGGATCAATACCCGGAAACATCATAACTGCACTAAGAGCTATGACCGTGATAACCGCATAGAACGGAATATACAAAATTCCAGAAATCGCCAACGACTGAGTAGCCTGCTTTTCATCCTTTGCCATCAAGATTCTCTGGAACAAAATAGGATTAAAATAAGGAAAAGCACAAATAATCACGTAGGTAATAAACAATGAAAAAGATCCCTGGTATGAAGTCAACTCAACATGCTGCGATGGCAAATTAAACAACAAATACTCCCAACCACCAACTTTTTCCAAAGCAACATTTGCCATCAGAGGTATACCAATAATCAATATACCAAATTGCAAAACATCTGTAAAAACAACTGATCTTATTCCCCCGAAAGAAGAATAGGCTATTACAACTAAGCTTCCGATAATTGTTCCGTAAAAATGAGATATTCCGAAAAACAAATTGCAAATATACCCGATGGAACTGACCTGAACTGCAACGTATGCTATAGAAAACAGAACATTAGCAATACCACTCATTACCTGCCCAGGTCTACCGTACAAATCTCCCATTATTTCTCCAATGGAAATCTTATCAGCAAATCGTCTAATAACTTTTGGAGCAACCACGTAAGCATGAAAAAGAAGACTCAAAGTTTGCCCCAACTGAATAATAAAGAAAGCCAACCCGACGCTATAAATTCTCTCGCTTACTCCTATGAGATCATCTCCCCCCATCCACGTGGAAAAAATCGTAGAAACCAATACTGTCGTAGGAAAAATTTTTGACGAAACCGAAAAATCTTTCATGCTTTTCACATTACGACCAGCAAAAATTCCCACCGCAAGAGTAATAACCAAATACAAAACTACAATAACTAGATCTATCATGAAAGAAACCTCTTTTTTTCACTAACTAAAAAAAGGTTACAAAATTACAAATAAAAACACAATATAAAAAGATTAACGCTAGGTTTCTTTCAAAACCTAGCGAGATAGTGAGATATACAAAGAAAGAATGAAAATCCACAATTGCGTGGATTCCCAATTATATAGTGCCAGGAACACCCGACATAGCGCTCAACTCATGAGGAGAATTTAACGCCTCTCCGCTCGATTGCGAATCTATATCTTTTATAGTGTATCCTCTGCCCCAGATAGTCTCAATATAACACTCCCCACCAAGAGCATCCATGAGCTTCTTCCGCAACTTGCAGACGAATACATCTATTATCTTTAACTCAGGTTCGTCCATGCCACCATACAAGTGGTTCAAAAACATATCTTTGGTCAATGTAGCACCCTTTCTCAAGCATAGGAGTTCTAAAATTGAATACTCCTTGCCTGTCAGATGCAAGACATTACCATCGACTTCCACGCGACGACTCTGAAGGTTAACTGTCATTCTACCGATCTTTATAACAGATTCAGCATGGCCTTTAGACCTTCTTATTACTGCTTGAATCCTGGAAACCAACTCCTTCCCCTCAAAAGGCTTCGTGATATAATCATCAGCTCCGATATCCAAGCACTTAACTTTATCTTTACATTCAGATAATCCAGAAACCACAATAACTGGCGTCCCTATATTCGCACTACGCAGTCTCTTAATTACCTCTACCCCATCAATGTCGGGCAGCATTAAATCCAAAATGATACCATCATAGTCATAGATCTTCCCGACTTCTAAACCATACTGGCCAAAACTCGTAGAGTCAACCACAACCCCTTCATTTCTTAACAGGGATTCAATCCCTTTCGCAGTTAATGTATCATCTTCTATTAATAATACTCGCACAACTTACCTCCAAATACCAACTAAATCAAGATCAATATTTAAATCATATTATCCCTAATTGGTACGCTACATAAAATTTACTAAAAATTTATTAAGATTTTAAGAGCCTTTTTCAGATTTTTTTAATTTTTTTTGTTCTTCCATTTTTACTTCCTCATTTTTGAGAGAACTTTCACTTGTAATATTTTTAAATTTTTCTTCAGAAATCTTAAAAATATCTATAATTTTTTTATCATCAATTTTATTTTCATAAAGAAGTTTGATTAATTCAGTCTGTAAATCCTCAACAGTATGCTTCATTCTTTCGCTAACTCGATCAAATACAGCATTTAGCACCTTCATATATACCCTGAAACGCGAAGAATCGGTTTCTTTCGCTGCAATTTTTTCATTATTCTTCACGAAATTTCTTAAAAACTCATACTTCGCCATATCTCTCCAATGAATACCACACCCGATGTTCCTGAGGATTTTATAACTCACTTCACGAGCTTCGTATTCATCGAAATAAAACCCTTTTATCTTCTTTAAAATTTCTACCGCTTTTTGTTCAGTCAAACCGAGATCCAAACAAGTTTCCCAAAAATGCATTCGCAACACATAATGAAAAATATTATGCAATGTATAAAAAACATCCTGAAAATCATCGATAATGTCTCTTGCCTGTGTCAAAGTATTCTTATCCCTTACGATACTTGCAATTTTTTCGTATATATTATCTTCAATAATTTCCCTGCAAGGACACACATCCATTATCGATTGTTTACAAAGCTCGTATATCAAATCTTCATCGGAAAGTTTCATTATTCGCTGAATTCGATAATCATCCATCCACTCCCCTGTCTTTTCCAGTATTTCCATCTGACGCATTATTTGTTCTTTTGTAATTTTTTCACTCTGATATGAAAAGTTAATCAACACGTCATTAATAGATTGACTAATCAGTTTATCATCAAGGGTTATGCCTTTGTTATGCACAAAAAATACTTTCTTTACCAAATTTTCCTTTTTTGATTTGGAATCTACAGCTACTGTTTCAATTTCTTTTATTATTTTAGCAATATCTGATGAAATATTTTTCGAATCAGTAACTAATAACTTTACGGAAGAATTTTTATCCGGCCCCAGATCATCTAATACTGAAGAAAGAAATGATTTAATCATTAATTCATCGCGAAACTTCATCCGATCTTCGTTAACTTGATATACAAAAATCATATTAATTCCCTGATTCAAAAGATTTTTTAAACCTTGCCTATCTTTCATATCAAAAATTCTCTTTGAAGCATGGAACAATGCGCGATCTATTTGTCTATTTTTTTCTTGAACAAACCCTGAACGTTTTTTTGAAAAATCTTTCCAAATACTTTTATTTTCTTCTAAAAAAGCCGAATCCATATATGAAAATACGATTCCTTCACAATCAATTACCAACAACGTTTCGCTCTTTGCATCTTTCAGATCTGAGAAAATCCCTTCCATTCCAAAAGTCGTTCCAAATATAAGAAATAAAAATATTTTAATAAAACTACGCATCAACTTTCTCCTTAGCACAGTGCAATTATATTCTTTTTACGCGAATTTTACATAAATTTGATTAATTTTTTTTAATTTTACGAATATCATCCTTCAAAATCAAATGATATCCGAAATCATTTAAGAAAAACTACTATGGATAATTTTACATAAACATCAACGTTATAAAGAAAGCTGAACCGATATTTTCATCGATCTAATAAATCTAAAAACACCAGAAACAACTTCCTTTTAGCCCTTATCAAAAATCCTCTGTAGGCAAACTGATTCCGAGAGGAGACATCATCACTGGTTCATGGTTACTAAATTTTTTCAGAAAATCTACAATATCCCAATGCTGACCTGAAGATGCAAGCTGAGGTGCTGTTGATCCATCTTCCGAAACAGCTTCCACTTTAGCTCCGTTATCAACCAAATAATCTACAACTCTGTAGCTTCCAGCAAAAGCTGCCACCATCAAGGGAGTTAATCCATTTTCAGCTAGAATATTAACATTAGCCCCTTCTCCAACTAAAAATTTTACGATATCCAAATATCCGCATATCGATGCTGACAAAATAGCATTCCAACCGAAATTAGATTGATAATCCACATCTGCACCGTTATTTATCAACCATTTTACGCTGTTCAAATCACCATTTGAGGCCGCAATCATCAACGGAGACCAACCGATGTTTAGCGGATCATCAATATCGGCGCCCTGATTTATCATTTCTTTTATTACATTCCAATTTTCATAGAAACTTTTAACGTGTGAGAGTGCATTTTTTATCATTTTCAAATCATTGTTATTTAATGCATTTTCAAGATAAAACATCTCTTCAGAATTAATAAGTGTTACTTTAATATTTCTAGATTTAAAATTCGAATTCGAAGAAGAATCATATAAAAGGACACCTCCCTGATCCGATAAAATATCTTTTTCGATTTCTTCGTTGTTGACGTCAACTTTGAACTGATTCCTTCCCTGCTGGAGCAAATCATCTTGCATAGACAAGGAAAACTGACCAAAAAAAAGTGACAGCACTAGATACAAACCTAAAAACTTCTGTTTCATTTTTTTTATCTCCTAACTAATTTTTTTATAAGCTCACCACAAAAAAAATACCCTTAACTATCTGTAGTGCTATTGTATAATGCATATAATTAAAATTATCAATAAAAAAAAACAATATTTTATAAAAATTACATGATTGAATAAAAATCAGAGACAAAAACAGGAAAAAGCATTGGTCTATACACAACCAAACTTTTTCCAATCATCTAAAATAAGAATTTTTAATTCAAGCGCCAGAATTCTCCTCGGCTCCGAAAAATAAATTTCAACCTGCGCAGTAACAAGCTTTCATTGGTGTTTTCACTAATCCCATCAATAATTCGCGAAAATTTACAAATGGAGAAGGTTTTTGCTCAACAGCTGAAAATAAAAATCCTTGTCCGATATCTGCTCCAGCAGTAGCAACACAGTCTAGAATTGCAGTTGTTTCGATTCCTTCAGCTACAACTTTACAGCCCAAATCATGTGAAACTTGTACTGCAAATTTCATTATGGATCGAGCTTTTCTGCTGTAAGGAGCCTTTTGGACAAATCGCTGATCGATCTTTACTATGTCCACAGGCAATTCCTGTAAAAAACTAAGTGTAGAATATTCTGTCCCAAAATCATCCAGAGCAATTTTTACACCGTGCAAACGCAGAAGTCTGAGGTTTTTTTTTATCAGCGAAATAAATTCAGGATTCGTACTTTCACTTACCTCAAGAACAATATTTTTCCTCGAAATTTCCATAATATCCAATGTATTCAGAAAATCTTTCGCAAAACTTGGATCAATAGCATCTTTTGGAGTCATATTTATGAACAAAGAACTTTCAAAGTCGTAATTTTGAAAAATCGCTTTCACTATAGCCGTTGCACTCGGAAATTCCGCTAAAACTTCCTTTCGATACAAAGCCTCATATCCAAACACAAATTCGTTATTGAGAGAGACCAAGGGTTGCAAGCGAATTTTTTCTATCATAATTGCCTTCTCTTATCAAAAATTTAAAATCTATTCCACGTAATCATTAACGGTAAAAATCTATATAATGATATTTTTAAGATTTATCAAGTTCTTTCAAAAAATTTATTTAAACTTTTTGTAGATAATACGATAAATGATGGTCTTCCGTGACAGCATTGAGCTATATTTTCAGTTGCCTCCATCTGCTTTATCAAAGAGTTCATTTCCTCAATTGACAGCCTCTTTCCTGCTCTCAAACTACCATGACACGAAACTGTCGACAGAATTAAGTGAATTTTTTCATCCAGAGAATAAATATCACCCATATTTTCGAGCTCATCCGCAATATCGTTTATCAACGGTTTCGCTTCACAACTTCCCAAAATAGCGGGCAATGCGTTAACCATAATCACATCTGAAGACAATTTTTCATATATTATTCCAAATTTTGCGATCAATTCCGCATTTTTTTCGAATAATTCGACCTGAACCTCCGACAAAGGACATACTTCAGGTAAAAGCAAATCCTGTGAATCCAATTTTGTATATTTTTTCAGCTTTTCCAACGTAATTCTCTCTGCCACAGCATGTTGATCTATCAGTATTAAATTATCATCATTTGCTGCAATTATATACGTGTTTGCAATCTGGCAAAGAGCCTTACCAAGATTTACCTTATTCTCCAAATCCACCTTCTGCTCTTCCGCAATTTCAGAAAAATTTCCCTGATTCGATTCGTCTACAAAATTCGGCTTTTGGAATTCATTTTGCTGA
>JAZLGP010000011.1:0-2123 GCA_045616365.1 Alphaproteobacteria bacterium | reverse complement strand
AACTTCGTTAAATTAATTTAAAGATGCATATATTTTTTTTATTTCCCTGGAATCCAATTTCAAACTCTCGGGTTTTTGAGTTCAATCAATCACCTGTGAATAATCACTGGAATTGTTCTCCTGTTTGTCCTTTCTTGCTCTTCTCGACGTTGCAGAATGTAGTTATCCATTTCTTCGAGTTTGTTGTCGATTTTTAGCAGTAAAGTGTTAACAGCAAAAGAGGCGATACTGACGCCCAAACCTACACCATTTAATATCTTGGCTGTTTCGGGATGGGCATCAATACAGCATTGTCCGCCAACGAAAAACCCTCCTGCAGTAACTTGCAGTACGACGCTAATTGGCTGGAAAACCCATCTGCGTAGCTTGAAACATAGTACGCTTTCATTGTGAAATTCTTCGGTATGATCGTAATGTTGAGGTATATATGCGTGATCTAATGGGGGAGTAGGGGATCTTGTTGGTGATACATCCCTCTCTCTTTCGAAGGGAACGCGACTCATGTCAGCACAATTGCAGGCAAACGTTATTAATATTAAACATAATAAAATTAATTTCTTCATTTCTATTTCTCCTTTTCCTCGAAATTAATTAATTCGGTATTCTCTTCAAGCCATTGGATGACGTCATCGATGTTGTACGCAACTTTTTTTCCAATAATTTTTCTATTTTTAATTCCGAGTCCTTGTGAGTCCAGTTGAGCCATTGTATGATGATTCAGAATTCCGCCAGTAATTGTTTTGATATCTTCTCTGAAAACGAAGTTGCCGTTGCAATAATTTTTCAATTCTTTAAAAATGTTATTCATTTTCTTTTCTTTCCTTTCAACCATGCGATTACATCTGCTTTTAAGTATGCGATTTTGCTTTTGAGTTTGATGTGTCTGTGAATTCCTTTTTTTGCTCCATCATATGTGTTCAGTGTGCTTCTTTTGTATCTGCCTTGCGTAAATTTCTCTATTTCGTTTCTTGCTACGAATGGTGAGCGCCAGTCATTATTGAGTTTTTCTAAATCCATAATTAATCTCCTTCAAAAAAATAAAAATATTTAATAATCAAAAAAAATGCCGAAAATTTAAGTTTAAATGCTTTTGGTATTTGGCTAGGCAGAAACAACCTGTGGGTGCAACTTTGTGTATCACACAAAATATAAAGTTGAGCAAAAAAACCGTTAAAAAACAATATTGTCAATTTGCCTATACAAATTGGAAAGTGGTAACAATGGTAACAAAAAACGCCAAAAGTGGTAACAGCGCTTTGTTGGAGTTTTAGTGGTTTTGTGGAGTTGTTACCACTGTTACCACTGTTACCACTCAAAAACATAAGGGTGTAGATTTTTTTATTTTTTGAGAAATGCTTCCTACTCTCGGTTGTATTTTTAGTATATATATAATATATATATTTATAATCTATAATATATATATTACACTCCCCCAATATATACAATAAATCAAAGTTGTAAAAATTTCTAGTCATTTTCTGATCCTTCGAAAATTTTGTTATTAATGACGTACATTCTTGTAAGTTTTTGCTCTATTCGAACAACTTTGTCGAACCGATTTTGATTTGTATTAGTCTCAAGAATGCCTTTATTTCTGAGTATGGTCTTAACATGTTTTACATCTAATCCTCTGGCTATAATTTCATCAAAATAAGTTTTAAATACATAAAAAATCGGAATGCTGTTTTTATAAGATCGATATCCGGCTCGTTCATACGGTAGTTTATCTGCTACTGGTGTGCCGTTATCTATTAATTGAAATCTACTATCTCCATATTTTTCAAAGAATATTCTAATTTGGTTCAAAGCTTGTTTATCTTCCTGGCTTCCAACTCCACCTTTATTTTCAAGCCAAGAGTAGAAATTTTTCATGGTGGATTCCATAATGTCTACGTCGTGCCAGTTTGTGACGTTGTATTTTGTTGCGAGCATTCCGCCGATTCCGCAAGTTGCGAATGTTTTGAAGGCTCTATAATCTTGCCCTGTTGCGTTTAGAGGTAAGAATCGTTTTTTGGCTAATTCCATTTGTTGGTGATAATAAATTTTCATATTGTCGTAGTCTTCGATCGCTGCCTGCACGAACGCGGGGAAAGCCGTTCCGTGGAAATTTTGAGCTGCAGATT
>JAZLGP010000010.1:0-972 GCA_045616365.1 Alphaproteobacteria bacterium | reverse complement strand
TCTCGGCTTCTTTCGACAAACCTTTCGGACGTCCGCCTTTTTTCCCGCGAGCACGAGCAGCCTCCAGCCCCGCTTTAGTTCTCTCGCGGATTAAATCCCGTTCGAATTCCGCCAAAGACGCCATGATGTTGAACATCAGTTTTCCTTGAGGAGAATTGGTGTCGATATTGTCGCTCAAGCTCTGAAAATGAACGTCTTTCTCCATGAAAAAATTGATCAGATTCACCAGATGCCGCAGCGAACGTCCAAGACGATCGAGCTTATAGACGACAACCGTATCCCCTGCCCTCAGCTGTTCGAGCATCTTGTCGAGATTCGGACGGTCCTTTGTCGCTCCGCTGATCACATCCGAAAAAATCTTCTCGCAACCTGCCTTTTTCAGTGCGTCCAGCTGCAAATCTAACTTCTGTTCTTTTGTTGAAATTCTCGCATAGCCTAGTTTCATTTGTTACTCCCCAGAACAAAATATCTTTTCAACATTCACTACATCGTAAAGAGGAATGTTGAACAATCCTTGATTCTTCTCATAATCAGCCAATGAAGTTCTTATCGACTTTTTCGGATGATATTTATCTCGAAAACTTTTTAAGCTCTTAGCCTTCAGATTAACTGTCGCTTTGGCTTCCACCGGAATGACTTCATTTTGAAGTTGTATCACAAAATCCAACTCCGCTCGATTGCTCGCCCAATAATATATTTGTAAATCTCGACAAGTTTTGAATTCCTGCAATACATATTGTTCAGTAATCGCTCCGTTGTAGTCGTTAAACAATTTATCGTTTTCCAACAGAGATTTTACATCAATATGGGTCATGGCACTCAGCAATCCGACATCCAACAAAAATAATTTAAAAGCAGAAACATCTTCATAGGCTTTTAATGGCATCTTCGGTTCATATACTCTCGGAACTTTATGAATTAACCCAGCATCTATTAACCAATTCAAAGCTATTTCAAAATCTTTTGATCTGG
>JAZLGP010000009.1:0-5221 GCA_045616365.1 Alphaproteobacteria bacterium | reverse complement strand
CGACCTATATGGTACAGGTGAAGTAATAGGAGATCTTCGCCGAAACGACAAGACTATAAACTGCTGGAATACCGACAACTATGGATATCTGAAAGAGGAAGGCCGACAGTTATATCAGAGTCACCCATATGTGCTCGGTGTACGTGCTGATGGTAGTGCTTACGGAAACAACAAAGCTAACTTGTTTATTGTTGGAGCAAAGGTCAATATCTAATTTGTGATTCTGTATATTTGTCGCCGAAGGAGTTTCCTTCGGCGTATTTTTTTGTTCTTCTAAAATTTGAATATTTTTTGATTATTAACTTTTTTCGTATACATTTTTAGAGTCGGTTAGTTTTTGATCGAAGGGAATGGATATGAAATATATAAGCTATCTAATAGCGATCATCATATCAGTTTTTGGTAGTGTCGAAACAATGGTCGTTTCACGCACAATACCGGAACAGAATGATGAAAAAAGTTTCAGAAAACCGCTGGCAGAGTGGCAGAAAGTTCATCCGTTTTCTTCTCAGGATGAAATGGATTATTACAAAAAATTAACTTGGAATCCTCAATTAACTTTGGAAAAGAATCAAAAAAAATTAGTCAAAAAATTTGTGGATGAATGTTGTGATTTTTCTTTTAAAATTAAATCAACTGGATTGAGAGAGATTTATCTTGGAGAATTGGATTCTGGAGAGAGTTTAGTTTTTTTTGGGACTTCAACAACTGTATATTCAGATCAAGATTACGAAAAAATAATAATTTATAACAATGATCATAGAGAGGACGGAGGTTTGATTTTGTCCAGCAACACAGCTTCATTTTTCGACTACCGACCTATCAAAAGTGGAGAAACGTTTAAAGCGGAATTTCTAAAATATTTTTTTAAATTGGCGGAAGATTCTATTGGTTGCAAATTATTTCGAATATTTTTGGCTAAATCTGTTGTTAATAAATTTTCAAAAATAGCTTTTATTCCGGTTGAATCCATTAGAGAAGATACTTTAGGCGAGATTGGTTGTTTTTCAGGTCAAGATATATGTTATTACTTAGCAGATTATGGTAATGCCGGAGCGATTAGATACTTACAACAAGATTTAAGACATCGTTTTATTCTTTTTTCTCCGAAATTTTTTTCTAAAAATATAACATTGAGTGTTATCAAATATGTATCCAATGATATTTTGTTTGAACAAAGTAGGTTATTGCAGGAGTCGGCACTGTTACATGAATTAATTCATTCTTTGCATTCAAAAGTTGATCAGAAACTTTCCATGGTTAAGAATATAAAGAAAAGGTCGAGACCATACCATTTTGGTTACATTTCAGATCAACGCCAGAGATTATTTCATTTGCGTTGCGATCAGATGAATATTAATTTGTTTCATAATGATGAAGAATATCACACCATGTATGGGTTGGCATCGGAGGGATTGGATTTATTAAATGAATCATCTTATCTTGCGCATAGGTACGGATTTATTCGTTTAGCGCATGAAGATACTCAGAGATCTGAGGTTATAATCGATGAAATGAAATTAAGCAAAGGTCAATCTATCGATTTTATCCAAAATTTTTTCAGAAGTTACGGCGATTATGATCTTTTCCATTATTACTTATCTCCAGATTCACCAATAAAATTTCCTAAGTTTGGAGTTGGACAGTACAGATGCGCAGATCTTGATCCAGAAACAGGAGAGAAAATATCATAATCCAATAAAGTAGTTTAAAGTTTTTGATGAAATAAGTAAGAATTTCTAATTTTATTTTTAAGCTAGTTTGTATATTTGTAGATTGATGTGACATTTTGAGCATTATTTGGTATTATAGAAGAGAAATTATGACAAAGAATAGATTGATAAATACAGGGGGGGATAGTATGACTTTTCGGTTGGGAAAATTGTTGTTTGTATTGTTTTTTCTTATGGGCTGCCACGATTCAGTTTTGTCAACGGATTCTGTAAGATCAATTTATGTTAGAAGCAATTCGAATTTGCAGGATATTACAAAAACTCTTGAGAAATACGGCGCAAACGCAGTGGTTATCGATGTTAAGGATGACTTAGGTCATTTGTTGCCCAATCTTCCGGTGACATATAGCATAAAAAATCGATTTATTCCTAATAAAAATTTTAAGCATTTGCTAAAGCAGTTGAAAAAAAGAAAAATTTATACGATTGCGAGGGTTGTTGCCCTAAAAGAGCTTACAAGAAAGGATCTTTGTATTAAAGCCGAAGACGGATCTGTGAAAATCGACAAGGAAAAAATGTCATGGATGGATCCGAGCGATGAAAAAGTTCAGAAATATCTTGAGGAAATTTGCACTGGAGCTATAAAAATAGGATTTGATGAAGTTCAATTGGATTATGTAAGATTTTCCGCATATTCTAGATTGGATAGAGGAAAGAAAGATAAAAAGGAAGAAAATTTCTCATCGGATCGATCACGGATAAATGCTATAAATAATCTGATAAATAAGATAGGAGATTCTGTACACAAACTAGGGGGCAAAATTTCTGTGTGTGTGTTCGGATGTACAATAGAAGGCTCGATAGATACACCTAATAGAAAAAATCAAACATTGACGAGTTCTGCAGTTTTGGGACAAGATTATGTTGATATTGCGGAAAGATCAGATTATATATGTCCGATGATTTATCCATCTCATTATTGTAAGTACACTCCGTGTGGCATTGTTGATCCCGACCTAGAGCCTTATAAGACCGTACATACGTGTATGAAATTGAGTAACAATATGTTTGAAAAAATTGAGAAGAAAGAATTAAAAGCAAGAGTAAGGCCGTATCTGCAGGCTTTCACGGCTGTGTGGTTGAAGAAACATTTGCGATATGGAAAAAGTGAGATAGATGCTCAAATAAATGCAGTTAAAGATTCGGGGGTGGTAGGTCAGTGGGGATTGTTTGACATGGCAGGAAGGTATCCTTGATATTTTGTTGATTTTTGGCTCAGACCATCTGATGGAATCAGATCATTTTCTCAACAAAAACACGCTGTATGGATATGAAAAATCTCCACAAATATCTATTTGTAAAGATCTAGTGTGTTGTTGTAGTAGTGACAGATCTTCAAGAATAAGTGATCGCAGATCATGGATATCTTTGCATAGTCCGAACATATTTCTGGTAAATGTCATTTCGAGGTACTGTACATGATGACGAAATATTGGCCAAGAGTTGTGCATGTCTAGCTTAATGGTTTGTTGTAATTCAGGATGAAATAGGCAGATTTCTGATGAAAAAAAATTTTGAAAATCAGATAAAGATGTTTCAATTTTCAATTTCAAAGAGATAAAATCATGAAGAGGTTCGGGAAGCTGTTCGTCAGAAATTGATTCTAAACGCTTGATATCGTTACTTAACCCGAGCAAATGTTCGTCAACCACGAAATTTAATTGTGTAATATCCGACTTTGCTTTTGACAGAAATTTGTGATTTCTTTTTTGTTTCACTAGTTTTTCTTTTGGAAGTAATTGTTGTAAATTTTGCAGTGTTTTTAGCATGTTGGAATGAAATGTCTTTTTAAAATTTTTTATATTCTGGCGTAATGCATGAAAAGGTTCATATCTTTCAGTTTCAATTATCCATTGAGTCCAACACAATTCAGAAATTTGCTCTTCATTTTTGGTGTTGATATGTTTGGATACCTGGTTTTCAATTATCATTTCGAGTTGGCAAAGATGATACCGTAATCCAAGGATTTGTGTATAAATATCCGATTCAAGATCTAAAATGTTTCGATGAAACTGAAACATGGTTGAGTTTATGTCAGTTTTGATTTGGCAAATGTTTTTATATAGCTTTGGCTCAGTTACATTGTCTGTTATGTTTTTTGGTGAATTTAATGAAGGGATACAGCACATTGCGTTTAAATTTGAAGTAGATAGAAAAACGCAAATAATGCCATTAAGCAAATGCCATAACTTCATATTATAGTCCTTTCTTTCCGAGTAGCGACCAATAGTAAGGCGCTTCAAACACTAACTAATTTTGAAAAAGTCCTTCCATTCGTAAGGTATTCAAGATATCTCTTACAACTTATGAATACCCGAAAATCAATATTTCTGTCGAGATAATAACACAACTACGGCATTTAATAAAAAAGAATAAGATATTTTTCTTTAATTTTAATTTAATGCATCGAATTTTGTTTTGATAAATTTTTGTTTTTACAAATAATTAATAAATTTGTGTGACAATAAAGCTAGATACATAAATGGAGAAAAAAATGAAACTCAATTTAATAGCGTTATGTTCTGCTTGTTGTGTGTTTCTATATGGAAATGTTTTAGCAAGAGATGTTGAACCGAAAACAGCGGAACAAACTTTTGTACGAACAATAGAAGAAAAGAATGAAGCAACTCAACGCGTGTTTGATGCTGCAAAAACGGGGGATCTTAGTACAATTAGAGAGTTGAGTAAGGATCCTTATTTTTCCGAGATTATGATCAGGAGGGACGATGCTAAACAAACGGTTATGGAAGTTGCAGTGCGAAATGGTCATGATAAAATAGTAAACATGTTATTTAATTGGATGGAGAAAAATGATCATCCAAACAGGTTTAATGTACATAATACAAAAAAAAATCAAACATTATTGACAATCGCAACAGCTAAAAATTACGAAAATGTAGTCCGAGTTTTATTGAAGAATTCAGCGGTTCGTGATGCTTGCGACATGAGTTTGAAAGAAGGGAATTTTGGAAAAACGCCTTTGGTAATAGCGGCTGAAAAAGGCTTTGAGGATATAGTTGAATTGTTGTTAAACGGAAAAGATGATCCAGACTTGCAGTGGCGACGAAAAGCAGATCCAAACAAAAAAGATACTGATAATAGAACAGCATTGATGATGGCAGCAGATAATGGTCATTTGAATATCGTGAAGTTATTATTAAATAATGAAGCAGATCCAAACATCAAGGATAAAGATAACAGGACAGCGTTGATGTGGGCGGCAGTTAGCGGTCATTTAGATATTGTAAAATTATTATTGAGCCATGGAGCAAAAGTAAAAATAAAAGATAAAAAAGGAAAGACAGCTTTGGATTATGCCAAAAATGCTGAAATATCTAAGGTATTGACGGAACACTTAGAGAGCGGCAAGGAGAAAGAACACAAAAATATGTTTAAAAAGGTGTGGAACAAAGTTGCTAAGAAAAAAGAAGGCGGGAAAAATGTCGGGGGCAGCTTGAAAGACCGCCGATTGTCATCGGATTCCAACG
>JAZLGP010000008.1:0-31808 GCA_045616365.1 Alphaproteobacteria bacterium | reverse complement strand
CGCCATGATATCCGACACTGACTTAACCAATTACGGCGTTGTATGTTGGAGACCAGAAACTTCGTACAGTGCAGCAGTTGCCTGCTTTAATTCTTGGCTTGAGGACAAAGACGGAGTTGGTGATGATGAAAACCGCCAAATCATCGATCAGGTTAAATCTTTCTTCGAATTGCATGGACACAGCCGTTTCTATAATTTGAACAAAAAAGCTTACAACCCTTATAATCCTTACAAGTCAGATGAATATATTGATCAAAAAATCCTCAACATGGCTGGTTACAAACAGACTGATGAAAATGGGACGACTTTTTTTGTTTCACCATCCGTGTTTCAAAAGGAAATTTGTAAGAACTTTAACCGAAAAACTGTTATCTCGCTGTTAATTGAGCAAGGCTTCTTATTGAAAGACCATAACGGAGACTACCGCCAGCAAAAATGGACTCCCGATGGAAACAAAAAAGTCTACGTAATTTCAGGCAGCATATTATTGTGAGGCATCCGATGAGTAAGAAAATCACAAGTGATAAAGCGGAAAAGTTGGCAAAAATTATTTATGAAGCTATTGTTCGCTACATTAATTCGAAAAATGCTGAAATTGGAGAAAAAACTCATCATTACCGACTTGACTTATCTCGGGTTTGGAGAGGTAATAGCGTTAGTAATATTGACCTATTGGAGAAGTAGTTATGATTTCGAATGCACAAAACGACCTGAGCATAATCAAGCAAATCATTGCGCTGCAGAGCATGGACGAGAATTCTCTGCAAAATATGTGGAACAAGTTTTTTGACTGCAAACCTGAAGTTTCAAGTCGTCAGCACATGATTTCAAAGATAGCTTACAAGATTCAGGAACTCGCTTACGGTGGAGTTGATCCTGTTACTGAAGAAAAAATCAGAGAGCAAGCAAAGAAGACCTCACTCAAAAACAAGAAGAAAAAGAAGTTCCAGCCTCAGATCGGAACGAAAATCGTCAAAGAATATCACGATAAGACTTACGAGGTGCTTGTAGTCGACAACGGATTCGCTTATGAAGGCAATGTTTTTAAGTCGCTTTCTGCAATTGCTAACAAAATCACCGGGACAAAATGGAATGGACTGAAGTTTTTTGGAGTAAATGTGTAATGGAGCAAAAAATAATTCGTTGTGCCGTTTACACTAGAAAATCCTGTGAAGACGGACTTGAACAAGAGTTCAACAGCTTAGACGCACAAAGATTGGCGGGGGAAAACTACATAGCTAGTCAGATTCACGAAAACTGGCGACTGATTTCCAAGCACTATGATGATGGAGGATATTCCGGCGGGAACATGGAACGTCCAGCCTTGAAAGAATTATTTTCCGATATCAAAGCAGGCTTAGTCGATATGGTTGTGGTTTACAAGATCGACCGTTTATCGCGTTCTCTGTTTGATTTTTCAAAAATTGTTGAGCTATTTGAAAGGCATAATGTCAGTTTCGTTTCGGTGACTCAGTCGTTCAACACATCGACATCATCAGGGAAATTGATGCTGAACATTTTGCTTAGTTTCGCTCAATTTGAAAGAGAAATGACGGGAGAACGTATACGAGATAAATTCGCTTCATCTCTCAAAAAAGGTCTTTGGATGGGCGGTAACCCACCGATGGGCTACGATGTTAAGGATCGAAAACTCGTTATAAACGAGGAAAACGCAAAGCTGATAAAACTAATTTTCGAAAAATTTATCAAGACTGAATCCTACTTCGAAATCGCTCATGCGCTCAACAAAGCCGGTATCAAAACCAAAAGAGGCGGTCTTTTCTCTCCGCAACACGTTCAACGAATCCTCAAAAATCCGTATTACAAAGGCTGCGTCACTCACAAAGGCAACGTATACCCTGGCGAGCATGAAGCCATAATTGATGAGAAAACTTGGGACAAAGTCCAGGAAATCTTCAAAGCAAAATCGATACCGGGTCGGCGGAAAAAACGATCTCAAAGCCCGTCATTTTTATCTGGCTTAATCAAATGCTGCGATTGCGGATGCTCGATGAAGCAAACTTACACCTACAAGAAAAACCTGCGCTACCGATACTACACCTGCTACAACCACATCAAGTTCAAATCTTGCTCAGCACCTCGATCAAGTTTCCCTGCCGAACCTATCGAACAACAAGTGGTTTCTGAAATTGTTCGAATCCTGAAATCTCCCGAAGTCGTTATGCACCTGAATCGCCTGGCTGAAGAAGACAAAAAGATCAACAAAACAGAGCTCCTTTCTGCGTTAAAAAATCTGAATTCTGTTTGGTGCTACCTTTATCAAGCGGAGCAAAAGAA
Source organism: Alphaproteobacteria bacterium (assembly GCA_045616365.1). Classification (GTDB taxonomy): domain Bacteria; phylum Pseudomonadota; class Alphaproteobacteria; order UBA3830; family UBA3830; genus UBA3830. The sequence goes on along the minus strand of JAZLGP010000008.1, from coordinate 29,510 downwards.
AATCGTAGACATGCTCGTGGACAACGTCATCGTTAAGGAAGATGGACTGAAAATCAATCTAAACTTAGACGGCTTTGATCCTCTATTAACACAACTGGCTAATTGAAAGGAAAACATATGGATTCACTTCAGCAAACAGTTTTCGTACCTCTCAGAATTAATCTCAAGAAGGGACAGAAGGCTTATTATTCAAAACCTGACGATAAAAACGCCGTCACGCCTCTCTCGAAAATCTTGGTTAAGGCTTACATTTTGCAAAAGCGATTGATCGAAAATCCCGGACTAAACCAAGCGAAATTCTGTAAACTCAATAAAATCTCGCCCCGTTATTTTCGCGCGATCATGCAGTTTAATTTCCTCAGCCCGAAGCTCAAAAAGCGCATCATAGAAGGCTGGATGCCGAAAAACGTTTCGACCCAGCAAATTCTTACGAACAAGATCCCGCTATTGTGGAAGGAGCAGGAGGAAATGATCGTGTAATAAAAAACTCAATAAAAACAAAGAATTAACTTGATAATCAGAAAAAGAGAGCTATATTACAACACGATTAGACATGGAGACAATTATGTGCGCAGAGAGCTTAAAAAATGAACAAAAATCACCACTTTGCATTGCGGAATTCGAGCAGCCATTTAATCCTTGTAAAGCTGGCACGAATTACACAGTTTATGAAGCTTATCAGAAGAGCAAAAAGATCGGAAAAGACCTCATCGATTTTAATGAGTTGATCTGGCCTAATGAAATCGAAACAATTGTAGATACCTTGAAAGCTAACGGAATTAAAGAATTCACAATTTCCTGCCGTTCTACTAACCTGATAGATTGTCTGGTTGTTTTTGAAAAATTCAACTGTAAAATGAACGGTTTTACTGAAGTCAAAACCGGCTGGAAACGTATAGACGGAAGAGTAGAAACTATTACTGCTTTAAAAATGAGGATTTGTTAATGAGATTGAAAAAGAAAATATTGAAATCATGTACTGCTTATATCTAGCGCTAAATCTACGCAAATTACAACTTTTACTTTGCATAAATAATGTGGTCTTTTTATGATAGACAAGTTGCGTGAATCAGTTGAATAATAGATAGTTCCACGCCTCTATGAAAAAGATAGAAGGATGACCTTCATCCAGACGATTTCTCTCAGAATTTCTAACAATCAAAAGTTACTTTATTATCCTATTACTATATGTCAAACAAAACTATTTACAAAATAAAAATCATTATATATCATGGCCTTTGTTTGTTTCTGATATGAGGGTAGCCGTGCGTATCTTTAAAAAAATTATTTTAGCCATGTTATGCGTGTTTATCAGTCCTTTTTCTGATTGCATGATATGTAATTTTATCCATTGCAATACATCATGGGAAAGAAACAGGCTTGTGTTGTATTCGAGTGATACCAATGGAAAAACAAGACTTTCGTCAGATTTATCAAAATTTATCGAGTTAAAACTTTCTAATGAATTTGTTATTCCTTGGGATGAAAGTAGCAAATCGGTTTTTGCAAGTAAAATTACTGATGCTGTATCCACTATGCTGAAAACACCAACAGGATACGAGTTGTTAAAAATTCTTATTACGAAATTATCTTTGAGACGAGAAGCTACCTTATGTATGAATGACAAATTAAATTATTACATAAAAAGTATAAAAAGAAATGATTTGGTTGCTGCCGCCAACGCATTGTACGACTTAGCGAGAGTTTATATCGGTAGTACTTCTGTGGCAGTTTCGGATGTAAACAAATCGATAAATGTGCTTTCTTCCGTGAGCGGATTCAAAGCAATGTTAGACAGTATGTTGCTTGAAAGCGGATGGGAAACAAGATGTAGTAAATTCCTTAGCATGCTCGAATCAAAGTCCAAAAACAGAGATTCCCTTGGCATAAAAGGATCGTCGTTAGATAAAATAAACCTTGAAAATTTTGCTTGCATTGTCGATCCATACGTGGAATCAGCAAGAATGCTTCAATTATTGAGCTCTTATTTCAACACAACAAAGATTCAGATTACGGATGAGCAAATGGACGCAGGACATTGTTTTTATATATCCCCAGATGAAAAACTTAATGTTATCAATATATATTCTCCAGCGTTAAAAGATTTATTGGTGTACGCACTTCCTAAAAAACAGGACCGAACTTTTTCGGGAAAAACTGTTCGCATATTCGAATTTCCAGGAGAACCCGACCAAAAAATTGAATTTGATGCCTGTGTTCTCAGTAAGAGAAATGTAACATTTGATGAAGTATTGTTTCACGAATTAGGACATTGTTTACATATCACTGAAAATAGAAGCGATATAAAGAGACCGAGTGATCCTATTGAGTTTAAATATACCCTTGAATTAAATTCGTCAAAATCTGAAACAAAGGTTTTTATGAAAACAAATATTTCCAACGATTTGACAAATGATTGGATTGATCATGAAGAGCTTCGAAATGGAACGGGCATAGTTATCATGGAGAACTGTTCTTTGCAAAAAGACGCAATTTGCACATACAAATATGATCTTGAAAATTCTAGAACACCCAGATGGCCATATAGAGATATTTCTACAAAAAATGTTTCTATCGGTGATTTTATTGAATACATAGAGAGTTTTTTTCATAATTGAGTTGTATTTTGACAAAATGATAGTATAAAATATCTTTGTATACAGGGAGGATTATATGAGAGGAATGGTGTTTATAATGAGTTTGTTGCTAGTTGCTGAAGAAGCTAGCTCTATGAAGTTTGGTGTTCCTTCGGAACCGAGTGAATCGTCGGAAATATCAAAGAGAACCTTTGAATTGCGAAACCGGTTTATAAGAGGGGAATCCATTTTGGAAAATGAAAGTACAGAATCTTTAGATGATACGTCCATCGACATACTTAGGGAATTGCAGAAAAATAGTAGCTGGACGCCGGGTCCTTCGGTTGATGATGCAACAAAACAAAGAGTGGCAAACACGATAAATCAAAAAGTATTGCGCCTCATTTCACAGAAAGAGCTAAAAGAAGCAAAGGATTGGATTGGTGTTCAAAAAAGGTTCACTCATGACAAAGGAAGTGTTTCTCGAAATGAGTTGCTTATAATGAAAGCCGAAGCAGCGTTATCAAAGAAAGAGGCATCTCCTGGTGTCGCTTCGTCTTTTCCATTTTTGACGTTTTATACAGGGCAGTGATTTCGCATAGGAATTGAGACTGGAACAAAAGTTTTCGCTATGACAAGACACTGAATCGAGGAGTTAGTTTTTTTGGGTGAGCGAAGTTACGTTGTAGGAGCGTCTACTTGTTGTTGTGCTTTGCGTGGTGTTGATGCCCCGTCGTAGAAAGATTTCCTGTGTTCTTATCCCTAAATATAGAAATTTGCTGACCCTAGGTGGTCCGGTTATGAGGGTTAGTATTGCAGAAATCTGTTTTGTTTGACTTTTGATTTTCAAACTCGTTACGTATCCAAAATGCTTTTCATTATTTGTTACCAAAGTATCCTTTGATGACTCACGTATATGAAACCCTGTTCCCCCAACAAGCTATGTTTAACACTGATTGTGACTTACTCATACCGCCTCAGATTTTCAACCAACAGTCTTGGATTTTTATGAAGGATTAGAACGAATTTCCATATTGTTACGCCTTTTTTGCATTGGTTTACGAAGGAGGGTCGAACTTCTGCCCCGCTGGTAGTTGTTCTGAAATATCAGTATTTGCTTATTGTTTAGTCGTTTTTCCAAAAAACTCCATAATTTTATGATTTTTGCTAACATATTGATTTACTTAGATTTTAAAGTTCGTTTTTAGTATCATTCGCTACCCCAATTGTTTTTTGCGAAAAAAATGTTAACGATTTTAAGAAAACTTGATTTAAATCTCAAATTTGAGCGGAAATAACAAAATTCTCCATTTCCCCTTATTTGGAGATTTTCGGGCTTTTGGAGAGAAATTTTTCGCAAAACATGTAGATTGGAGACTAATTAAATGTATTTAAACTTTGGAATGAATTAATGATAAACGGTATGTATTTGGCAAATCCCCTTACCAAATCTTCGTAAATATCTTTATAAAACAATGCGTTATATATAAAATGGTGGACATTGCAGGGTTCGAACCTGCGACCCCCACGATGTGAACGTGATGCTCTACCGCTGAGCTAAATGTCCAGTCCTTAATATCTGAATGGTGGAGCCAAGGAGGGTCGAACTCCTGACCTCTACAATGCCATTGTAGCGCTCTACCAACTGAGCTATGACCCCAACGCATGAGTATAATGTACTATCTTTTAACTATTTTCAAGAGATTTTCAGACATTTTCTGTCCTTTTTCTTATAATCAATCTTTTTACATGGCGAGCATCTGCTTCGGCAATTTCGAACTCGATTCCTGACGGATGAATAAAGGTTTCTCCTCGTGTAGGCATCCTACCAGCCAGAAACATTACTAATCCTCCCAATGTTTCAAAATTGATTTCTTCGTTTTCGTTTTTCAGCAGAGGTTTAATTAAATCCAGATTTAATTTTTCCTCACATTCGGAAATGAGCATCTTTGCATCTGCAGCAAAGCTTCCGTCCTGTTTATTTATGATTTGCGGAAAGATACTTTGATTTTGCTGAATCTCTCCGACAATTTCGGAAACGACATCTTGAAGGGTAACCAGACCATCAATGCCGCCCAACTCATCGACGACCAAAGCCATATGATTTGCTGAAGCTTTAATCTCAACCAAAAGTTCCAGTAACTGAATGCTTGGTGCGACGTATATAACATCCTTCAACAAAGATCGGATATCAAATGAATCAGGATTGTGTATATAAGGAAGAAAGTCTCTAACGCGAACGATTCCTACGACATTGTCCAGTGTATCTTTGTAAATAGGAATTTGTGAAAAGTTGTTTTTTGAGAAAATTTCGATGAAAGAGTCTAATGTAGTATCGATTTTGGTCGCTACGATATCTGCTCGAGGAACCATAATGTCTTCAGCGGTAAGGTCTTTTAATCCCAAAACATTAGAAACCAAAGCTAGCTCACTGGTATCATCAGTATTTAATTCCTGAGATACTTCGGAATCAGCTTCAATGAGATCCTCTAATCTATCTATGAGAGGGACTTCTTGCTCTCGTTTCCGAAAGATTTTAGATAACAAATTTCTTAACTTAGACATGATTATTTCTCCGTCTGGTAAGGATTACTTACGCCGATGCTTTGTAGAATTTTTATCTCTAAATCTTCCATTTTTTCTGCTTCTTCATTTTCGATATGATCATATCCCAAAAGATGTAACACGCTATGGATAACCAAATGTTTCATATGGTTATCGAAAGTTTTTCCTTGGCTTTTAGCTTCTCTTTCGATAGTTTCGTATGCAAATGCAGCACATCCCAAAACCCATGCTGATTCTTTAATTAATTCTTCCGATTCCTCTGGACAGCAACAATCCTCGTAACAAAGATTATCCTCGCAACCACAATTACAATCATCATTTTCTGAATGATCTTTATTAGGAAGTGCATCATCGCAACAACAATTTTCTCTGCAATTACATTTAGAATCTGATGAATTTCCATGACATCCGCAATCTTTTTTTAAATCTGCGAACTCAGACTTATCATAATCGAACTCATCAAAATCAAAGTCATCGCAATCCCAATTATCGGACTCAGCATCCATAGGGAAGGATAAAACATTTGTAGGAGAGTCTACTCCGCGGTAAGTCTTGTTTAATATCTGTATTTCTTTATCATCGGTGCATAGGACACTGAGTTCGATATCATCATGCTTCAATTTCATATAAGAAAACACGGACTCAGTTGTATCTTCTATCAGCTTTTTTATTTTTTTTTCATTCCAATTTTCGTTCTCGATTATGATTTCAATCTTCATTTTTTTCTCCAATTAAACTGTGGGAACCTGCATTTGATACAAAAACTTTCACTATAGTTCCTATGTGCAGATTTTCTGCATTATTAACGGTTACTGCTTGATAATACTCGCTTCTGCCAGCAAGTTGTCCTGAATGTCTACCTTCTTTAGTAATCAAAACTTCTACATTTTTTCCTACAAAAGACGCATTATAATCAGTCTGTTGCTGACTTAGAAGATTTTGTAGCCGTTGTAACCTTTCGATTTTTACATCTTCAGAAATTTGATTTTTCATTTTTGCTGCAGGAGTATTTGGTCTCGGACTGTATTTGAATGAATATGCCTGAGCATAATTTACTTTTTTCACTAGATCTAAAGTATCTTCGAAATCTTTATCAGTTTCCCCTGGAAATCCGACGATAAAATCAGAAGAAAATGCCATGTCCGGGCGGTAGCTTCTCAACATATCAATAACCTCGAAATATTTTTCTCTTCCGTACTTTCGGTTCATTTTCCTCAGAATTTCATCAGACCCTGATTGTACAGGTAAATGTAAAAAAGGCATCAATATATCTATATCTCGGTGAGCTCTTGCAATTTCTTCATCAACATCTTTTGGATTTGATGTCATATATCGCAATCTTTTTAATCCGCTGATCGACGAGAGTTCCCAAAGCAGCTGAGACAGTCTCTGACTTTTGTCGGATTTATCTAACCCGTTATATGAGTTTACATTCTGACCTAGTAAGGTTATCTCCTTAACTCCACAGGAAACCAAAGATTTTGCTTCAGAAACTATTTCTTTAACGCTTCTTGAAAATTCTCTACCTCTTGTATGAGGGACAACGCAATATGTACAAAAATTATCACATCCTTCCTGAATTGTAAGATACTCGGAAACACTTTTCTCAGCAAAAGACTTTGTTTGATTAAATCTTTTAAATTTATTTGATGTGTTGAAATCTGTTAGGACCAGGGTATCTAACTCTTTATTTTGTATCAGATCTTCCAATCTTTCGGAAATACTCTGAATATTTTGAGGACCCAAAATCATATCAATATACGGATATCTTGCAAGCAAATCTTTTGGTCTGGACTGAGCTACACATCCAGCAACGACGATAACGAAATTTTCTTCTCTGCTTTTATCCTTTAAAATTTGTGCTCTACCGAGATCCGAAAACAACTTATCGTCAGCTTTTTCTCTGATACTACATGTATTGAAAATTAACAAATTCGCATTTTCTGCTTGATTGGCTTTTTGATGTCCCTTTGACACCAGAAGATCTTCCATCCTCTGAGAGTCATAAATATTCATCTGACATCCATAACTTTTTATATAAAAACGCATTATTTTCCTTTGGATCTATTCCAGTCGCTCATAAATTTTTTTAGACCTATGTCGGTTAATGGATGAACAAAGATCTGGTCTAAAACTTTTTCCGGTATCGTAACCGCATCGGTTCCAGCCATTGCTGCCTGAATAAAATGGTTGATATGTCTGACTGACGCTGATAACACCTTGGTCTCAAAACCATAAATATTGTAAATTTCAACGATATCTTCTATAAGATTTATTCCATCCTGACCAAGATCGTCTATTCTTCCAATAAACGGCGAAACATAAGTGGCACCGCATTTTGCTGCCATGACTGCCTGAGGAACAGAAAAACACAGTGTCAGATTAGTTGGAATGCCTTTCTGCGAAAGACTTTTACATGCCTTCAACCCATCTAAAGTACAGGGCAATTTTACACAAACATTGGAGTGAATTTGAGCTAACTTTTCTCCCTCCTTTACCATTCCATCGAAATCACAGGATATTACTTCGACGCTTACTGGACCATCGATCAATTGACAGATTTTTAATATAATATCTTTAATATCATTATTCTTTTTTTTAGATAATATGCTGGGATTTGTTGTTATTCCATCTACAAAATCCTTGTATTTTTCTATTGCATCGATATCTGCAGTATCAAGAAATATTTCCATAGTAATCTCCAAAACAACCAACCCATTTTAATCTAAAATTGAGAGCTTTCATATAAAGAAAGATATTTTCAAAGGAAATTAACTATTTTTTTACATTATTCATGTACCATAATCTATATACGTTGATGGACATAAAGATGTTGAAAAGATTCAAGTTGAAAAATAATCAAAGGGGAGCTACCTTAATCGAGTATGTTCTGATAGCATGCCTGTTAAGTGTCGCACTCACAGGAGGGTACAGAGCCGTAGGTAACGGATACACACAGATATACGCCAAGATAGGTAACGCTTTACCGTAATTCTAACTTGATGAACTTAAAAGACTTTCTATTCTTTGTGCCTTTTCTCGCGAATCGTCTACCAGAAATCTGATTTCAGGAACAAATTTTAATTTTACTTCAATTCCTATGGCTTTTCTTATTTGTTGAGTGCGTTTCTCTAAATAATCAATGCAAAGGTCATTGCTCAAATCATCAGAAATCGAAGATACAAAAATCTTCGCATGACGTAAACATGAACTTACAACCACATCAGTTACAGCGATCAACAAGGGGCTGACGATTTCATCATTTCTCAAATTTCCACGAATCAGACACTCAGAAACAACTTTTTTTATTTCCGATGCTACCTTTTCTGCTCTTGAACTACCTGTGTTTTTCATTGAAAAATCCGTTACAATTTACGAGCTATTTCTTCGATTTCAAAACATTCAATGACATCTTTTAGGTGTATATCATTGTAATTCTCGAGGAATATACCACACTCAAACCCAGCACGAGCTTCTTTTACATCATCCTTCTCGTGTCTTACTGATTTTACGGCTCCGGTATGAACGACTATTCCGTCACGGATCAATCGAGCTTTCGCTCCTCTTTTAACTATACCATCCAAAACCATACATCCTGCAATTCTTCCATATCTCGAAATATCGAAAACTTTCCTGACTTCGGCGTTACCAATTACTTTCTCTTTCTCATCCGGAGTCAACATACCAGACAACAATGCCTTCATATCATCGATTAAGTCATAGATTACAGAATAGTACTTAACCCGTATTCGATCTCGGGCAATTTGATCTCGAGCTTGAACATTTGCTCTTACATTAAATCCAAGAATCATTGCCTGAGATGCCTTAGCTAAGACAACGTCACTTTCGGTTATTTCTCCGACACCAGAGTGAATAATTTTGATTGCAACCTCATCATTAGACAATTTTTGCAGGCTGGAACTGATAGCTTCGGATGAACCCTGAACGTCTGCCTTCAAAATTACTGATAAAACCTGTAGTTTTTCATCTGATTCCAACTTGGAGAACATTTGTTCAACTGTTGTACGAGAAGATACAACCCACGACTGTTCTCTTTTTTTTCTGTCTCGATAGTTTGCTATTTCTCGAGCTTTTGCTTCGTCTTCAACAACAACAAAGTCATCACCAGGGATGGTCGTTCCATTAAATCCTATAATTTCTCCCGGCATTCCTGGAGTTAATTCTGATAAAGCTTCCCGACAATCATTCCTGATTGCTCTAACCTTTCCGTACACAGTTCCCGAAACAAAAATATCTCCGATTTTCAAAGTTCCCTTGTTAACTAACACGGTAGCAACTGAACCTAAACCTTTTTCAACTTTAGATTCGACAACAACCCCCTCGGCTGTTCTATTTGGGTTAGCTTTTAACTCTAGCATTTCTGCTTGCAACAAGATAGCTTCTTCCAATTTATCTAAATTCATCTTGGATTTCGCTGAAATCTCAACATCCATGATGTCTCCACCATAAGACTCAACGAACACTTCGTAATTCATCAGATCTTTTCTTACTTTATCCGGATTTGCTCCTGGCTTGTCCATCTTATTGATTGCGACAATTATTGGAACCTGAGCTGCCTTTGCGTGGTGAATTGCCTCAATCGTCTGATCTTTTACGCTGTCATCAGCAGCAACGACCAACACAACTACGTCTGTAACGTTTGCTCCTCTAGATCTCATTTCGGTGAAAGCCGCGTGTCCCGGAGTATCAATAAAGGTAATCTTTCGATTGTCTTTTAAGGTTACCTGATATGCGCCGATTCCTTGAGTAATTCCTCCGGCTTCATTCAGTGCCACATCAGTTTTTCTTAAGGCATCCAAAAGGGAAGTTTTTCCGTGATCAACGTGACCCATAATTGTGACAACAGGCGGTCTCGACCTCATATCTTCCTCAGAATCAACCTTTTTCAAGATCAATTCAACATCACTGTCGCTTACTCTCTTTACTTTATGTCCGAACTCTGTAACAACAAGTTCTGCCGTGTCTGCATCAATGATCTGATTGGCAGTAACCATCATTCCGAGTTTCATAAGACACTTTATGACTTCACCAGTTCTAGTTGCCATTCTGTTTGAAAGTTCCTGGACACTAATAGTCTCAGGTATTATCACTTCTTTTATGACCTTTATTTCATCTTGAGCTTTAGAAGCATTTTGCTTATTTTTCTGCCTTGCCCTACGGAGTGAAGATAGAGAACGAGTTCTTTCTGTTCCGTCTTCATCGAGAGCATTGTATATTGAAATTTTCCCTGAAGAGGCGGAATATTTGCCTTTTAACTCTTTTATATCTTTTTTTACCGCAAGGGTTTTTTTCTGAGAATTATTTGTCTTCGTGAAATTGTCTTCATTTTCAGCAGAATCGGAATACTTGTCAGAGTGGGAGCTTTTTTTCGGCTGAACCTTACTGTGAGATTCTTTAACCTTCACTACATTATTCGAAAAAGACTTCTTTTCTGCCTTCTTTGGCTCAACATCAGGAGTAGGGGAGGGCATCAAATTTTCAACATTTTTCTCAGATTCCCGTTTTTGTTCTTCGGCGATCTGAGCTTCACGTTCTTTTCTTTGTTTTTCCTCGATAGCCTTTTGCTGACGAAGCCTCTCTTCCTGTTCTTTGGTCTCTTTTATCGCGTCCTTAACTACTTGCAACCTGGTTTGTAATTCTGCAGAAGTTAAATTGCCTTGTCTAATCTCTGAAGACTTAGAGTTAGATTTACTGACGGGACGAACAAAACGCTTCTTCTTTACCTCAACGGTGACGACTTTAGACTTTCCGTGAGAAAAGCTTTGTCTCACTCTGCCAACCGGAGAATCCGTGTTTTTCTTCATATCCGTAGGATGCGATAAGCTTAATGTACCCTTTTTTACTTCTGACATAATATCTCCAATCTATTTAAACCAATGCTCTCTAGCTTTCATAATAACATCACTGGCTTCATTTTCAGAAAGGCTCGGCAAAAGCTCTACAAGCTCATTCGTACTTAGATCAGCAACATCGTCTAATTTCACAATTCCTGCATTCGCCAGGGCAAGTAAATCACTGTTAGAAAACGCCCCTAATTCCACTATTTTTGTATCGATATTCTTTTTACTCAACTGAGTTTTTATCTCGGTTTCCTTTTTATCTAGATAGATATTCGCTCTCTTTATCAATTCTTCAGCTAGATTTTCATCGAATCCTTCGATAGAAGACAAATCCTCCTGAGAGATGTATGCCAATTCTTCTATGTTTGAGAAGCCTTCTGTCACTAATAAGTGAGCAATGACCTCATCGCAATCCAATGCGTCCATGAATGTTTTTGAGCTTTCATGATACTCTTTGTTCTTTCTTTCAAGAGCCTCAGTTTCAGAAACTACTGTCACATTCCATCCGATCAACATTGATGCCAAGCGAACGTTCTGACCTCGTCTTCCAATGGCTAGACTTAATTGACTATCTGGAGCGAGAACCTCAAATTTGTGGTTTTCTTCATCAACGACAACTCTGGAAACCTCGGCAGGGGCTAAAGCATTAACAGCAAATGTTGCTGGATCGTCGGACCACAAGACAATATCAATCTTTTCTCCTTGAAGTTCTTGTATAATTGCTTGAACTCTGCTTCCTCTCACGCCGACGCAGGCTCCTATCGGATCTATATTAGAGTCGCTCGTGTAAACCGCTATTTTCGCACGACTACCAGGATCTCTCGCTACAGACTTAATTTCGATAACTCTTTCATAAATTTCTGGAACTTCTTGACAGAACAACTTAACCAAAAATTGCGGATGTGTTCTCGACAAAAATATCTGAGGACCTCTATCTTCTCTGGAAACATCGGAAATATATGCTCTAACTCTGTCACCGACTCTGAAATTCTCTTTAGGAAGCAACTGATCTCTGCGAATCACTGCTTCGGTGTGCCCTACATCCAAAGTGACGGAATTAAACTCAGCTCTCTTTACCACTCCACTGACGATTTCTCCGACTTTATCCTTAAACTCGTTAAATTGTCTCTCTCTTTCCGCTTCTCGAATCTTTTGTACAATTATCTGTCGACCGACTTGAGCTGCAACTCTTCCAAAGTTAATAGGAGGCAGTTTTGTTGTAAAAACAGTTCCAACTTCAGCGCTCGGATCCATTCTCTTTGCTTCTTCCAGAGTAATTTCATTAAGTTCATCTTCAACTGGGTCTTTTACCGTTAAATACTTCATTATAGTAACTTCACCAGTTTTTCTGTCGATATTAACCCTTATATCGCTTTCATGTCCATATTTAGACTTTGCTGCTTTCTGGATAGCTCCTTCCATAGCTTCCAAAACATGATCTTTATTCAGTCCCTTTTCCCGAGCGACAGAATCTGCAACTTGTAACAACTCAGGTCCATAAAATTTGGAATCCATCCACAAAGCTGTCGACATAACTCATCTCCTCTTCAAAACTCTCTTTTTACGTTAGCTCTTTTTATCTTATTGATAGGCAAAATAATCTCGCGATCATCTTCTTCGGGAACTTCAACTTTAACAAGATTTTTCATTTCATCGACTCCTAAAATCTTGCCTGTAAACTTCTTTATTCCCTCCACAGGATCAACCAATTCCATCTTTGCAATTTGACCGCAAAAACGCTTGAAATCTCTAATCTTTGCAAGAGGACGGTTCTCACCAGGTGAACTAACTTCCAGATTATACGCCCCGTTTATAAAATCTTCAACATCTAAAATTGCGGAAATCAAACGACTTGCCTCTACGCAATCGTCAACAGTCACACTTTTTTCATCAAGTCGATCGATATCTACTCCGACTACTAACCTTTTTTTTCCGCCCAATACATTAACGCGGACTAAATCGTATCCCTTATTATACAGCGGAGCTTCAACGACTTCCCTTATTTTTTCCTCTAGTTTCAATACAAAATATCCTAATTTTTCTCAACACCGAAAATACATAAAAACTTATTGCTTTTCAAGTCTCTAAAATACTTCATCTAGAGCTGACGTATCTACCGATTCATCTACTTCTTTCAGTACATCATAATTTATTTTTACTTCATACTTCTTTGATAGATATCCAATGAGTTGCTGATACATATCTTCTGAACTTTCTTGTAACAACGAAACGTAATTCACTTGTTTGTTTTTTTCCTCATTTTTGTTGTCGTAATCCATGTAAGCTAACTGGTATACAACAATTTTTCCGTTTATATCTTTCAAGCCAGTTTCATTTTTGGTTTTTGAAAAAGCTTCTTCATACAAATTGTCTATAATTACTGATTGGTCTTTTTCATTTAAAGTCTTTCCAAGTCTATCGAAATATGCAGTTGGTTTTACCTTGTAGTTTCTTTTTTTTGCTACGCTCTCAAAACTTTTCCCAGCTTCGGTTTTCGACATGATATCATTTGCGACTTCGAGAGCTTTGTTGTACTGCTGATCTTTGTACCAAGCCTTTTTCACCTTCTCCTGTATCTTGTCAATAGGTTCAACATGTTTTGGATTTACATCGGACACATAAACTAACCATTGAACTAGTTTTTTATTAGAATCTACTGCTTCATTAAAGCTTTCGACTTCTTTTTCCTCTGATCCAAAGGCTACGGTCATTACATCCTTTTTGAATGGGAGATTGATCTTGTCTTCCTCATTTAATGCGACATTTTCCAAATAAAGGGACTTTAAGCCATATTTTTCAGTAACTTCCTCAATAGTGCTACCCGAAACTAAATCATCCTCTATTTGTCTAGTAATTTCTTCTGCAGCAGAAGAAACTTTTTCTTGTTTTAGCGCTTTAAACTCCTCTGTGTTCGTAAATTTTTTCAAATCCGTTTCTGTATAATCATCTCCATAAAGATCTCTAACAGCTTCAATAATTTCTTCTTGGGCGATTTCCACATTCTTCTCTACTTTATCCATAGATAGAATCAAAACATCGAATGAACGTTTTTCTGGAACTTCAAACTTTTCTGAATAGCTATTGTAAAACTCTTCTAAATCCTCATCGGACGGTTTCTCATTAATTTTGAACGAATTAGGATTAATTTCTAAAAACTTTAAACCTCTTTTTTCGGATTTAATTTTTGAATAGTACCCGAATTCATCTGACAGGGAAATATATCTGAATGGAAACTGAATAAGATGCGACTTGATTTCTCTTCTTGATGAATCTAAAAACTCGCTTTCAGACATTTTGATCGCTTGCAAGAATCGTCTCAAATTTACAGCATTAAAATGACCATCATCTGTTCTAAATACATCCATATTACTGATATGATTATACATGGTAGAATCGGAAACAATTATACCAAAATTATTCGCGGCCAAATTTATAACATTTTCCCAAATTATTTGATGAAGAATATTACTGGAAATCTCTTTTGCATCCAGTTCTACCTCGGAACGCTTTTTCATTGCATTTAATTTTTTATTCCTTTCGTATTTAAAGGCTTGAGGAGAGATCTTTATGTTGGATATTTTTACGACGTAATCTTTACCTTTCAATTTGTCAACCACGAAATGGAATCCGAAAAATAAGAAAAATGATCCGGCTAAAATCGTTAAAAAGATCTTTACCACGATCGACTTAGAATATTTACGAATTAATTCCAGCATTGATTCTTCCTTAATTTTAAATACAAAGCTATATTATTAGCAGTTAGTTGTTGGAGCAAGTATAAATTAGGGGGAATTTTATGAAATTTTTGATTGCAAATTGGAAGATGAACGGAAATCTGGAATTTGCGGAAAATTTTTTTGAAAAGATAAATTCTGTAAAAACGGAAAATCGAATTATTATCTGTCCTCCGTTCCCGCTGCTTTTGAAATTCAAAGATTTTTCTCATTTTCTTGGTGCTCAAAATTGTTCTGAAAAAGAGAAGGGGGCTTTTACGGGGGAGGTGAGTCCTTTGCTTTTAAAAGAGCTAGGATGCAAATACGTTATTATTGGTCATTCTGAGCGACGCCGATTATTCAAAGAGTCTGATGAATTGATTTTTGAAAAATACAAGACATTAACAGGTTTGGATATTACTCCGATTATTTGTGTTGGAGAGTCGGATAGGCTTGAATGGTCTAGTGTTCTGATGGCACAACTTCATAAATTCAAAAGCGATGATAGTCTATCTAAAGCAATTATTGCATATGAGCCGGTTTGGTGTATCGGGTCTGGAAAAACTCCGACGACAACTGAAATAGAAGAATCTATTAATTTTATTAAGCAAGAAACTAATGCCAAATGTCCGATTCTTTACGGCGGTTCTGTAAATGCGGCGAACGTAGCAGATATCCTGCAAATTTCTTCTGTCGACGGAGTTTTGATAGGAGGAGCAAGTTTAAAAATAGAAGAATTTTCTCAAATGATACAATGCACATAGATTTCAGAGATAATAAAAACTCT
Organism: Alphaproteobacteria bacterium; assembly: GCA_045616365.1. GTDB lineage: Bacteria > Pseudomonadota > Alphaproteobacteria > UBA3830 > UBA3830 > UBA3830. Next base: position 14,008 of record JAZLGP010000008.1, on the reverse strand, counting down.
GGTATAAATTTGGTTTCAAGATATTTTTTAATTTTAATCGTGGAAGAACGTACTTATAATAGGAGAGTGGTATTCGAAAGATAGAAGATGAATTCTCTGTGGTATTTGGAAAACAATGTAAGTCCTGATGATTGCATTGGTATAGACGAAGTAGGGCGCGGTCCTCTTGCCGGGCCTGTTGTGACATCTGCCGTGTGGATCAGCGAGCAAGGGATAGCTTTGATTGAAAAAAGCGAGTTGGTAGTAAGAGATTCAAAAAAATTATCGCATAAACAAAGGAAAAAAGTTTTAGATTGGATCGATAAGCAACCTGAAAACATAATGAAATATTCTATCGGAATCGCTTCTGTTGAGGAAGTTGATTCATTGAACATTCTGCAAGCGACTTTTTTGGCTATGCGACGTGCGTATTCTTCTTTAAATTTGAAAAAATCTTTCACATTGATTGACGGAAATAAAGCTCCGGAATTAAAAAATACTCAGGTAAGAACGATAGTGAAGGGCGATGACACTGTCATGTCTATTGCTTTAGCTTCCATTATTGCGAAAGAACACCGAGATAATCTTATGAAAGAGCTGGACAAGGAATATCCTCAATATGGTTGGGACACAAACGTTGGGTATGGATCGCAAAAACATATCTATGCAATAATTCAATATGGAGCAACGCCTTATCACAGAAAGACTTTTGCTCCTGTAAGAGACTTGGATACTGCAGGTAAAGAGATATCTAAAGCAATTTCATCGATTGGAAAGTAATTATTTGATATTGCGCAAAAACTATTCGATACTGTATTGCAGATAATGTAATTTTTTTATTTCAATTCGAGCTTGGGAAAGGCTGTTTAATATAAATCCGCAAGTCAGACTCAAGAAAGAAATCATAACTAGTCCTGTCGACAGTACTGCGGTAGGTAATCTTGGAACTAACCCTGTCTCCAGAAAAGTTGAGAAAATAGGGCAGGCTAGCACAAGTGCTAACAAAAATAACATCAGTGATATCGATCCGAAAAATAAAAGGGGTCTATTTTCTCTTAGTAGCCTTATTATGCTCCAAAGTATTTTAAAGCCATCTTTAAAAGTGTTTAATTTGCTATGGGAATTTGCAGGTCTTTCATAGTAATTTGAGTCTGTCTCAGCACAAGGTAAAGACAAAGTCAACGCGTGTATAGACAATTCTGCTTCTATATCAAATCCGTCAGATGTAACAGGAAAAGTCTTCACGAATCTTTTTGAAAAAGCTCGATATCCTGAAAAAATATCTTTAAATTCGCTGTTAAACAACAATTTTAGAGCAAAATTAAATAATTTATTTCCCCATTTGTGACCGACGGGGTAGGCTTTGTCGGTAATTTCATTCCTTGCAGCTACAACCATATCCATTTGTTCGTTCTGGATGAAATCTAACATTTTGACGGCATCTTCTGCAGAGTAGGTGTCATCTCCATCTACCATAATGTACATATCTGCATTTATATCAGAAAACATTTTTCGAACGACGTTTCCTTTTCCTTTTTTATGGGATTTTACGACTACAGCACCTGCCTTTTTGGCTTCTAAAGAAGTATTATCTGTCGAACAATTATCGTAAACATACACGGATGCTTTCGGAAGAGCTTCCTTAAATTTAGTTACAACATTGAATATTGTACTTTCTTCGTTAAAACACGGAATAAGAACGGCTACAGAAGGGATTTTTATTTGAATCGCATTGTTAAAATAGTTTTGCTCAATCATTAGTTTCTCCTATGATATAAGAGCACACAAACGGTTAACAAAAAGTAAATATTTCAACGAAATTAAATATTAATGGATATCAAAAATGAATATAAAAAAAGCGCCAAGACTGTGTCTAGCGCTAATAAATACAAAAACACTATTTTTATGCTTTTACAGCATCTTTCAATGTCTTTCCGACTCTAAATTTTACAGTCTTGGATGCAGGAACACTGATCATTTTTCCTGTTTTAAAGTCACGACCCGGTCTTGCGCTTCTTTCTGCAACTTCAAAAGCTCCGAAACCAATAAGATTGACACTCTCTCCCGCAATCAGCATTTTTTTTGTTACCTCCATAAAAGCATCCAAAGCAGCTCCGGCATCTTTTGCGGTTAATCCAGCTTCTTCAGCCATAGCTCTTACAAATTCTGTTTTATTCATCTGAAACAACTCCCTTAAACTGGATGAATCCTAGCATAATCCATAAAACATCATCAATAGATATTCCCACATTTTTCAGTAAAAACAGGAAAAATAACCGGAAAAAAGGTAAGTATTCCATATTTATTTTATAATTATTCTGTAGAAATTATCGATTATTGGTGTAAATAACAAAGTTATTGTTCAATCGAATAGTTTGATTCTGAATCAATGTTGAGCTTCTAAGATAAATTTTTCTACAGCTTTATATACTCTAGCAAACACTCTCTTTTCGTCTCCTGACGCATTTATTAATTTACATCGAAATGGAAAAGCTTCCGTGATTTTTCTGAAGCCGTTACGGATTATATTATATTCATCTTCAGACATCATGTCATAATTATCCAAATATAATTGGCGATGTTGAATCCTTTCCTTGGCTATGCTTGGAGGGATATCCAAAACTATCGTAAAGTCGGGTTCAAAATTACCGAGAGTCATTACTTTTAACTGCATAATTTGTTCTATCGAAACATTTTTTAATATTCCTTGATAAACCAGAGAAGAATCGTAGAATCTATCGCAAATTATCGTATAACCTTGATCAAGAAGAGGACGTATAGATTTTTCGAAATGTTCACGACGAGCAGCGAACATCAATAGCAATTCTGTTATCGGGTCAATGTTCGGATTGGTTTTCAATATGTTACGAATTTTTTCTGAAAGATCTGTTCCACCTGGTTCTCGTGTTATATGAACCAAGTTTCCCCGCATCGCCAGTCTATCAGCCAATAACTTTACTTGAGTTGATTTTCCCGTGCCTTCCCCTCCTTCGAAGGTGATAAAAAATGCTCTTTTCATCTTTGAAATTTTTGCCCTTGCTGATTACTTGATGATCCGAACAATAAATAATATATAGACGATTTCGCTCTTTCGAAAATGCCTGCTCGGTTTACTTCTTGACATGCGAATAAGTCATATTTTTTAGAAACAAAATTGCCGTAACGATAAGATAGTTCACCGACTTTTGATCCTAATGCGACCGGAGCTTCGATTGGTTCTTTCATTTTTGCTTCTATTTTTAACTCATTCTGAAATTTTCTCGGTACCATTATATTTATATCTTGGTGCGTGCAAACATCTATTTCGCCTATATCTCCTAGCCAAACTTTTAGGGTTGCAATCGGTGTTCCTGCCTTTATTGCTCGAAACGTTGTGAATTCTCGATATCCTAGAGCAAGTAAGCTGTTGGCTGCCAAGCTTCTGGATTTTATGCTAGAACATCCATTTACAATGGCGATTAATCTTTTCCCATTTCGTGAAGTGGATGCAACGAGCCCGTATCCTCCTGCATTTGTATGACCTGTTTTTAAACCGTCGACTCCCATGGAATTTCCCAAAAGAGTATTTCGGTTCTGTTGAGTGATTCCGTTTATTGTAAATATTTTTTCAGAGAAATAAGAATAATATTCTGGAAAATCTTTAATTAACCGTTGCGCAATTATCGCTAAGTCATGCGCTGTAGAATAATGGTTATTGTCAGGTAACCCGGAAGGATTCGTAAAATGGGTATTAATTAGACCAAACTCATCGGCTTGTCGATTCATTTCATCAGCGAAAATAGATGGATCTCCTGAAAGTGCCTCAGCTACTATGACGCAAGCATCATTTCCTGAGTGAATGATTATGCTTCTTACCAAATCTTCTACTTTTGCGTAGGTTCCTGCTTTGAAAAAGCTACGAGAGCCTTCCATTCTTTGGGCTTCTTCACTCACGAGAAGTTCATCGTCCATTTTTATTCGACCGTCTCTTATTGCCGCAAACAAAATGTACGAAGTCATTAATTTTGTCATGGATGATGGAACGCACTGCTCTCGGGAATTTTTATCATACAGGATTTCTCCAGTATCAAAATCAATTAATATTGCTTGTTTTGCATCAGCTAAGCCCTGCTTTTGTTTGGAGGTCTGAACGGCAGATCTTTTGGATGCGACCTTATTAGAATATGTTTTTTTTCTGCAATCAGCATTAAACACAGCAATGATGGATAAAAATACTAAAATCTTTTTCATCGAATTTAATTCCTTTGCACTGCTTCAAATATAACTTATAAGAGCAATTTTTTTAATCGTTATTCATAAAAAATTTGCGCAGATTAAATTTTTGTTAACTAATATTTCAACATGACAAATATTCCTGTATACTCAATGGGCTTTTTTTGTTGGAGGGTTTTATGCAGGAAGATAAAGAGCAAAAACGTAATGTCATGTTGTTTTTTGCGATTTCGCTGATTGTTATGTTGGGGTATCCATATGTTTTTAAGTCTTCTAAGCCAGTGCAGACTAACAACCAAAATCCTAATATAACGACGGTTTCTTATTCGTCTCAGAATTTTGATAAAAAATCTAGTGAAGAAATTGCTCCGACAAAGCGAAGAGAAGTTTCGCAGGCAGAGATAAAGACGATACAGATTAGTGCTCCGAGAATTTCTGGAACAATTTCGACGAAAGGATTAAAATTCAGCAATATTGATTTGAAAGATTATACTCAAAAATATGATAGTCAAGAAAAAGTTTCGGTTTTTGGAAAAGAAGATTACTTTGCTACTTCTGGGTGGAAATCAGACGATAACTCTCTGGTTTTACCTGACGAAAATTCTTGCTGGAAAACAGATAATACGAAATTAACTCCTGAAACTCCAGTTGTATTAACTTGGGACAATGGTTCTGGTTTAATTTTTACGAAGAAAATAGAGGTTGATGAAAATTTCGTATTTACGATCACTGACAAGGTTAAAAACTCAGGAATAAATGCGGTAAGGTTAAAAAACACTTCGTTGATTCAACGTAAGTTAGTGGAAAAGTCCGAGTCTATGGGATTTTATCACGGACCTATCGGATATTTTAATGAAAAATTACGTGAGGTCGATTACGATGATATCGAGAAGGAAAAAGAGGTATCATACGAATCCAAAGGCGGATGGTTCGGAATTACCGATAAATATTGGTTGGTATCTTTTATCCCGGAACAAAATGCTTCGTATTCAGTAAGTTACAAGTCGTTGGGAGGCGGTATTTACGCAGTTGAAAGCAGTGATGATTTTTCGGTAATCAATCCTTCATCAAAACTTTCGAAAGTTAATCATTTGTTCATAGGAGCGAAAGAAATTAATACTCTTGACATGTATGAAGAGAAGTTAAATGTTCCTCATTTGGATTTGGTGATTGATTTTGGATATTTATACATACTTACGAAGCCGTTACTGTATGCGATGTCCTATGTTAGAGGTTTGATCGGAAATATGGGATTTGGAATTCTTTTGATCACTTTGCTTTTGAAACTGATTCTGTTCCCGCTTGCAAACAAGGCTTATCGTTCGATGAACAGAATGAAAATGATTCAGCCGAAAGTTAAGGCTTTGCAAAAAAAGTATGCCGGTGATCAGATGAAGTTAGGGCAGGCGGTTTCTGAGTTATATAGAAAAGAGAAGATAAATCCGTTGGGAGGATGTCTTCCGATGTTCTTACAATGGCCGATTTTGTTTGCACTTTACAAGGTGTTGTATATTTCAATTGAAATGAGACAAGCTCCGTTCATTGGATGGATTCATGATTTGTCTGTTGCAGATCCATGGGCGATTTTGACATTGGGCGGATTGATTCCCGTTTCATTACCTGGGTTCCTTCAGATTGGAATTTGGCCATTGCTGATGGGATTGACGATGTGGTTACAGCAAAAGATGGGACCGGCTCCGGCAGATCCTTCTCAGGCAAAAATGATGATGATAATGCCGATAATGTTTACACTGATGTTTTCTCAGTTACCGTCAGGGTTAGTGATATACTGGACTTTTAGTAACTTGTTTGCGATTGCTCAGCAGTACATAATAAAAAAGATTGATGAGAAAAACACTCTTGTAAAAGCAGAGGCAAAAGGGTGAGTTCGATAAATTCATTGTTCAGCTCCGAGTGCAGATTTTTGGCCGGAGCTACAACTTTTTCTCAGATTCCATTTTTAAAATTACCCGAAGTCGCTTTTGTGGGGCGGTCCAATGTAGGAAAGTCTTCGCTGATAAATTCTCTGACAGGAAAAAGTACTGCTCGTGTATCAAAGACGCCAGGGCGTACTCAACAGATTAATTTTTTTTCGTTAGGGAATAAAATTTCGTTGGTAGATCTTCCGGGGTACGGATATGCTGCGGTGTCCAAGCAGATGCGTATGCAATGGGATAACTTAATCCTCGATTATTTAAGATACCGAAAAAATTTGCGGCGAATATTTTTATTGATCGACTCCAAGTTGGGTATAAAACAAAATGACAGCGAGATTATGGAAATATTAGATACGCTCGGACTGGTTTACCAGATTGTTTTGACGAAGTCGGATAAAAGATCATCTAATGTGACATCAGACCAGATTCTTCAATCGCATCCAGCCGCCTTTCCTGAAATTATTTTTACCAGCTCCAAAAAAAGAGAAGGTATAAAACAGCTTCAAGCAACGATTTTTCAGCTAATTCGAGAATAGATAGTGGTAGAAAATCGGTTAAATTTTTAAAAAGTTGCCTTTTTCGGTTGTTATTAAAAACCTCAATTATGGATTAAAAACTATCAAAAAGCCTTGGTACAGCAAGGTTTGAAAGACTTATAAGCCTGTGAATCAAAATTATACGCACGAGCATGTTGATAAAAGATCTATATCGGGTATGTTTGAGTATAAATTTATTTTTGAGAAAGTTGAAAACCGTCTCAACGAGAAAGCATTTGCGCAGAAGGATTCTATCTTCAAAAATATTAGGACATTTTTCATTGTGCGCTTAATGCCCATGATGATTTTCAATCCCCGGGCAAGTAATCGCAAATTTCGCTAATTCCTTGAATATTTTGTTTCTGTAAAATTTTTTTCTGATAGCACACATTGAAAGATTTAGAATTTATGCATGCGATTGCGCTCCGCTACCTAAATGTACAATCAAATAGCGGAGTCAGAAAATGCAAAATTTGAGACATCAACGCAACAAATCTTTTGTAACTCGGTATTTTTGGAAATTCTGACTGTACTGTTGTAAATACTATTTGTAAAAATATTTGAAATTCCGGCACGGAGATTTCTGAAACATTAGCACGATCGTCGCTATTTCGCTTTTGGTTAAGTCGGGAGTCCTCGTCGATTTTCTGGTTCTTTTTCCTCTCTTCTTCCAACATTTTCAAAAAATCATCGACCGAACAAAATAATCTCATGATATCTTTTTTCGTGGCTATGCTCCTGGATTTTTTTTGAGCTTAGCCTTGCCTTTGTGTTCAACTGTTTTATTTCAATATTATTGGAGTATTAAGGAAGCGGATGTTCATCGATACTATTACGATTCGTAAAAATAGCAATAAGAGCATTTTGATATTTGTGAATAATTATAATCTCGCAATTTAAAGTCCAATTAAGGAAACGCATGTTTTTTAACGTTTGTTAACCTTTTGCGGATTGAATTTTGATACACTGAAACTAGTAGTTGTTGTAGTGTAAGGCGAATGATTAAGAAAGACAAAAATCAGGCATCATTAAATCCAAAAACATACCAATTATCTGTTGCATTCGGTAGAATACTTAAATCGAGTTATTTTATATTAAGAAAATTTTCACAAAAAATTAGGCAATTGTTGAATCAATCATCAGGAATATCGGCGGTTATAATAATCGCAACTATTCCTTTGTTGGTGTACGGTGTTAATTATCTGATCGAATATACAAAAAAGACAGATGTAGAGATCAGTGATTTTGAGATTCCATACGTTATCGGAAAAAATATTGCAAAAATATTTAATCCAGGAAAAACTTGGAGTGAACAAGAAGATTATTTATATTCAGTTGCCGCGCAGACATATAACGATGAATCTTTTGATTCATCAAAGACAATGCTATTCAGTTCTGAAGGAGTGATCAAAGCTGCAGGAATAACTGAAACTTTGACAAATCAAGGACTTTTTAAGCTTTATACAGACTTTAATACAGATGGTAGACAATCTAATTTAATAAACTTTATTGAAAATGAAAAAATGTTTGTAGATCGTCCTCCTTTCGAAAATTTTATTTACAATGAATCCAATAACTCTGTGTCCTATATAAAATATGTAAAAATAGGAAGCGGAATGGCCGCATATTCGGTCAGTAAATACAAGAAAAATGAAAGTCTGTTAAAGTTGACTCTAACATCATCTGGGACGATTCAAGTTGACTGTCCTAAATTAAAGAAAAGTGCTGAAGTTACTTTGCCGAGAAATGATATCGACATAATTCTCGCAATTCCGACAAACCAGGCAAGTAATACTACATCTAATGATCATACTGACGACTTTGAAGACTATTCAAACAAAATGACAGCAGATGCAACACCGATTAAGCAAATAGCGAAGGCTTGTCAGGTATTTTTGATACCGTTTCTTCATTCTGCCGGAGTTGCTGTTGGAATAGTTCCATATTCAGGAAAGGTTTCACTATCTCCTTATGAAGATGAGGAAAGGGTTATAGAAACACCGTTAAATTATAATCCAACAGAAGGATTGACCTACGCCGTGCAAGCGATGTTTTACGGATCAGATGGAAAAAAAGGTGGAGATGTCGTTTTGCACGAAGGAGCTGATGCCTCTTTATCTTATGGGGATTACCTTAATTGGGGAGGGGAATCATATGGCAGACCGATAATGGCACGTAGAGGTCGGCAGATATTATATAGAAATGTATATTTAAACAGTGGGGCAATTACTGATCTTGTTGGTTCAAAAAGTTTGTTGTTAGATATGACAACTCCTCCTACATCAAGCGATGATTATAAATTTATGCAAATGAATACAAATCCATGTTATTTGGGATTTTGTAATACTTTAGCGATGGTTTGCGAAAGAGATTGTCCAACTTATAAAGCAAATCCATATTTCATAAAAGAATTAACTTCGGATGTTCAAGGTTTAATATATGATTTGGAATTGTTTTTGCCGTTCAAGGACGAACATAATAAATCGAATTTTTTGTTTTTGCCGATAGTAATGGCTGGAAATTTATTTAGTTGGGGGAGTCATCCGTCTGAATTATCAGGAACAGGACGAGTTAAAGAGACAGAAAGAAACAACAAGAAGAGAGTCGTTGTTGTTATAGCAAATGCTCCAGATAATTTTGAACCTCAAGAAATGACATATTTAGGGTTTAATAATGATTTTTCTGAAATTCCTATGATTGAAAGTGACACGATATTATTCAACAAAGATCGTGGATACTTGTATGAAGATGGAAAGTATAAGGGAGCGAAAGGAGCGGTTAGTTTTGAAAGCCAATATGGAGGTATAGAAGAAGAAAAAGAAGGAGGCGAAGCTGGAGAAAGGGGCGGATATGTTTTCCAAGAAAATGAAGCACCAAACGTAACAGCAAGAATTTCTTTTCCAAATAAAGCCATGTTACGAATTGTTACAGAAAGAGTTATTCCATCGACTGTTGAAGTTTATAACGATAACGGAATTGCGGATAATGTGGATACCTTTGCTTTCTGGGGCGGAACAAAAACTCTTAATTTCCAAGGACCACAGCAGATTCCGGATTTTACTGATTTGAATACAAAATTTCAACAGGGAAATTATACGACGAAAGGACCGAATTTTGGTCATAATTTATCAACAAAAAAGCTAAAAATTAACTTTTCCAAGTGCAAGTTAACGCGAGCTTTTCTAAAAAATCAAATTTTAAGATTTTATGGAGTATATGATTCCAGTGAAATCGGAAAACCAATGATTCCTAATACTTCGGGATCGGTTTGGTCAGGAATGCCAATTGAAATGAAAGAAAGAATAGACCCGTGTATAGATTGCTACAAAAACTATAATAGTTCAGAGACACAAACAACTGGATGGATTTTTCAGCCTACGTCAAAGTATAGCACCAGTATTTGTGGTCAACGTGTTTCTTTTCAAGGAGATTGTTTTAATAAGCTGAAATGGAAGGAAATTAGTACTAATGTCGGCTTTCAGTATCTAATAGACGGTACGGAAACAGATTGTAAGGCATATTCTCATTTTGAAGATCAAGCTTGTTCGGCACCTTGTAGTACTGTATCATCTGGGTATTTCATAGGTGCGTATAATTTTTCTCCAATATGTTATGGTATCGGAAGTTTAAGTAAGTTTGTTTGTGCTGTAGATCATTTCCAAAATATGGATCCTGCTGTGATTCCAGATGTTGCCAAAATAAATGCAGGAGGCAGTTTGGAAAACCTTGGAGCCATTTTTTATAACACAGAACAATACGACGGAACGAGATATAGGTGCTATAATACAAATTCAACCGCTATAATAGGGGAAAAACGTGAAAAAACATGTAAAAGATGTGAGAATAAATCACAGTTTTTCGAAGATTCTAATTGCGGTATGGTGTGCGGAGATCTTGATAATAATGGCGGATATGACTGCAGGTCAGGTTACATAATTCCATACAGTGTCTGTCAAGATTATGACTGTTCATACATCATACCAAGTGATTCATCTTATATTGAGATATCAATGGGAAAATTTGGTATTAAAAACTATTACTATTACAAATTATTTGCTACAGAAAAACAAAGAAAAAGAACAATAACAGAGACGATTGATACCTATAGAGATTTTCCTACAGTTCGCACTGGGGATCCAGGAACTTATCCAAATACGCCGTGTTGCAGCGAAGTTTGGGATGATGATCCCTGTGGAAAGAAAGAAAAGGGATGCTTAATAAAAAGTTTTGAATGCGAAGAAGTTTGCACAAGATATGGTGGGTGTCGTCACCAAAAAACTTTTGGAGTATTTCGCGGGTATTGGTGTGGACTGAAAAAAAAGAGTTATACCGAAGAAAGAGATGGACAAACTGGGGCTTTTCGACGAAGATTTGGCGATACGGGATCGTACTTGTGCACTAGTACATCTTTGTGTGAAAAGACCGAAAATGGAACAACTGTTGTAACAACTTGTACACAAAATTGTGAAAACGAGTCAGGGGATGATATGGATGAGAACGATGGTGCAGGTGGTCATTTTGAGTGTACGACCTTATGTAAGACTAACGGTCTTTGTGTTAGAGAAGGGGATGTTTGTGTAAAAACCAGGTATAATACAGGATCACACAATACGGACACTAGTTGTTCTGGAGTTTGTTGGCAACATCATATGAATGTACCTACTGGCTGGAGTCGTAGTGGAAGCAAAAGTGTTGAATGCACTCCTAGTCAATATTCTCCTAGAACAAAGTATCGTGCTACTTATAGTCGAACTCAACAACAAAACAGCATAAGTTGTACTTATTCAGACGGAGAGAACAATAATAGTAAATGTGAATACGCTGAAATAGAGGAGCCCTATGTTCAAAATCCAACTTTCGGTTACATTAAATATAATTGTTCCAGTTCAAATTGTAGCACTTGTTTGTCGCAAGATACGGGAGGGTTTGCCAGAACAGGTGTAGATTGGACTGAAACGGCAATACAATCAAAGATGTTAGGAGCGTTTTATCAAAGAAAACCGGATGGAACATATGAGACTCCATATTATGAAATTTGTGATACAAATGGTATGAATTGTTCCCATATAACGCCGTCATCAGCATCATTGCTTACATATTCAGCAGGATTGCGTGAGTCGGGAACCAATGATATGACGAAAGCAACAGAATCAATATATCGTTATAATTTGTATAATTTCTTTTTTATAAGTGGAGATGTTAGTAAATTAACTGAGTTTACTTACGACGCACACGGAAAATTGACTTCAACAATCAGTAGTGAATCTGACTCAAATTTACTGCATAACAAGGGGGTTTACTTGTTGCCGACCGAAGAAGATGATACATATTGGGTTTGTTTCTGTGGAGACGCAGATTTGGAACTAGAATTTGAAGATGCAACGGATTCTTCCGTTAAATTTTCGAATATAATCCCAAATAATTCTGCAGTGAGTTTGGATTATAATCACGAAATCACTGAAACTGCGGGAGTTGAAGTAAATTATATAGAAAAGAAGAAAATTTTCTATATTTCTCCAGATCAAATTAAGGACATGGATGAAGATGGAAATTATTATGTTGATCTGGAAATTACTGGAAAAACCAGGATTTTATCCATTGAGTTGACTAATAGACCTTTTCAGAATGTTACGTTAGCAGAGGGTGGTAATTCAATCAAAGCTTATGCTCATCCAAATATAATAAGTGATAAATTAATAAATACACGAATTATTGATGGTTACGATCAAGCAACTTATCAGAATATGAAACTTTACGGAAATATGAATTATAACGGTAGGACAGACTTGCCTAGGGTGTCCCTCATACATCATCTTTATTATAATTCCAAAGATGGTACGGGAGAAAAGTACGCATATCCTCAGTTAAATGAAGGAAATGCATTGCCTGGAGAAGAAGGAGATTTCTTTATTCAAATTTGGGATTACAACGATGAAGCTCCTGTTGTAAAGTGGAAAATAGGTTCATCGATTCAATCTTCAACAGACGATATAAGTGTAGAAAATTCAGGATTTGGTCCATTTAGATCAAATTATGCTTTTAGCGGATTGCATAGGATGTTCTTTCCATATGATATCTACAACAAAGATTATACTGGATACAGCGAAGCAAAATATAGTGCACAAGTATTTATGGGGTATACTTTGCCGATTAATTTGATTTTGGCAAGCAATGGATATCAGGAGTCGTTTGGTGTAGATTCAGGTTATGTTTCGAACTATACACGATCGAATAATGCGTTGGAAAATCTTGCAAAAGATGCTTGCGTGAAATTGAAAAAGGACTTGAGTAATGCTCAAGGAGCTCCAGAAGTGTTTTTAGTAAAATATCGAACAAGTTCTACATTGTCTTTGGAAAGTTGTGCCGATTATAATTATTCAGCAAATAGTGAAGAAGACTTAATGAAAGTAATGAGAGAAATATCTTTGCTGATAGAAGGTAATAGCGGAACTAACGGACTAACAGTGAATAGTTCAGATATTGTTGAATAAAAAGATATACTTTTCTTAAGACACTATTTTCAATTGCTTGCTATATGTTGTTCGAGCATGAATTTATTTTTGAGAAGGTCGAAAACCGTCTCGACGAGAGAGCGTTTACTCAAAAAATTTTCTTTTCGAAAGATATCAGAACATTTTTTATGTGTGCGCTTAATACCCATGTTGATTTTCAATCTCTAGGCAAGCAAGCGCAAAAAAGTTCCATCCCTTATCCGAAAACAAGAACCCGTATGAATTAATGCATATTTCTTTGGATGAACGCAGATCTTGTATCACGATTTTTAACATTTTTCAACCTTAAGTTTTATTTGAGATCAATTCCAAGGTAACTTAAAATGACATTAAAAACAATGCTTTCTATTTATCCTACAGCTGATTACTGTCTAAGAAGAGAAAAGTTACTTTCTTTTTTGAATGCGATTCTGATTTTCTTCAATAAAGAAACAATGTCAAGCCAACCAAAACTTCCAACGCCAGCGAAATATCAGAAGCTCGGCAGCCGTGAAAAACGAAAGCAGAGAATTACTTTTTCTCAGAATAAAAACTGAATACAAATTACGAAAAACGGTATTTCTGCTTTCTGTATTTTAGATTAATCTACATTTCTAGCGGCAGTAACTCCTCCTGCAAAGTTTTTAATGTCATTTGCGATAGTGTTTAAAGTCGATTTCAAATTCGCTTCGGTCGAGACATCGTATACATAGTTACTTGAAGTTGCGCAAGCATCTATGGTCGAATACGTATGGTCAGCATTCGACTGAGTAACATTATAATTTGGAAAAGTTTTATACTGAGCCTGTTTTCGATATTTTACAATATACACGCGCAGGTTGCTTCCATAGTC
>JAZLGP010000007.1:0-23125 GCA_045616365.1 Alphaproteobacteria bacterium | reverse complement strand
AAGACTACATTGGTAGACGCGATGTTCAAGCAAAGCGGAATTTTCCGTGACAATCAACAAGTTGATACTTGTGCCATGGATTACAATGACCTCGAGAGAGAAAGAGGTATTACTATTCTGGCGAAATGTACAAGTTTTCTATGGAAAGATATAAAGTTTAACATTATTGATACTCCGGGACACGCTGATTTCGGTGGAGAGGTCGAAAGAATTCTCAGCATGGTGGATGGAGTGTTGTTATTAGTAGATGCATCAGAAGGACCTATGCCTCAAACGAAATTCGTTTTGACGAAAGCATTGTCCTTAGGGCTGCGTCCGATCGTTGTCATAAATAAGGTAGATAAGCAAGATGCTCGAGTAAATGAAGTTATAGATGAAGTCTTCGATCTATTCGTTGCATTAGGAGCAAACGAAGAGCAGTTGGACTTCCCGATAATTTACGCTTCTGGAAGAAATGGTTGGGCTGACAAAACCCTAGAAGGTGAAAGAAAAGATCTTTCTCCATTGCTGGATACCATAATTACACATGTTCCCGCACCTACTATCGACGAAAATGCCCCTTTCAGAATGTTAGTTACCATGTTGGACTACGATCAGTACTTGGGTCGTGTGCTTACCGGAAAAGTTCTGTCGGGAACTGCAAATATTAACGAAGCAGTGCATGCGTTACGTGGAGACAAAACAGTAGAAAATTCAAAGCTTACAAAATTATTGACTTTTGAAGGATTAAAGAGAATACCCGTCGAGCATGTTCAGTGCGGAGATATTGTTGCAATCGCAGGTTTATCGACAGCTACTGTTGCTGACACAATTTGTTCCGTAAGTGTGAACGAGCCGATCAAGGCGCTTCCAATCGATCCTCCAACTTTGTCGATGGTATTTTCGATTAATGACTCCCCCCTCGGAGGTCAAGAAGGTAAAAAGCTTACGTCAAGAATCATTTGGGATAGACTCCAAAAAGAAGCAGAAGGAAATATTTCCATCACTGTTAAAAGATCTGAAGCTCAGGATTGTTTTGAAGTATCAGGGCGAGGTGAACTTCAGTTGGGAATTTTGATCGAGACCATGAGAAGAGAAGGCTTTGAGCTATCAATTAGCCGTCCACACGTTCTCTTCAAAACAGACGAAAAAACTGGAGAAAAACTTGAGCCGATGGAAGAACTTTACATCGACTTGGATGATGAATTTACCGGGACAGTTGTCGAAAAAATCACTTTGAGAAAAGGAAGCATGATCGACATGAGGCCTTCGGGTATGGGAAAGACTCGTTTGAAGTTTTTGATACCAACACGTGGATTAATCGGTTACTTCAGTGAATTCTTAACTGATACAAAAGGTTCGGGAATCATGAACAGGTCTTTCTACAAATATGAATCCTACAAAGGGCCTATTGAAGATCGAAACAAAGGTGTTTTGATTTCCAACTCAAATGGTTCTGCTGTTCCTTATGCATTATTTTTCTTGGAGGAGAGAGGTACATTATTCGTAAAACCTGGTGATCCTGTTTATGAAGGTATGATCATCGGAGAAAATAACAAAGGAAACGATTTGGATGTTAATCCGACCAAGACAAAACAGCTCACCAACATGAGAGCTTCAGGAAAGGATGACAACATAAAGTTATCGCCTCCAAGAGTTATTACATTGGAGCAAGCACTGTCTTATATTCAGGATGACGAGCTAGTCGAAGTTACGCCGACTTGCGTCCGCTTGAGGAAGAAGTATCTTGATCCAATTACTCGAAAGAAAATGAGCAGACAGGAACAATGAAATTAGCGTCGATTGTTGACGACTTTATTAATGTTTACTTCAGAAAGGAGTTAAGCTCAAAATTTTTCATCGGGTTTACCTGTGGAGTTCCTTTCTTACTACGATTAGCGATATTGGATTTATGGCTCAAAGATCAGGGGCTATCCAATTCGCTGATCGGAATTCTTACTCTCTTACAATGCCCTTTTGCTTTTAAGTTTTTGTGGGCCCCTTTCATTGAAAAATTTAATTTTCCAATTTTATCCAAGACATTCGGACAAAGAAAAGGATGGGCAATCGCCAGTCAGATGCTATTGTTTATCGGAGTTGTTGGCATGGCAACTTCGTCTCCAGATTCGAGTTTGTTACGATTGTTGTTTTTTACATCTCTTGTCGCCTTTGCTGATGGATGCCAAGACATGTCTCTTTATACTTTCCAACTTTCAAAAACTGATTCTCAGATGTATGGTCCGACGGCAGGAATTTATGTTTTCGGATATCGTACTGGACTTTTGTTTTCAAAAAGCATAACGCTATACCTTGCTCATTACTTCGGATGGAATTTAGCCTATTTCGTTATGGCGTTCTCGATTTTTGTTTGCACATTTTTTATTTTAAAAATAGATGAACCAGAAACAGATAGAATTACATCCTCGACAACAGATGCCAATCGAAATCCTCTGCAAATTATAAGCTCAACAGTAAATCAATGCTTAGTGGATCCATTTAAAACTTTTATGAAACATCCGGATTGGAAAAATCTGATTGCGGTAGTTGTTCTTTATAGAGCCGGAGATATTCTCGCACAAAAAATGGCTCGTTTATTTTACATGGATTTGGGATTTTCAATTTTAGATATCGCAAATGTTGTGCAAGTTTTCGGAAGTATCGCAACTTTGTTCGGAGGAGTAATCGGAGGATATTTCATCAAAAGATTAGGTATCATCAGATCAATGATAAGATTTGGAATTATTCATGCCGTATCTTGCTTATGTTATGTTGCGCTTGCTATCGTCGGAAAAAATCTTGCGATGTTTTACTTCTCAGTTTTTGTTGAAAACATTACGAGCGGAGCTGTCACTACTGCATTCATCGCATTCCTTTACAGTATGAGCAATAAAAATTATGCAGCGACGCAGTATGCTCTGCTTTGGGCCTTTTACGATCTCGGAGGAACTTTTTATCGTACCGTTTCGGGAATTATCGCAGATGCATTGGGATGGACAAACTTCTTTTTGTTTATACCACTGACTTTTATTCCATGCCTGATCATATTATTATCACTTAAAGATTATTCTGGAGATCCTGTTTGTTGTCGCAATACCTGAATAAGGTCTTTATCGGTATTTGTTACGGAGTTTCTTTTCCTCTTACTGTTACTATTCTTGATTATTGGCTAAAGGATCTCGGTGTCTCTAACACATTGATCGGATTATTTTCGTTTATCCACTGGCCTTTCATGTTGAAATTTTTGTGGGGACCGATAATTGAAAATTTCGACATTCCGATGTTATCCCAAAGATTAGGTCGTTACAAAAGTTGGATGCTTTGTTCATACCTTGTTCTGATTCTCGGAATCATAATCATGGCTCATTCAAATCCGAACGCAAGCATTTTTCAACTGATTTTCGGAGCATCCTTGGTCGCCATTGCAGATGGATGTAAAAACATTGTCCTATACCCCTATCAATTAATCGGAAAAAAAGAAAAGTCAGTTGGATTTATTGCTAGTTGCGTAAATCTCGGGAATCGTCTCGGTTCAATTCTTATCAAAGTTTCGACACTTTATGTCGCATACTTTTTCGATTGGAAAACGGCATATTTATTTGCGGCAATGCTGATATTTTTTGTCATGCTAATTAATTTTTTCGTAGAAGAACCGCAATTAAAAATGCCAAAAGATGATTCACTAAACCAAGAATATTGGAAATCGTTTTTTGCTCCAATCAAACAGTTCATAAAAACAAAAAACAATGAAAAAGTTATTGCTCTAATCTGCCTTTATAAATCAGCGGATTTCATGATGCAAAAGATGTCCAAAATATTTTGTATAGAAGTTGGATTTTCGAAAATCGAAATCGCAAACATAATTCAGTTTTATGGATCAATAACTGTAATCATCGGAAGTTTTGTCGGCGGATATCTGATAAAAAAAATCGGATTGATAAAATCGATGTCCACAATGTTATCCTTGCACGCTCTGACATTTTTAACCTATCTTTTGCTGATTAAATTCGGTAAAAGCAATTCCGTTTTGACCTTAATAATCACTCTGGAAGCACTTTCCGGGGGAGCTGTAACTTCTTGTTTCATCGCGTTTTTCTATATGACAGCGTCCAATCTTACCATCTATGCAGTACTTTGGGCACTATACGAATTCTCAGGATTAATTTTTATGTCCGTATCAGGAATATTCGCAAACTTCTTAAGTTGGAAAATATTTTTCTGTACTGTTCCATTAACGATAATTCCAAATTTGATTTTACTAAAAAGAATCAAAATCACTAAGTCAACCGATTCCGATTTAAATCAAGTTCGAACTTGATCTTGTTAAGAAAAACAACGAAGACATTAACTGTCTCCGTATAAAAACTGAACTTATAATTTTCCTCGTTTTATTTCTCGATTTTTCCATGACAGTATTTGTATTTTCTTCCGCTTCCGCATGGACATAATGCGTTTCGAGAAACTGCGAAAACATCTCCGCCAATTTGTTCATCTGTTTTTGAAGAATTTTTTTCGATTTGTTCTTTGACCTCATCGAATTCTTCTTCCTCATCCGACTCAAAATCGATAAAGCCATTATCCGAAGAAAAGTCTTCCGCCGACTCTGATTGCTGAGCAAATTCAAACATTGCTAAAGCACGAACTGTTTCTATTCTGATCGTTTTCGACATACTTTCGAACAAAGAAAACGCCTCCTGCTTATACTCATTCAACGGATCCCTTTGTCCATAAGCTCGCAGATTTATTCCTTGACGCAAGCGATCAAGATTTAACAAATGCTCCTTCCAATACTGGTCGATCAAGCGCAACAAAACTGTACGCTCCATGTATCTCATAACTTCTGCCGTGTATGTACTTTCCTTGATCTGCGCCTGCTCACGGGCCTGATACATCAACTTGTCCACGACCTCGTCACGAGACATGTTTTCCTTTTTTTCCAAAGAAACATCTTTACCGAAAATTGATGCCAACTGTTCGTTTATCAACTGATAATCCCAGTACTCCGACGGTGTATTCTCGGCAACATTACTGTAAACAATATCAGTAATTGCTTCTTCACGCATGTCATCGATATCCTCACTGAAATCTTTATCATCAGCCATCAATTCATGACGTTGCGTATAAATCACTTTTCGTTGATCATTCATAACATCGTCGAATTTCAACAGATGTTTACGAATGTCATAGTTGCGCGCCTCGACTCTCATTTGAGCTTTTTCCAGAGCCTTGTTGATCCACGGATGAACGATCGCTTCGCCTTCTTCAATTCCCAATTTTTGCAAAGTCGCGTCTAATCTTTCCGCTCCAAAAATTCTCATCAAATCATCTTCAAGAGAAAGGAAAAATTTCGAAGCCCCCGGATCTCCTTGACGTCCAGCACGTCCTCGTAACTGGTTATCGATACGGCGACTTTCGTGGCGCTCCGTCCCAACAACGTAAAGGCCACCTGCCTGCTTAACAAATGCTTCGTCTTCCCGAATCTCTCTCTCGATTCTCTTCGTAATGTGCTCAATCTCGGCAGAATCATTGACCCCAGCAAGCTCTTTTTCCAAACGTGCCTCTAAGTTTCCGCCTAATTTGATATCAGTTCCTCGACCAGCCATGTTAGTCGCGATAGTCACCGCTCCGGAACGTCCAGCTTCAGCGATAATCTGCGCTTCGAGATCGTGATATCTTGCGTTCAAAACATTGTGTTGAATGCCTGCTTCTCTCAACAGCTTAGATAGCAACTCTGATTTTTCAATACTGACTGTTCCTACAAGAACAGGCTGCTTACGAATATGGCATTCTTGAATTAATTTTATTATCGCATTGTATTTTTCACGAGCCGTCCTGTAGACTTCGTCGTTGTAATCTTTTCGTGCTACAGGAACATTTGTCGGTATTACCAAAGTCTCAACTTTATAAATTTCAGACAACTCCTGAGCCTCAGTTGCAGCTGTACCCGTCATACCCGAAAGTTTCTTGTACATCCTGAAGAAATTCTGAAAGGTAATAGATGCCAAAGTTTGGTTTTCCATCTCAACTTTTACATGCTCTTTTGCTTCTATTGCCTGATGCAAACCATCAGAATAACGTCGCCCTTCCATCATACGACCAGTAAACTCGTCAATAATGATTACCTTATTGTTTTTGACGATGTAATCTACGTCTTTTTTGAATAAGAAATGAGCCTTAATTGCGTTATTTACGTGATGAACTATTGCAATATTTTGTACGTCGTAAAGATTTGCATTAACGATCAAACCTGCTTCTATCAACAACTGTTCTACGTGTTCATTCCCCGCCTCTGTCAGAGTAACACTACGTTGCTTTTCATCGACTTCATAATCTTCTTTGACCAACTTCGGCATTACCGCATCAACTTTTACGTATAAATCTGCAGAATCTTCAGCAGATCCTGAAATAATCAGCGGTGTTCTCGCCTCATCGATTAAAATACTGTCAACCTCATCAACAATCGCATAATTGAACGGACGCATAACCAAATCAGATGCGTAAAACTTCATGTTATCACGTAGATAATCGAATCCTAACTCGTTATTGGTAGCATAAGTAATATCGCAAGCATATTGTTCGCGCCGCTGTTCATCAGTCAGCCCGTGAACGATAACCCCAACAGTAAGTCCTAAAAACTTGTAGATTTTTCCCATCCACTCAGAGTCTCTTTTTGCAAGATAATCGTTAACGGTAACGACATGAACACCCTTTCCTTCAAGAGCATTCAGATATGCGGCAACTGCAGCAACAAGAGTCTTTCCTTCTCCAGTTTTCATCTCGGAAATCATTCCGTTATGCAACGCTTGAGCACCTACTAACTGAACATCAAACGGACGCAATCCTAAAGCACGCTTCGCCCCTTCTCGAACGACAGCAAAAGCTTCTGGCAAAATATCATCTAAAGTTTCATCTTCTTGTAAACGCTTCTTGAATTCCTCGGTCTTTGCCCTCAATTCATCATCAGAAAGATCTATCACTGTTCTTTCCAACTCGCCGACTTGCTTCGCGACTCTGAAATATTTCTTTACGATCCTGTCATTGTGAGATCCAAAAATCGCTTTCAAAAATTGAGATAACATACCGCCTCGCATAACTTTTAACATAATTTAGCTCCTAATTATAAAGAAATGGTTAACATTTTTCCATAAAAAAAATAATGCAGAACAATATGAGAATGAGAAAAGGAAAAAGATTTCGAACAGATAATTCAGACTATCCAGAAAATTCAAGAATTCTCGGAATTTTTTGAAAATCCAAATACGAATTTGACAAAGAAAAACCTTTTAATTCGAAAATCTTTTTCACGTCATCATGCTGATCGAATCCTACTTCCAAAAGAACTTTTCCCTGTGGTTTTATCCAATTTTTTATTAAATTCGACAGTTGTTTATAGGCGTTTAATCCCGTTTTTCCGCCATCCAAAGCAATGTGCGGATCAAAATTTTTTACATTATCATCTAAATTTGAAATATCTTCACTCTTTATATAAGGAGGATTAGAAACGATCAGGTCGAATTTTTTTCGCGGATCAAAATTTTCCCACCCAACATTTTTTATTTCTACATTTTCAACCTGTAAATCTGACTTGTTTCTCACTGCAACTTCAACAGCTTTTTCACTAATATCTATGCCGACTCCAAAAGATTTCGAAAACTCCTTCGCTATACTCAATAAAATACATCCGCTTCCTGTACCGATATCGAGAAAATCAAAAGATTGATTTTTATCGAAAAGCTTTAGCGTTCGCTCGATGATAATTTCAGTTTCAGGACGCGGATCCAGAACATTTTTATTTACAAAAAATACACTGTTCCAAAATTCCCTTTTGTTTAGAATTTTCGAAACTGGCTCATAAGATTCATATCGAGAAATGAAATTTTCTAGTTGCGTAATTTCATCAGACGAAAAACTCAACCCATCCATCCTGAACATAATTTCGTCTGCAGAAATATTTTTGATTTTCGCAACGAATAAACGCAATATCTTCGAGGGACAACATCGGCTATATTTTTTCAAATCGAACATCATTTATGCATCGCAACTAATCTTTTTGAAATTTCGCGATTTGCTCTTCCTGATCAAATTCGATTAACGGATTAATAATCTCTTCCAACGCAGCACCTTCCATAACCTGAGGAAGTTTATACAAAGTCAGATTAATTCGATGATCCGTAATACGTCCCTGCGGATAATTATATGTGCGAATTCTTTCAGAACGATCACCTGTTCCGACCTGCGAACGGCGATTGTCTGCTCTTTCATTTTGCAATTTCTGTCGCTCCATTTCATAAAGACGAGCACGTAAAATTTTCATCGCCTTTAGTCTATTCATATGCTGCGAACGTTCATCCTGCTGATACACCGCTAAACCAGTCGGAATGTGAGTAATTCGCACGGCACTTTCCGTTTTGTTAACATGCTGACCACCTGCTCCTGAAGCCCTCATAACATCGATTTTCAAATCTGTTTCATCAATTTTTAAATCAACTTCTTCCGCTTCAGGCAGAACAGCAACCGTCGCCGTTGATGTATGCACACGCCCACTGGATTCAGTAACAGGAACACGCTGCACTCGATGAACCCCCGACTCGAATTTTAAATAAGCGAACACACCTTTTCCCGAAATATTTGCCGAGGCCTCTTTTATACTTCCGATTCCCGATTCGTGAGAATAAAGCAATTCGAACTTCCATCTTTTGGATTCTGCATACTTTTGATACATACGAAATAAATCCGCCGCAAATAATCCCGCCTCATCTCCACCTGCTCCCGCACGAATTTCAATTATCGCGTTTTTCTCATCAGCCTCGTCTTTCGGAATCAACATAATTTTCAATTCTTTCTTAAGTTGCGGAATTTTTTTCTCTAGGCTTTCTATTTCTTCTTTCGCTAACTCTTTAAATTCTTCGTCAGTTTCAGTATCTTCCAAAGACAAACGAAGTTCATTTAATTCTTCTTTCGTTTTGTTATAAAGACTAATCAGATTCGCAAAATCTTCAAGGTCAGCAAATTCCTTCGACAATTTTATAAAACTTTCCGAATCGTTCGCGTTTTCTAACATCTGCTCTTTTAAGGATTCATACCGCTTTAAAACTTTGTCGAGAGTTTCTTCCAAAAGCATTATTTGTTCTCCAATTTTGATATCTCAGTTTGAAAAATACTGTTTAATTTATCCATAAATTCGTCTTGAGACAATCCAGGTTCGATCGGTTTCATAATTTTTACCGTAATTATTCCCGGATTTTTTCTGAAACTACGGCGAGGCCAAAACTTTCCAGAATCGTGTATGATCGGAACAATTCTGCAGTTATTTTTTTTGTAGAACAACGAAATTCCCCTTTTTAGCGGGATAAACTCACCACTCGGCATGCGGGTACCTTCAGGAAAAATTATAACTTGTCGATTGTCATCTAAAGCAACCGAAATTTGTCGTGAAACTTCGATTAACGCCTTAAGTCCATGCTCACGATCTACAAAAATCGAATGAACTTTTTGCGCTAATCGCCCAAATATCGGAATATCTCCCAATTCTTTTTTCATAACGAATACCGGTTTTGGAAATAAACTTATAAACACGATTGTTTCCCACATAGATTCGTGTCTACCTGCAAAAATTACTCTTCCCTGATTTTGCAAATACTCTTCGTTCTCTATTTTAAAATCAATTCCACCGACATACTTTACAATGAAACGAAACATTCTCGAAAAACCGAACCAATATTTATATGCGACATCTTCAGAACACGGCAGGAAAAAAATTCCACAAAACACGTATAAAGCCATTACAACAAAAAGCACAAAATTAAGCACAATAGATCTAATCATAAATGAGACCCTTCACTCCATCACGAATCAAAATACCGAGACTACAATAAAATTCCTTAACACATAATGAGATAAATTTAAAATCGAAATCCGACTTAACTTTCACAGGATAAATTTTTAACCCTTTATTGTATTTTTTTACTTCGTATAAACTTCTAAACATATGATAATCGGAAGTCACTAAAACGATTTCTTTCATTCCTAAATCTTCTGACACATCGTGAATTTCTTTTGCATTTCCTTCAGTATTCAGCGCTTTATATCCTAAAATTACGCTTACATCTCCAACATCTTTATCACTGAGAATATCTTCCAATTTTGTATTTTTATAAACCCCAGAAATGAAAACATTTCTTGCCTTAAACTGTTTAGCAGAATTCAAAGCTAACTTTATTCTGTCTTTCCCCCCTGTCAGCACCACAACATTTTCGCAAACGAACCCCGAAGGCAACCTTCGCTCCTTCATGGAATCGTATACAAAAAGCGAAAACAATAGAAAGAAAGCGCCTAAACCAATTGTGACAAATCTCAATATCGGATTAGTCAAGCCAATCCTCATTTCTCAAAAAATAAAGAACTGTGCTCTGGGAAGTAATCATTACAAGCACAATTACAATTATCGGAACAAACAAACTGATTCCCAAATATCTGACATTATCCAAATTTATCCAATTAGCACCGACTAAATACGTAATCCCCAAAATTGTCATTAAACTTAGTATGAAAGAGACCAAAGAACCCTTCAAACTAACAGACAAATAATATCTCTTAAACTGCGACGCGATATATTTATCACGCGCACCGATCATCTGCAAAATTTTCACGACATCTTTGTGACTGCTCAGCGCTTTCTTCACAATATATATTATAGTCGAACAAACTGTAAGCAAAATCAACGCTGAAAGCAGTACCGAAAACCCAAAAAGACCTTTACTAATTTTAGAGATCGACACATACCAATTCGCATGATTATGGATTCGCACCCCCTGATAAATTTTTGTAAGTTTAGACGTTAGATCTAACAAATCGACATTAGTCTTTCGATCTACCTCGACGTCAAATAAAACAGGAAAAGGGAAATCATCTGGAATCGCTGTACTATCCAACCATGGCTCGAGGATTTTCAGAATATCGGAATCCTTTAGCTTCCGAACCCTCAGTATGCCGTTGGTCCCCTGCAACAAATGCAAAATTTGATCCATTTGTTTTTCAGTTAAAGTTGAATTCGTCCCTTCAGAATGAGCAGGAAACTCGACGGTCAATTGTCCGTTCAAAGATTTATCCCAATTATCAGTAAGATTAAATGTAAAAACTCCGCTCATAAAAGTAATGGACATACAGTAGATTAAGAATCCAAAAATAATTGTGATAAATCTACTGGTTTTATCCTTTTTAAAATTAAAATCATATTGAAAAGACAGTGCCATATTAGCCTCCGTTCCGATTGTTTTTCAGATGGATTTTATTATTTTCGATATACAACTCCGAAAAATTAAATCTATCAATAAATTGTCGATAGTGAGTTGCAACGATGACGCAAGTCCCCATCTTATGCATTCCATAAAATAACTTCATCAATTTGGTCGCAATCTCCTCGTCGACATTTCCAGTTGGCTCATCTGCTAGAATAATTTCCGGACGAGTTATGACAGCTCGTGCAATCGCCACTCTTTGCCTTTGTCCTCCCGAAAGCTGCTCAGGATACGAATTAAAACAATTTCCGAGACCGACCCAATCTAAAATTTCTTTTGCTTGATGTTCTCGTGCTCTCTGAGTTTCTCCTTTTACCTTCAACGGAAGAGCAACATTTTCCAAAATTGTAAGATGATTCAGAAGGTTATAATCCTGAAACACTACACCAATCCTCTGACGAAAATCACAAATCTCATTTGAAGACAACTCCGAAACATTTTCTCCGAAAATTTTCAAATTTCCAGACGCTGGCTTTAATCCCATATAAAGCAATCGGATAAGGGTACTTTTCCCGGCACCACTTGCTCCAGTTAGAAAATAAAAAGATTTTTTATTCAACTCAAGAGATACGTTCTTTAACACAGGAATCCCATTTCCGTAATGAACCATAACCTTATCCAAAGAAATAACCGGCTCGTTTTTACGCATACTAACTCCTGACACAAACATTCTGGCTATTGTAACATAACGAATCTAATCATTACAGAATGTAACTCATTAAAATTCGTTAATAAAAATTTTACTTTTACCTCATAAAATAACCATATGTTTAAGAACTTTTTCGAACGCATTTGTAATAAAGTTAACCAAATACGAAGAAAATTTCGGATTGGAATAACAAAATTTGCTAGGGTACAAGAAAAAATAAAATGCCCATACAAAAACGACAAACTCAAAATTTTCCCAGCAAATCTGCAGTGTACCATTAGGCGATTCTGCAGAAAAAAGGGAACGGCCGTTCTTGAAGCAGCGTTATGTGTACCTGTACTTTTGTATTTAGTTTTTTTCACAATAGAAGCAATTCGAATCGGTGTTTATCAAATTGCTATCGATAACATGGCTTTAAAACTGGCTTTCGAATATGGAGCTTTAAAAAGTTCTACAAACTTTGATGCCGTTGTTAATGCAGCAAAACCAGCATTCTTTAAATCCATGAATAACATTCATTGCAGAATTTGTGTTTATCCAGATTTAGGCACTCTAGTGGGATCGAGTTCTGCAGGCGTAGGAAATATAATGGATGATCCTCCTTGGTCAACATCTTTAGTTTCCATAAGATATCCTAGCAACTCTATTTCAGAAACAACCACTGGATCTGCTGTCGTAGTAACTGTATCTTATCCCTTCCCTTTTAGCAGCCCATTTATCAAAAAATTGTTTGCGGGAGGAAAAAACTACGGTGACAAATTTTTATTGTGGGGAAGAGCCGTCAACGTTTGCAATTAAATTAACAATTCTTTATCGTTGTTGAATCCAAAAAATATTTGAAGTAAACTTCAGGTTGTTGTTGTAGATTGTATTTGGATATGAATGGAATACTGAGTTGTTATTTTCCGACTACTGTCGTTGTTATCGATGATAATGTTAACTTTTTGGATAGTTTGCAAGATATTCTGAGTTCGAGAAATATTTCAGTCAAAGCGTTTACCGATCCTGTCGCAGGGTTGAATTTTATTAATGAAAATGCAGAAAACAATACTTTAGCTTTTTCTGATTTGACCATGACCGGAGATGAAGTTACTTCAGATTGGCAATCGATCCTTTTGAATGTAAATAAAGTTCACAGCCAGATATACGATGAAAACAGATTTGCGAAAATTTCAGCGGTCATAGTTGATTATTCCATGCCTGGAATTGATGGAGTCGAGTTATGTTCCAGAATATCAGACCCGAATATACAACGAATCTTGTTAACTGGTGTTGCTGACGAAAAGGTTGCAATCGATGCGTTTAACAATGGATACATTAACCGTTTTGCCAGAAAAAGCAGTCCTAGTATTGCGAATGATGTAATACAGAGCGTAAATCGTGCAATTCATCAGTATTTCTCTATTTACACTTCGGATTTGGTAAAATGTCTTCCAACAAAGGAAATGAATAATCTCCGTGATCCAATTTTTGCGAACTTTTTCTATGGCACCTGTCTAAATCGGAATTATATTGAATATTATATGCTCGATACCTTTGGAAGTTATCTGTTTTTAAGAGAAGACGGACAAGCAAGCCTTTTAAGCATGATGCCAGAATCCGAAATCGACAGAATAATCGAAATTGGCGTCGATTCAGAGGAAATATCTGATGAAGTTCTCGTCGGACTGAGATCTCATGAATATATGTTGGTATTGCACAATCGCACTGGAACTCTGCCACCTATCTCGACCTGGGATAAGTATTTACGTCCAGCTCGTAGATTGGAAGGATATCAGACTTATTGTTTTGCATTTGCCGAGAGCAATATGTTGGATTTGGATTTTGATCGAATAAAAAGTTTTAGCCAATTTAAAAAGCATTTATCCGAGACGGATAGACAGAGACTGTAGTTTTTCAAGATCAAATAAAGAATTTTCTCGTAGTTTTTTATTGTAAAATCTGATTAGTTTTCACCTTTTATAGACAAAAGAATTGTTTGATTAAATTAATAAGAAATTAAAGATGTTGTTATACAATATAAAAATACAGGATGATTAATTTGAAAATCTATTATTGAGTAGTGGTATTTATATTTTAAATTGTTTTAAATTTGATTCGACTTTTGCAATATAAGGTTGTGTATTCATTCTGAATGTTCGACATTGAAGTATACTTCTATGTGCAATTGTTTGTACTGAATGGAGGTATTTCTTTGGTACTGAGTAATATTTAACTTTCGTGTTTGTTTTATTGAATTAGGGAACTGAAATATGAAAAAATTTCTATTAATTGCTTCCACAATAATATGTGCTAACCTTCAGGCTATGTGGCTTGAGTCAAAAGTAAAAAAAATGTTACCGAAACAAAACTATATACTATCTACATTCTGCCGAGATCCAACAACCCAAAAAGAAATTTCAGCGGAGAAAAAAGCAAAGAGAAGACACTCTGAACCAAGTTATATACCATCAACCGCAACTTCACGTACGGCAAACAATACTGTATTTTCCCTTGACCTATCCGATATTCAACAATCATCATCTGAATCCATCGTTACGTCTTGCATTAATGATGACAATCAATCAATAAGTTCTGAATTTCTAGCTATAGCAACCAAACAATTTCTTGCTGACGAAGAAATTGTTTCCTTAATCGAAAAGTCTCGACTGGATGAAAAAAGCTCAGCTCAAGATTCCGAAGAAGAAATTTTTGATATGGACATGTCTTACAGCGGATCAACCACAGGATACTCTGTATCCAAACAGTACATGCCTTCCTATCGAAGAAGAAGCATCAGCAGTCAAAGCCAATATTACCAAACTTCAAAATCAACAAATCTAATTAGAAGAAAAAGCAGTTTAGAATTATATTACAGCTCTCATAAAAAAAATGAGTTTAAGTAGAAAAACGAGTAGTAAAAATCATACGATAAACTTGCAATACGAGCTTACAAAAAAAATTTAACTAACTTCCATAAAAAGAAGACGAAGACATTAATTTTATAAAAAGACCATGCGATTTTATTGAATATTTTGTGCAAATTCAAAATATGGTATGCTGCATTACAGGATGTGGGACAGCAAAATGAAATTAAGTAAAAGAGAACTCGATGTATTGTCATGTATCGTAATTGGGAAAAAAAGTTATAAATCGACAGCAAAAATTTTAAATATTAATAAGGTCACAGTCAGCACTTATGTTCGCAGAATGTTAGTTAAAATAAAATGCGAGCAACCATCAAAGTCAGAAATTTATCTTGCAACAAAAAATCTTTGGCAAAGATATGAAACACTTACGAATCCTTCCATCACTTCACAAAAATGCGACATATTGAGTTTTTATTTTATGTTGTCGCTGTTCACTTTCGTACTTACATTTGCATCAAAAATAATAAATATTACTTGAAATCTATTGTATAACTTACAAAAAAAGACAACGAAAACAGAAGTATTACAAAGAACTTTTTTGATATCAAAATACAATAGGTGAAACGTTATGTTCCTTAATAGAGGGTATTACAAATCTTTAAACAAAAATTTTTTGAAAAAAATTCCTTTTTATTTGAATCAGTTACAGTGTAATACCTCTAAATTGCTAAAAAAAAATTAATCGTATGACATACTTTTCTCTAAAATTTTGGTTCAATTTTTTAGTTACCATGGGAGATATATATGGACAGAAAATATTTATATTTAGCCTCATCCTTTGAGTTATCAAGGGATGAAACTTTTTTGGAAATCATTTTCAAATCACGTAATAAGCGGAGCCGATAGTGTCAGAAATCAGCTTTCATATCATTTTAAATTGCATTGATTCGCCAGAAATGAAAATAATTTTACTTCTTCTCAGCCAAAATTTTTTGTGGTCCTCTGATGTACAGAATTTAAAGATTTACGGCGAATCTTCTTCAATCTCAGAAGATGATTTTTTACAGCATATAACAAGGAAATCAACAAATAATATGAATTATATTACTGAATTACAAAGAATTACCGAAAATGAGAAAATTAGGGAATATCAATTTGATCCGACAATTACAATGACTCGGGATATATCTGACGACAACGGAAAAATTTTCGCGAAAGCAGGAGAAAAATTCAATCCGTTAGATCAAAGAAAAATATCTCCGATATTATTCATCGATGGAAAAAACGAAAATCAGGTTAATTGGGCATTAAAAAAAATAAATGATCGAAAAATATTCAGACATAATTTTGCAAAAATTGTTCTGATAAAAGAAGCGCCTTTGGATCTGCAAATTAAACTACAACAGAGAATTTTCTTCGACCAACACGGATTATTAACGAAAAAGTTAGGAATAAAACATATCCCAGCGATAGTTTTTCAAAATCCACATGAAAAAGTACTTACAATTCGAGAAGAATCAGTCGAATAAATGGATTAACTCAATGGAACAGGCAAATTTCAGATATTTTGTAATCCTAAAATCAATTTTCGTGAAAGACTAAGCTGATTTTAATAATATTAATCCCAACGTTGATAAGCGGTGAGAGTCGAAATTATATACACGAGCATGAATTTTTTGAAAAAGTTAAAAACTATCTTAATGAAAGAGTATTTACTCAGAAGGATTTTCTCTTCGAAAGACATCAGGACATTTTTCATTGTGCGCTTAATGCCTGTGATGATTTTCAATCCATGAAACATCAAACGAAGAAACAAATCCTTGTTGATATACCTATTATCCGCGAAAATCCTTTATATTCACTGTCATTTTAGGCACTCCCAACTGATCGTTTACATTACCTTTCGTGAGTTTCGCGGTCATAAAATTTCCTTTTAGGATACAGTAGATAAAAGTTAAATAAAGATCAAATCATTACCTACCATGCTGAGAAAAACAAAAATTCAAACTTAATAAAAATAGTGTCACTTACGTGCCGAAAAAGCTGTAAACAAGGTGCCATCATCGAGATAGTCCAATTCCCCTCCCATAGGAATTCCGTGAGCAAGTGCGGAAACTTTTATATTTTTATCTTTGAAAAAATTACGAATGTAATAATCTGTTGTTTGTCCTTCAACAGTCGCACTTAACGCATTAATAATTTCGGTCACTCCATTCTCCTGACAACGGGCGTCTAGTTTATCCAACAAAAGCACTTCCGGACCTCTTTCATTAATGGAAGATAACAATCCCTTTAATACATGATATTTTCCACGAAAACAGGCTGTCCGCTCAATCGCCCAAAGATCTGCAACACTTTCCACAACGCAAATAACATCATCTACTCTTTTCGGATCAGAACAAATAGAACAAATTTCTTCAAATGCATCAACATTTCCGCAAATCGGACAAACCTTTACATTATCATGAACTTTTTTCATGGAATTCAACATTGGTTCCAAAATATCATGATTATGTTGGATCAAATGAATAGCAATTCGACGAGCAGAACGCGGTCCCAACCCAGGAAGTCTAGAAATCTTCTGAATCAATATCTCTATATCAGGACTCATAGTAAAAACCTTTCATTTATCTTTTACCGAAAAAATTTACATTACTATTCACATTTCGCTCTTTTCGAAAAAAATCTCAAAAACTTCCGCGATCATTCCGTTTTTATCTAGCATCAGCAATTCACCTCTATTCAAATTAGAAATAATTTGTAAAACTTTTTCAGTTTCGTGATCGACAGATACCTTCCCCATGAAATGTGAAAAATTATCATCTATTTCAATTTCAGTTATGGTATTTATGTAATTTTTCAGTATCCGGATAATTAACTGTTTAATCAAACTAAAATTTTCACACAATTTGTTTTCGATAATATATTTCACTGATTTGTGAGAAGTTTCATAATCCGAAGCAAATGCTTCTATCAACTTTTGATAAAGATCTACTCCGTTGTTTTCGTAAAGATAAAGGGCATCACCAATAGATCCGTCAGAAATTGAAGAAAGAATTTCTACATTTTCGACGTCAAACAAACTTAACGCCAATTCAACCTCAGATTTGCTAAGTGCATTAAATTTTAATTTAATAGCACGAGAAAGCAAAGTAATCGGTATGCTTCCAACATTTGAACAAATCAGAATAAAAACGGTATCTCGAGGGGGTTCCTCCAAAATTTTCAATAGAGAATTGTAGATATTTTTGTTAAGCCTATCTGAGTTTTCGATAATTATAACTCGCCTCTTTGATAGGCTTGGAGCTTTCCGTACTTTCCCCATGAGAACACGAACATCATCTATCGATGGAGACCTACTATCCAACACAAAAAAATCTGGATGAGTTTTATTATCTACCCAATTATGGATTTTACTATCATCTGCGAGATCAAGATTTTCATTAACCGAATCTAAATCTGCCAACAAGCATTTCGCAAACTTATAAGCAACGGAAGTCTTTCCTATTCCGTCCGATCCATAAAAAATCCAAACCGGAAATACTTTTTCGGAATTTATTGATCTTGCAATAATCTCGATTTGCTTTCTATGTCCGATGATTTTTCTCTGTTTAAAACCCATATTTTCATAGTCTATTAACCTTTTAGATGATAATATCTCTAACGGTTTACAGCAATAGTTTTAAGGAGAAAGAAGATGAAAAAGATTGCGTTAGTTACGGGCGGAACGAGGGGAATCGGAAAGGGAATTTCGATCGCTCTGAAACAAGCAGGATATGAAGTCGCAGCCAATTACAACAGCGATTCAAAAACTGCCGAACAATTTCACAACGAAACAGGAATTCCTGTATTTTCCTGGGATGTTGCAAGTTACGAAGCATGCGAAAAAGGATATACTGAAGTCTGCGAAAAAATGGGAGGTACCATCGATATCTTGGTAAATAACGCGGGAATCACAAGAGACTCAATGCTCCATAAAATGGATGTCCAAGCCTGGGAAAAAGTCATTAGCACAAATTTGAATTCAGTATTTTACATGACACGATTAGTTATTCCGACCATGAGAGAAAAAAGTTTCGGAAGAATCGTAAACATAAGCTCCGTTAACGGACTAAAAGGACAAGTCGGACAAACAAACTATTCTGCTGCTAAAGCTGGAATTATCGGTTTTACAAAAGCCTTAGCATTAGAATCCGCAAACAAAGGAATCACCGTCAATGCAATTGCTCCAGGATATGTGGCAACTGATATGACAAATGCTATTCGTGATGATATAAAGGAAAAAATTACCGCAACTATCCCGATGAAACGTTTTGGAAATGTTGAAGAAATAGCTAATGCTGTGTTATTCTTAGCCGATGAGAAATCTTCGTTTATAACTGGAGTAACTCTGAGTGTGAACGGTGGTCAGTATTTGTAGGGTTGAAATGGAAAAGGGTCGAGTATTTGAAACGTTTGTCGGAGTTTTTGTATTAATCGTTGCCGCATGCTTCTTTAATTATGTATATTCAAAATCCAGTTGGAAAAGCATAGATGGCTATGTGCTGCAGGCACGATTTGACAAAGCAGATGGATTATCCGAAGGTACCGATGTAAAAATCAGCGGAGTCCGAGTCGGAAAAATCGACAGTATCGAAGTCGACCCGAAAACTTTTTTTGCAGTAGTTAAATTTCATATTTCTAAAAATATAAAAGTTCCAACGGACAGTAGTGCAAATGTCGCCAGTGACGGTCTTTTTGGCGGAAAATATTTGGCTATCACGCCAGGAGGAGAAGAAGAAACTCTGAAAAACGGAGAAGAAATCGAACACACTACTGGAGCGATGAATTTGGAAAATCTGATCGGAAAATTTGTCCTATCGCAAGATAATGTAAAAACATCAAAATCTAAGGAACAATCTTACGGAGACGTAGAGCAATAGTTTCCGTTTTGCTTTAGTTCTTAACTATCCTAATTTTTTCAGCTGAACAACAATCTTGAAAGTTGTCTCTGGACGGAGGTCTCCGCCTCGCTTATTTTCATGATCATATTGTACAACAATTTTCGTGCATTCGTTTTCGAAATTTACACCCACGCTATGTTTCAATAGTTTTAAATTACCCTCGTTGGATTTTTCTGAAAAACTCATCACTTCATTTCTGTTTCCAAAAATGATGCCATAGTTCAAATGTGTTCGTGGATTGATTTTATAATTCGCGTGAAAAATCATTCCTTTATATTTCTTTTCTGAATTAAGTTCGTTTATGGAATCCTGTTTGATCGTAAATGGATTATAAAAGCTTTGTTTCCCTTTAAATCCCATGATCCTTGTAGAGAATTTTTCATCATTATAGTTCAGACCAGCTTCCACTCGATCAAAACATTTGCCTTGCTCAGAATAACTGCCGCTTGAAGAAAAAGACCAATTCTGATTAAAGAAAATATCCAATACACCGACCCAGTTAGATCTTTTATATTTCATCCCCGATGATTCCAACCTTTTTTGAAGATCGGTTAATTCAACGGATTGCCCTAACGAAAAATGATAGATGTTTGTAGAACCAGAATACCCGTTAGCATTAAATCCATAAAAATAGCGCTTTCCAGAGTCTACATTATAGGGAGAAATTGACT
Organism: Alphaproteobacteria bacterium; assembly: GCA_045616365.1. GTDB lineage: Bacteria > Pseudomonadota > Alphaproteobacteria > UBA3830 > UBA3830 > UBA3830. The sequence goes on along the minus strand of JAZLGP010000007.1, from coordinate 2,740 downwards.
TATTGTTTGAAAACACATTTGATTCGTTAATTTCATCGAACGGATTTTCGAAAGCGTCGAAATTCTTTTTATTTCCCGCGATAGACGCTCCAAAAACCGGAGTAAAAATTAAATTATGCAACGAGGATTTTACAACCAACGGCCATTTCCAAGTTAAATTCAGTTGAGGTTGAGCTTGAAAATACGAATCGTAGTCAGATTTGTTCGACTCTCTAACTTTCAGTCCCTGCATTGACAAAACCGCGTTAACATCAAATATATGTCCTCCTGGTATTAAAATTTCCTTGTACCAAGACGGATTGCAAATATATTTCTGAGCAAGTCTTCCATTTTTGAAATTCAAATTCATAAACGCAGTGTTAAAATTCAGAGTTCCACCCAGAATTTGAAAATAATGGCTATGCTCGATCATTGGAAGCAAACTAGGAGCCGTATCCAAGTACTCGCTTTGATACATTGATGATTTCACCATGGTGTAGTTTCTTCCGTTAAATCCCTCCAAATACACCTTGGATTCCAAAGTTCTATCGACTTCTTCAAAAAATGAAAATCTTTTCAGATAATATCTATCAGATGCCAAATTTACGTTGAATCCTGCTCGCCAATAGTTATTTAAATCATATCGGAATCGAGAAAAAATATGACCTCGATATCCTGAACTCTCTATTTTTTGCGTTTGTTCATTTAAATTACTTGTATCGATAGATTTAGTACCCGTCAAACTGGCATCAATGTTAAATTCTCCATGTAAAAACCTATAACCATAGTAAATCCACGGAACATGTCCTATCCTTGAGGTAATTATCGGCTTGAAAATCAATTCTTGTGAATCCGAAATCGAGAACAAATAAGGAATCTGAAAACTAAGCCCTTGCTGCGATGTATATGAAAATTTCGGTATTAAAAACCCACTTTTCCTATTAATATTTGAACTGACATGGGAAAGATACGGAGCATACAGCACAGGCATATCGTAAACTTCTAACAAAGCATCCTGATATGCGGTGTAATTTTTCGGATTGAACGTTACATTTTTAGCTTTCAACTGCCAAGTCAAAGAACCAGATTCTGTACACTCATAACACGATGTAAACACCACATTTTCCAATAAATATTCATCATCAACAATCGAACAGGTTTCTGCCGCCAACCGAGTTTTATCCTCTGTAATAATTTTCAAATTCGTTACATGTCCGGTTTTAAAATTTCGTTCGACTTGAAATGAATCTGCAAAATACACATTACCATACTCGTCTTTCATTACGACATTACCTTCAGATTTAATAATGTCATTTTTTTCATCAAAAGATATTTGATCTGCAGAAATAACTTTTTTGTTGTAAACAATGATTACGTTTCCGTGACACACAATAACATCGTTTTTGTATTCCGTTTCATTTGAATTTAAGAAAGAAATACCAGCAGCAATGCTTTCCTCTCCTCTGAAAAAACCACAACACAAAATAAAACTACTGAATAAAAACTTCTTCATACCGAATCCCAACTAAAACAGGATATACTTTCTTCATTCTCCTTCCCAGCCTAAAACAATTTTATATATTTTTTAAGCATAAAATCACAATTTCCTAAATCATGCTTCCTTCCAAACCAAAATAGCGATCGATAAAAGTATCAAAATCAATACCACAGCCCATGATGACAAAATCACTGAAATTACCCCTGCATAAGCAAGTGACTCTAATAAACCGTTTGTAAACCTCAAAAATAATACCGAAAAAATAACCTTCACTGCGATATTTGTTTTACTTTTATAGCGATTTATCGGAAAGCAAATCACTGCAGCAATCAGAGCGAACAATACGAAACTTGCACAATTCGCCAAAAGTTTTTGCAATTCTAATTCGTACAATCTTAAATTAACCTTATCTTGTTCTTGTATTTTGTAAACTTTGTACAGCGAATATATATCCTGTTTATAAGGAGCTAATGAAAGCAATTCTATAAGCTCTGATGAAATATTATCGAAAATCTTAATCGATTCTAAATTTTGAAATTTATTATTTTTCAGCAACGAAACATTGTATAAAGTAACAATATTGGAATTAATTTCCCCTGATTTTGCTATAATACTTTCATTCTTTTTCAAATCGAATAAATAAAAATCCGAAAGTTTATTTTTTTCTATAGTTTTAAGAAAGACTACGTACTTATCTTTTCCGAAATCAATCCAAATGTCGTTATTTTTCTCTATAGATGATGAACTTTGATCCTCCACAGCCCGCTTGTATAAATTTTCTGATTTTATACCCAACGGATGAAAAGCGAACAACCAAACCATCCCAACAAATACGGAAAAGCTTATGAAAGGGATCAAAATCTGTTGAGGAGATTTTCCGATCGATTTTAAAATCGTAATTTGATGAGACTGACATAAATCCCACAAACTGAAAGTCGCCGTTATGAAATACACATAGTTTATAACCTTGCAAAAAGTAATCGGAGTTCGTAAAAACGAAAGTTTTAAAGCGAAAAGAATTTCCGAAAAACTTGCTATGGAAAATTTTCTACTGACTTCCGCAAAATCAAACAACAAAATTAAGAAAAACACAGAAACAGAAACAAAAGCTATGGTTTTTAATTGTTTATTAAAAATATAACTAAATAAAATTCTATTCATGCTTTTCTCTCACCGCTAAGATTGAAATTATCAGCATAACGAAAACAAAAACATAGTTGATACCGTTAAAAATCTCATTTTTCGCCGCGATATTCGCAAAAG
>JAZLGP010000006.1:0-5736 GCA_045616365.1 Alphaproteobacteria bacterium | reverse complement strand
GACGCAAAATTATTTAATTTTTGGTAAAAAATGTTGGTTCCGCATTTAAAACCAGAACAAACGGTAATTATGGACAATGCATCTATACACAAAACAAACTCAACCAAAAGTATAATCGAACATGCCGGATGCCAATTACTTTTTCTCCTTATTCTCCGGATTTAAATATCTTTGGGCGAATATTAAAAGAAAACTCTCCGATATCTTATCTGCTTTCCCTTCTATTCAGGATGTTTTGTGTCCCTGCTTTTCATAGAAGAATTACTATAGAAAAACACAGATGAACCCATTACATGAAGATTGTAGAGAAAAAAACACACAAAGTAGCAGCGGAACTGTGGGAATCAACAAAATCAATTCATACGTCCCAAGCCATTATCTCCGAGCTTTTACGACAGTAACGCTCACTGTATTGTCGGAAGAATTCTGTGGTGCAACAACTGGTGTTTGACCTGACATACTAGCGTTACCTGAAGAAACAGCATTAGAATCGGAAGAATTCTGTGGAACAACAACTGGTGTTTGACCTGACATACTAGCGTTACCTGAAGAAACAGCATTAGAAACCGTAGACGCCAAAGACTGGATTGCTGCATTGGTATTGGCTGAAGAAACCACCCTAGTAAGGGCAGATGCCAAGGATTGAACTGTAGTATTATCAGAAGAAGCATTAGAAACGGCAGATGTCAGTGATTTAGTTATCGTATTAGCGTTTGAGATAGTACTCGCAACTCCAGAAATAGTTCCTGTCACAGAGCTAGAAATCTTCACCACAACGGTTTCTAACATTGTTAATCTCTGAGTTAAATTCTGCACAATTTCTTCGTTGCCAGCATTGTTGCTTAATGTGGCGATCAATGAACCGACATGACCTTTTATTGTGGAAAAATTAGATGGTGTTATACTTATGTTATTAATACATGCTTGCAAGTAAATACCCGATTGCGTTGCATAATAAACAATTGTTGGATTAGTTAGATTGGTTTGTCTGATCCTACTTACTAAGTCATACAAAGAACTGAGTGAATTTGAAAGCTCCGATTGAAGAGCTGGATTTGATATAACAGTAGTAATGGTCGAGATATTTCCAGCCGTTTGTTCCGCTATTTTTTGATCTACAATTGCAGATATCGCACCACCATTACTTTTTACTTTGTTTGTTACCGTTTCTTTGACGCTTTTTACCTTATTTTTTATAGAGCCCCATATTCCAGCATTCGCAGTACAAAAGCTAAGCAATATTGCAAAAGTTAATAACTTTTTCATTTTATTCTCCATTCGTTTATCTCAATCTTCATTTTTACACTAAAAATTTAATAATAAGTTAATTTAAAAAACAAATTACCTTTACTATTTTTTAACAATTTCTGAACTACCATGCATTTGGGCAAAGGGGTTTTGAGTATGAATCAGTTCTTTTTAAAAGATGAACCTAAGTTGTTTGAAGAACAATTTCCGGAGGAAGGACGAGACAGATTTATGTGGCTAATCTCTGCCGACAAAATTTTTTCCAGTGAAATCACAAACTTTACAAATTTCGCTCAGCTGTACCACATAGAATATATGATTTACAAATCTTTTTTATACGATCAAACAAAGACGGCTGAAAGCTCCATTTATGCAAAAGAAGTCCATATATATATGCCATCAGGAAGTCATTCCGCTATGTTAGAAGGGCGAATGGCAAAGTCAACAATCATTCCTCAAATTACTATACATAAAACTTGCATAATCAAAGGTCAAAACACAACTCTAGAAAAAAAAGAGTTCAAACAATGCGTGATTAATTCTTTCGGATTGAAAGATAATATGATCGGATTTTCATTCAGATATACCCTACTTAGCGACTCCTATATAAAGTTCAAAAAGAATGGAACACAAGAAGGAAGTGTCGCTACTCAAATTGATTTGGTCAAATGGGAGGTAAAATCGTCTTGAAAAAAATCGCTGCTTTACCAATATTTGATCGACTTGTTGATGAAAATACTAAAGAGTCGTTCGAAATTGAAGTTAAACGCTTCGTTTCGCTAGAAGAATTAAAACAGTCCATATCAAACGATTTAACAAAACTATTGAACACGAGAATATCTCCATTTTGGGTAGAGTATTCGAAAAAAATGATGATTCCGTATTCCTATGGTATAAATTCTACCGCACCAAGTTCTGTTGAAACAGTTTTCGAAATTCAAGATTTAGAACACAGAATAAGGCATGTAATCACAGAGTTCGAACCAAGGTTAACAAATGTTTCTGTGCATATAATTAGCGTAGGAGTTAATCCAGGCACGGCTTCCATACAAATTGATTCCGACATTTTTGACGGTAAAAAAAGAGTTCCCTTATCCTTTCCTATCGTTATGGAGACACAATGATTAGATCTGAAATAGACACACTCTCTGAATATTATCGGCATGAGTTAGCTTACCTGCGTTCATCGGGAGAAAACTTTGCAAAGCATTTTCCGAAGATCGCACGACGGCTGGACTTGTCACATGAGGAATCATCTGATCCGCATGTAGAGAGACTAATCGAAAGCTTTGCTTTTCTCACTGGAAAATTACAAAAGCAAATCGATGATCAGTATCCTGAGGTTGCCAATGCATTGTTGGGAGTGATTTATAAGCCATTAGCTTTACCAATTCCTTCTTCAGTAATGGTGAATTTTGATATAGATCTCTCAAGAGCGAAAAAAAATATAGGAATGGTCGTTCCGAGATATTCTATTTTAAGAGCAACCAGTCACGATGGAACTATATGTTCTTTTCGAACAACTCATGATCTGCAAATTTGGCCAATCGAATTGAAACAAGCAGAAATAGTTTCGAAAGAAAATCTGTCGAATTATTACGCAAAGGCTTCAAGCTTTTTGAAACTGAGTTTTAGTTGTGCACAGGAAGGAATTTCTCCGAATAAATTACGGTTTTACATTTCAGCAGATGCACTGTTACGCGGACGAATTTTTGCAGGAATTTTTTCTACAGAAGAAGCTGTTATTTTAGAACAATCGGGTACTTATAAAACTTTGAACAAAATTTTACCTGTTGGATTAGAAGATGACGAAGCTTTACTAGTTTATCCGAATAATGTTCATAAAAGCTTTCGATATCTGCAGGAGTATTTTGCTTTTCCTGATAAGTTTTATGGATTTGACGTTCCGATTAAGGAAAATTTATCAGAAAACTTTACGTTGTACGTACCGATTGGAACTGAAATACAAATGAATATATCGAAAAGAGACTTTTCTTTACATACCGTACCAGCAGTAAATTTATTTCCGAAAGTCACCGAGCCATTGCGATTGGACTATAAACAAGTTGAATATCAATTAGTACCAGACTATCGTCTTTACAATAGTCATGAAATTTACACCATCGAAAAAATGGTCGAAGTTGAACCTGTCACTAATGACGAAATTGAGATTCCAGAATTCTATTCTTGTAACCATTTTTCATCTGAATCCAAATTAGGTATAGCGTGGATTGCCCGAAGAAAAGAATCAATGCTGAAAAATTCAATAGGAGATGATGCATATGTTTCTTTCGTCGATGAAAATTTTAATCCTCAACAGCCGATGGATAGAGTTTTTTATGCTTACACGCTTTGCACTAATCGTCACGCTGCCGAAGATATTCCTGTAAAAGGACAATTACAGGCAGAAATATCTCTTCCTGTGAAACAAATCTATTGTGCGAATCGTCCGACTCCTCAAAAAAACTCCCTAAAAAATGGAGCTATTCTTTGGAAATTAATCTCGCTGATTTCCTTAAATTCTCTTTCGTTTACAAATCATGGAATAATAAAATTGAAAGAGATCTTACGTCTGTTTTCAGATATGACTAACTCTTCTTTAGAGAGAGAAGTCGATTCCATCTTTGAAATTACAAGCACTCTAGGAATAAAAAGAGTTGCTCGCCAATCTTGGTACGGATTTATAAACGGCACGAATATAGAAATAAATTTTGACGACAACCTTTATAACAAAGGGCTTCCTTTGAGCCTGGTTATTAGCAAATTTTTGTCCTGTTACACGTGCATAAATACTTTTATAGACGTCCATGTTAAAACGCAAAATGGAATGTTGAGAAAATGGGAAACGCAGTTCGGAAGCAGAAATTATCTTTAGAAGAAGATTTATTAAAAAATCCTCGTAGCTACTCATTTGAAATGACAGCAAAAATTTTAGGCTGGCATTCTGATCACGATTATGGAAAAGAAATTTCAGTCCACGATGCTCCGCTGAAAACTGTCAGCATAAATTCGTTCCATTTGCGTGGAACAGAGATCGAAAAAATTCTAAAAGAAAATGATAAAAAAGTTGTGTATATTGAGAGATTAACTTTAGCTGGATTGAATGCTCCTTTACCAACCCCATATGCTGAAATGCTTTATAACAGAAATCTGGAGCAAGATTTTTCCTTCGGACAATTTTTGAATGCATTTAATGCTCGTATTTTAGGAATTTCATATCAAGTAAGCAAAAAAAGATATCTATGTTTACAAGCAAATCCGAAAAAAGACTACATGATCTTGCGAACCCTCGCAAAATTATTTGGAGAAGAAAAGATAAACCGAAAATTTGCTCGACTTGCATACCTATTTTGGACGAAAGAAAAAAGCGCAGCTGGCTTGGAATCTGTCATAAAATATTTGTATCCATTGAATGTACGGATTGAACAGCTGATCCCTCAACGATTTCCAAATAACAGTTACAATCGTCTGGGACACATGCGTTTAGGCGTAAATTCTGATTTGGGAACCCATTTCGTTGTGGTAAATTTTGGAATAGCCATTCATTTATCCGGGGCAAGTCATGTGATATCTAAACTGATTTCTAAAAGAGAAAAACGAGAAGAGTTAAGACGAACTGTAAAAAAATATCTGGGTGATTTTATTAAATTTTCAATCTTTATAACGCCCAATAATGTTTCTCCGCTGAAAATGAAACAGTCTCTTGGACATACAACGTGGCTTTCCGGAAAAATACTTGATGAATCAAAAATTTGTTAAGAAAAAATTTCATTTAGTAGTTTTTGAACTATTTTTCGACTTTCACGACAATACATATCTGTTGAGTATAATTCATAAAATATTAATCAATTCTTGATAGAATTTTTTCAAAGATATGAGATATAAAAATGTCAGGTCAAGTTCGAGTATTTGTAGCCCTCGTCTTATGTTCATTAACGATGGGAATCGGTTGGATGCTATTTGGGAAATGGTCCGAGTGCGTCAATTTTTCTTTAGTGGTTGCTGAATTTTTAGAATTGTACCTGTTTTTCAATCTACCTTTTTCAGAATATTTGTGTGATCAAAATTATTATAAATTACATCCTAATCACGGAATTTTTCGACTAGGCTTTTTGTCGTTTATACTTTTGGTATGGATTATTATCGGAGGCAATAGACTCTGTGTCGTAACGTACTTTTTATTGACGTTGATGATAGACTCACTTATTAATGATATCATAGACAAGTTCAAACTTTCCAGAAAAGAACTCACTCCATTTTGGGAAAAAGAGAAAAGCGTCTCAACAATCAAAATTGTTGTGTTAATAATTACGGCTTTATGCTTGTTTATAAGAGCTCCATTTGGGCAATAAAGGATCCCCGCCGCAAGCAGCGGGGTATTCAGAACATACAAAGTTGATAATCTTTATGAAGTGATTTGTATTCTTTCCCTTGCTCCTTTATATATCTCTCTATTACTTGTTCATTCCCATGTTTACTCACTGTATT
>JAZLGP010000005.1:0-51280 GCA_045616365.1 Alphaproteobacteria bacterium | reverse complement strand
TTTCAAAGGCGTCGTATAATTTTTAGCAAAAAGATATTTCATTGTTCTCCGACAACAATAATGAATTGAATAAAGAAAGCGTCGGCAGAGGTAAAAAGGATATAACGAACTATATCAAGGAGATAGAGATTGATGAGATGTTGCATTTATCGGTTCAAAAAACTAAAAATGGATCATCAAAGCCATTGCCTTGGTTAAGAGTAATCGCGATATTACAGCCCTCAGAAAATTATACCACAAAATCAAACAGTTAAATAACTGCAAATTTTTACAGATCGATGGCGTGGTTTCTCAAGAATTTTGCTCCAAAAGAGCCATTTTGTAAGCAAGAAATATACTTTTACCATGGAACAAAACAATTCAAATACAAGGCTTTATCTGGTCAAAAAAGTTCGAAAAAGCAAAGCTGTTTCAAGATCTGAATTTATGCTCAATTCTTCTTTAAACTTGCTTTTCCCTCTTTCTTTCGATTTTTCTCTCCTTCAACTCATGCTTCAATCGCTTAATATATCTATATAAATACTCTCAAAAAACAGAATACACTCTCCCCAAGCGCTGAATTTTCTGAAATTCGATCTGATTAACAACAGATACCGACTTCTTTGACGAAGTCGTATCAACATTAATGAGCCAGCAAAGTCTGTTTTTATTTTTTACGAATCCAAAAATGTCTTCAATTTTCTCGAGCGGCTAGGGTGCTTCAACTTTCTGAGTGCCTTGGCTTCAATCTGTCTAATACGTTCACGAGTTACCGAAAACTGCTGACCAACTTCTTCTAACGTGTGATCAGAATTCATTCCAATTCCAAATCTCATTCTTAGAACACGCTCTTCTCTCGGAGTAAGGCTGGCCAACACCAAAGTCGTTGTTTCTTTCAAGTTTTCGTTGACAGCAGATTCTACTGGCTGAGCGATGTTTTTATCCTCAATAAAATCTCCAAGATGTGAATCATCTTCATCTCCAATCGGAGCTTCCAAACTGACAGGCTCTTTCGAAATTTTTAGAACTTTTCGAACTTTTTCTAACGGCATGTGCAGGCGTTCAGCCAATTCTTCCGGAGTTGGCTCTTTTCCCGTCTCGTTCAGCATCTGTCGGGATGACCTTACGATCTTGTTTATTGTTTCAATCATGTGAACAGGAATTCTGATGGTTCGTGCTTGATCTGCAATAGAACGGGTGATTGCCTGACGTATCCACCATGTTGCATAGGTCGAGAATTTATATCCACGACGGTATTCGAATTTGTCTACAGCTTTCATCAAACCGATATTGCCTTCCTGAATCAGATCCAAAAATTGAAGTCCGCGATTTGTATATTTTTTCGCGATAGAGATAACCAAACGCAAGTTGGCCTCAATCATATCCTTTTTTGCTCGAGTTGCACATCTTTCTCCCTTTTGGATACATGTTACCAATTTTTTGAACACTCCGAGAGGTAATCCGGACTTTGTTTCTACCTCTTTTGCGAAGATCTGGTGTTCAGAAATTTGTTGGGCACAATTTTTGAAAAATTTGTTCCAATTCGAAAATTTCAACATAGAGTTTTCCCAATCGGAATTTGTTTCATTTCCGAAGTAATTTTTCAGGAATCCTTCTCTACTAATGCCATTATCTTGAGCTAATTTTAAAAGAGCGGTTTCGCTTTTTATTAACTTTCGATTCAATACATAAAGTTCCTCGCACATCGATTCGATAGTTTTTTGATTAAGTTTTAACTCTGTAACAGCGTTTACTAACTCATGTTTTTGTTTTGTTGACGGATTTTTTTTCTTGAGAATTTCTTTGTGCATCATTATGACTTTTTTGAAACTATCAATAGCTCCACGAATTAAATCTTCTTCTTCCGCGCTGACGGCTTTTGATTCCTCAACATCGTCATCTGAGGATTTGTCATCATCTTCCAGATCATCATCATTATCTGAGTCTTCTGATTCTTCTTCATCTTTCATTCCATTATCTAACTGAATAATGTCTCTCAGCATGATTTTATGACTTTGCAAAGCTTCTATCCACTCATTGAGCTTCTCAAAAGTTCTTGGGCTTTCGCTTAAACCGCTGAGAACTTCGGCATATCCTTGTTCGATTTTTTTCGCTAATTCGATTTCACCGTCACGGGAAAGTAATTCAACATTTCCCATTTCTCTAAGATACATACGTACAGGATCATCAGTTCTCAGAAGATCAGAGTTTTGTTCAGACTTTTGAATGAGATTGTTATGTTGTTTTTCCTGATGTAAAGTTTCTGCATCTTCTGTTTCGACCAATTGGATGCCCATTTCGGAAAGGCTGGACACAGCAATATCGATTTTTTCCGAAGAGAATTTTTCTTTCGGCAATGCATCATTCAACTCATCATATGTAATATATCCGCGTTCTTTTCCCAAGGATATCAGTTCGGTAAACTGGGATTCTGATGAAGTATTTTTATTTTCTTCTTTATTTTCTGTCTTTTCATTTATTTGTTTTGAAATCGCATTCATTTTTAACTCCTACCTCTTTCTTCGGTTTAAGACTTCATTTTTTAAAGTTTTCAAGCGTTGCCAACTGTCTTCTGAGAAAACAAAATTAGCCGATGCTTTCTGCAGATCTCTGTCAAGCAATGGCTCAGATAAATGTCTTTTTAAGATCTCTGACCATCCAGAGAGAGCTTCATCATCCGTTGCATTTTTATCTACAAAGCCTGCATGCATTATGACATCTTTAAAATCACTGGATACGGTGTCTTGCAACTGCGTCACTGACTCCATAAACTTCTGAGAGTCTATCTCTGCAAAATCTGCATAATTTTTTAAAATTTTATCCTTCAAAATCCTCATCTCGGTATTTTCGAATTCAAGTTTAACGAAATCTTCCATGACCTTGTCAATAATATAAGGGTGATTTAGCAGAGTAACAACTAATATTTTTTCAATTTTTTCTTTTGCAGGACTCGCGGACTTTAAATTTTCTTTTTTCACTACTCGTTTTTTGCTCTTATATAAGGATTTTCGTCGATTTTTTATGTCTTGAATATAGAAATTTCTGACGGAAACATTTTTTATAGATTCGACTTTATTCATCAGCATTTCAAGAAGTTCAGCCTTTTGTTCAGGTGTTTCAGAAGGATACAAAGAAAATCCTCCCTCCCAAAGCCACTGAGACAAAGGAATGGAATTGTTAATAGCGTCTGTAATTGTTGAAATTTGATTATTGTAAACCAACATATCAGGATCAGAATCTTGAGGAAGCAATGCAAATTTGAAAGACTTTCCTGGTTCAAGGTATGTTAAAATTCTATCGATCCATCGATATGAGGCTTTAATTCCAGCAGAGTCTCCATCCAATGAGATAATCGGATTGTTGCAGATTTTCCAGCACATGCTTATTTGAGATGCGCTGATAGCCGTACCTAACGGAGCAACTGCTCCGTCAAATCCTGCTTGATGCAATGAAATAACATCCAAATATCCTTCGGAGATGATTATTTGTCGAGATTTGCCCTTTCGAGCGAGATTATATCCGTACAATTGACGGCTCTTTTGGTAAATTTCTGTTTCAGGAGAGTTTATGTATTTCGCTTTTTCGGATTTTTCTAAAATTCTTCCACCAAAGCCGACGCATTTATCGAGTGCATCGATTATAGGAAAGATTAACCGCCCTCTATATCTGTTAATGAACTCATTTTTGTAATTTGATTTTATGAAAATGCCCGTTCGTATCAATTCTTCATCGGAAAAACCTTGTTTTTTCAGTCTGTTATAAAGATCTGAGTTTGCTGGAGCAAATCCCAGCTGGAATTTTTCAATTTGATCTTTGTTGATCCTCCTCAGGTTTAAATAATCCAAAGCAGTTGAATTACTTCTTGAATGTAAGCTTTCTGTAAAATAGTTTTTCGCATAATTCATGATTTCGAAAAGTCTTGCTGTTGGATCCGTTCGCTGAGCGGATTCATTTTTCGGAACTTCAATTCCGTATTGATTTGCAATTATCTTAACTGCTTCTAAAAAGGAGACTTTCTCATAATCCATAACGAATTTTATTGAGTCACCACCAGCACCGCATCCGAAGCAATGATATAATCCTTTTGCTTCGTCTACGTTAAACGATCCTGTTTTTTCCTTATGAAAAGGGCAAAGGGCTTTCCAAATATTTCCGACTTTTTGCAATCTTATGCGAGCGGAGACGATATCTACGATTGAAATTCTGCTTTTTAAGTATTCAACAAAATCTTTATTCATATTTTTTCAGAATTTCCTTTATATTTTTTATAAAAGGTTGCAAATACAGAGCAACTTCGTCTAAAAGTGATTTCATATATTCTTTTCTGTCTGCTTCGATTCTCAAAGAAATCGCGTTTTGAGTGTTGGAAGCCCGAATCAGCCACCATCCTTTTGCATCAGAAACTCTTACTCCGTCAATATCTACAAAACGTATTCCTTGTTCGTGAAGTTTTTCCTTTATTTTTTCTATAATTTCGAATTTTTTATCTTCTGTGCACTGTATTCTGATTTCTGGAGTAACAAATCCGTACGACAAATTATTGAAGGCTTCTTTGTTTTCTCCGATGATCTCCAAACAGCGCAAAGCTGCGTAAATTCCATCATCAAAACCAAACCACCTGTCTTTGAAGAAAAAATGACCGCTCATTTCTCCAGCCAGTAGAGCACCTGATAATTTCATTCTTGCTTTTATGAATGAGTGACCGACTTTCTCCATGATAGGTGATCCTCCCATCTCTTTGATGCTTTGAAATAATCTATGACAGGATTTTACGTCAGCGATAACCTGAGCTCCCGGATTTTTTTTCAAAAAGTCTGCAGCGAAAACCTCTAGAACTTGATCACTGTACAACATTTGACCGTCGGAATTTACAACACAAAGGCGATCGCCATCGCTGTCAAAAGCAAAACCGATATCAAACTCATTGTATGTTACAAATTTTTTTAAATAAGAAATATTTTCGGAAACAGTCGGATCTGGCTGGCGGTTGGGGAAATTTCCGTCCATTTCTTCAAACAAAACGTGATGATGTCCAGGAATTCTTGTTACGAGCTCTCTAATGACGTTACTGGTCGCTCCATTTCCAATGTCCCAAGCAATGCGTAAATCATCTGAGAATTTAAATTCTTTCAAGATATCATCTACGTAGTTTACAAAAATATCATTAAGAATAATTTCGCGTCCACTTGATTCAATAAAATCTCGTTGGCGTATCATTTTCTCTATTTTTTTTATATCATCTCCGAAAAATGGATCTCTGCCTAATGTAAATTTGAATCCATTATATTCTGCGGGATTGTGGGATCCTGTTATCATGATACCAGCATCCATATTAAATTTTGTAGCAGTGTAATACATCATCGGCGTGTGACAAACACCTAACTCAATTACTTCCATTCCAGATTTAGTCAGTCCTTGAATTAGATTTTCAGCAAGAATATCTGAAGAATTTCGACAATCGTGTCCGAGACATATTCTTTTTAAATTTTTTCTGTAAAGGAAAGTTCCAAATGCTCGTCCTATATAGTAAGCATGTTCAGGAAATAATGTATCCTCGAAAATTCCTCTGATATCGTAATCTCTGAAAATTTCTTCGGGAAGAGGATGTTCAAATTCTTTCAGATCTTCATCATCTAAACAAAATATCTCTCTTAATTTCTCCGAAAATTTCATGTTCTATCTCAATATGTTGTACAAACCTTAGACTTCAATTATACACGATATTTTTTGTAAAAGATCGATAAAATATTCAAATTTTCATAAGTTATTTACCTTTTTGTGGTTTGATAAAAGGAAGATAGTTATGTGGAGTAACCAATGAAGAGTTATTTATACAAAATTTTGTCCTTATCTCTGGTTGTCGCGTTGTTTGAAACCAATGTTCTTGCGAAGGATTACGATGGTGGAAGTTATCGGGAGTCAAACACTTATTATACAGAAGATGTTGATGGTAGTAATTATTTCAACAAGGATAATGATGGTTACGATTCGAAGGAAAATGGTATCGATTCGGAACTGAATGAAACACGAGAAGCTAATTATTATCCGTTTACTAGGAGTCATAGTCGTATAGAAGATGAAAAAGTTATCGGTATTAGAATCGTTGGAAAAAAAGTGGTATTATTCGGGGAGAATTTGACTTTCTTTGAGGAAGATCAGCAAGATGCGAAATTTTCTGAATTTAATGTTTTCTCGAAATATCCACGATTGATTAGCGTAGATCTGAGCAGAGTGAGATTAACCAAGGAAGTGTTGGAGAACCTTCGAATGTTTTTGCCGAAAACTATAAAGAGTTTGATATTCAATTCGTGTTCTATTTCAAACAGAGATTTTGAAGAATTTACCGATATTATTGCAAAACGTAAACAATTAGAATCTTTGACGATCCTGAATCCGAATATGGCAGAGGCAGAAACTGAGAAATTAATTGCGGCTGTTGGGGATTTAAATGTTATTAGATTCCTGAACCTTACATTGGGAGAATTGGGATCAAAGGGATGTAACATTCTAACCGAAGTTCTTTCAAATGCAAAAAGTACATTAGTTGGGCTGAATTTAGGATTTATGAAAGTCAATAATGACAGATCTTATGAAGGATTGTTGACCTCATTGGGGCAACTTAAAAAATTAAAGAGATTAGAATATTCCGTTCTTGAAAGCACGGAGAATCAGGTAGGAGAATTTTTTAATTCATTGGCGAATTTAAAAGAACTTACTGATTTGAAAGTATGCTTTGATGATTTTAATTCGCATAATGGGGTGGATGCATACCATAATGCTGAAGATTTTAACGCAGCGTTGAAAAAATTAACAAGTCTTGAAAGTTTAGACATTTCTAATATGAATCTTCCAGATTCATCGTTGCAAACAATCGCTTTGGCATTGAACGAGTTGAAAAGATTAAAAACGTTGAATATCTCAGGAAATCCGATTAATTCGAAGACAGCCCAAGGTTTATCGGTGGTTTTGGGAAAAATAGAAAATTTGGTTTCATTTATTGCGAATAATTGCGAAATGAAAGATGAAGCCTTTTCGACTTTGTGTGGAGGCTTGCAAAACAGTTCTTCACGATACATGTGCTTTAGTGGTAACGCCATTGAAGGGGCTGTAAAATCTTTTCCAATTGCTCAAATGAAAGGTCTTGTTGCAGTTGATTTTGCTAACAACAAGATAAAATTACAGGATGTTATTGGATTTATGGAAATGATTCCTAATGGATCAAAACTAGAAGTTGTTAAGTGGGGGGGCAATGATTTTAAGGGAATTAGCGAGACCCAGCGAATTGAAGAAACGGACAAGCTCAAGATTTGGAAGCGAGAACACGGAG
The DNA here is from genome assembly GCA_045616365.1 of Alphaproteobacteria bacterium. Taxonomy (GTDB): domain Bacteria; phylum Pseudomonadota; class Alphaproteobacteria; order UBA3830; family UBA3830; genus UBA3830. The sequence continues at coordinate 43,974 of JAZLGP010000005.1, read as the reverse complement.
TGAACACTCTTGATTTGGGAATATAATCTCAAAAATATTCGTAAGTGCGGAGCGGAAATGCATTTGATTCCGCTTCGCGCAAGCCTTAATAAACTACTTGAAATTAAATTTTATCTTTAAATAAAAATTCATAGTTAACTAAATTTTAACACAAAGATGTTAGCATAAAATAAGAACTTTAGGTTTGGAAGGAATGTAAGTGTTTGAATCGAGAAGCAAAAAGGAAAGAAAACAAATGCTTCAGATATTAATAAATTCGTTTCATTCTTATTTTTGTGGAGATTGGTATGCCTGTTGTTGATAGTATTTTTTATGTTTTAGCCTTTGGTCTTGCATTTTCATTGGTGGGACTAGGTGTTTTTTTATCTAACAAGGTTTTTAAATTAGTAGACTTAACTTGTGAAGCCAGTTTTGCTTTAGGGGGATGTATTTACGGTTCAATGGTATTAGGAGGAGTGAGTCCGATTATTGCTATAATAACTTCAATGTTGTTGGGGTATATCGCCGGGGTTATTACCTCTTCTTTCATCAACTATATAAAATTAGATGCAATTATAGCAAGCTTGCTAACCGTTGGAGGTTTGCAGTCTTTGTTAACGAAGCTAGTTGAGGTGAAAAAGGTTAATGTGATATCTGTATTCGGAAATTTATCCCCGATTAGTAATTTTATTCTTGTTTTAATCATTGTCTCTACAGTTGTGTACTTATTTTATAGATTAATGATTTCAGAATATGGTCTTTCCATGAGAATTTATGGAGATGGGAACATTATTACCGAATCTATGGGAATTAACGGTATTAGAATTTTGTCTTTCGGATTAGGGATCGAAAATATGCTTTTTGCTTTAGCGGGAGCTCTGATTGCTCAAATGATGGGGGACTTCTCTGTTAATATGGGAAATGGCTGTATTATTTTCGGTATCTCAGCGATTATTATTGGCAGGAAAATATTCAGTGATATAAACATAAAAACAGCAGTTATTGGTACATTTATAGGATCAGTATGTTATCAAGCGACGTTGAAATTAATAATATCAAAAGATTTGATCAATTTGGGTGAAGAATATAGCAACATATTGATGGCTATAACTTTGATTATGCTTGTTGCTTTGAAACGAGATAGCAACGTAGATAAAACCAGAGAAATTTTATAGGAGTAAGCCATGATAGATATAGAAGATGCATTCGTTGTTTTTTATGCGGGGACTCCATTGGAAAGAGTCGCTTTAAGGGGAGTAAGATTTTCTGTGCAAGAAGGAGAAGTTGTTTCCGTTTTGGGAAACAATGGTAGCGGAAGAAGTACGTTGTTGCGATTTTTAGCAGGACATATTCAGCCAAGTTTCGGGAGATTATGGTACAACGGTATTGATATTACTTCACAATCTTTGTATTCGAGATCCAAAATAGTTTCGTCTGTATTTTTAAATCACGATGTTTGTACGGCAGGAAGTTTGAGTGTGTTGGAAAATTTGATTTTGGCAACCATGAGTCATCAACCAAAAAGCTTTGTAAGAGAAGCGATTAGAGAAGATATGGAAGAGAGGTTTTATGCTCAGTTAAGAAATCTGAATTTTATGGAAATGGAAAAATTATTGCATGAGACCGTCAATGATATTCCTAAGCCTTATAAGCAGGTACTTGCTTTGCTGATTGCGGTTATTAAGGGAACAAAAGTCTTAGTTATTGATGAGCATTCGACAGGATTGGATGTTGAATCTTCTCGTGCTCTTTTAGAGACCACCAGTAAGATAATCAAATCTAAGAAAATTACGACGATTATGGTTGTTAACGATCCTGAATTTGCTTTGAAGAATTCTGATAGATTGGTTGTTTTGAATTATGGTCAGGTAGTTGCGAATATCTCAGGAGACGAGAAAAAGAAAATAAAACTTGAGGACTTATATTTGACGTTTAACAAGAAACCGAAAATTTATGACAAAAAAGTTCCTGTTAATGTTTGATATTTTGAGAAGGTTGTGCGATCATAAGAGCGTCTAAATTTTCGGAGTGTAGCTCAGTCTGGTAGAGCACAGCCTTCGGGAGGCTGGGGTCGGAGGTTCGAATCCTCTCACTCCGACCAGGTGTACAGAGGAAGTGAATGTCATGATAGGGATAAAATCAAATAAGGTCGTCGTTTTGGGTATTGGAGGGGCGATTGTTGTTCTTGGTGGATTGGTTTATGCCTTTTTTTCCAAGGAACCTCCTGAAATTCAGGAAAAAGCTCAGAGCGTTATGGTTAGCAAGGCTACTTTCGGTTCAGTTGAAAGGTATATAAATACGATCGGAACTTTGGTGCCATGCGATTCAGTTGATTTGAAGTCAGAAGTTAGTGCAAAGGTTGACCAGATACATTTTAACGATGGTTCGATCGTGAAAAAAGGCGATCTTTTAATACAGTTTGATGAGTCATTAGCGCAAGCTGAAGTAAGAGAGGCCGAAGCTCGTTATCGTAAGGCTAAAATTGAATACGAATTATTGGATAAACTGGCAAATCGAGGAGCTGCCGCTAAGATTAAAAAAGAGCAGGCTTATTCTGATATGCAAACGACTTCTGCTCAATTAAATTCAGCAAAAGTGAAGCTGGAGAAGCATAAAATTTTAGCTCCATTTGGAGGAATGATCGGGATAAAGCATGTTAGCGTAGGGCAGTTTATTCAATCAGGCATGGATTTGGTGAAATTGGTTGACAATCATCCTCTGAAGGTAGATTTTACGGTAGCTGAAGTCGATATTGATAAAATTTATGTCAGTCAAGAGGTTAAAGTTTATGTTGGCGGAGACGCTTTCCATAGTTATTCTGCAAAAATAAATGCAATAGAGCCAGAGAGCGACAAGGTAAGTCATTCTTTCAATGTTCGTGCTATTTTAGATGTGCCTGAAGAGGTCGCAGTAAATTCTCAGGTATTGAAGCCAGGGCGTTTTGTGAAGGTTCGTATTACTGTTAACGATGGTGAACAAGGGATTGTTATTCCAGAAAGTGCTGTTGAAAAATCTGGAAATGAGAGCATGGTTTATGTTGTGTCTGACGGTATGGCAATTCGCAGACTTGTTACTCCGGGTATGAGAAAGGATGGCAATGTTGAGATAATTACCGGAGTTAACGAGGGAGATCTTGTTATTACGAAAGGAAAAGAAGGCGTAAGTGATGGTCGGGCTGTTCGAATTCGTGATGAGTACAGTTCTTCTGAGATCATAAATGCTTACAAACAGTACTATGATAAAAACAAAACTGCTGCACGCAAAAAGTAGACTCATTAAAGTAGGAGAAATCGTATGGGATTAACAGAAGTTTGTATTAAGAGACCGGTTTTTTCTACGGTTTTGACTTTGCTGATTGTAATTATTGGTTTGGTTTGTCAATGGCAGTTGCCTGTCAGAAAGGATCCTCGAATAGAAAAATCCATAGTTACGGTAACAGCTGAATATCGAGGAGCAAGTCCGCAGGCTGTAGAAAATCAGATAACAAAGGTTTTGGAAGAGCATTTTTCAACAATTGCAGGAGTAGAAACCATTACTTCCAGCAGTAAAAATGAGGAATGTGAAATAACTTTGGAATTTGATTCCGAAAGAAATCCTGACGCAGCCGCATCCGATGTGAGAGACAGATTATCTATGGCAAAGGTTTATTTGCCGTGGGGAAATCCAGAGCCTGCGATTAATCGAGACGATCCTGATGACAAGGGGGGAATAGTTATTGCTTTTACCAGCGACCGGCTTAGTGTAGACGATCTTCATGACTATGTTGATAGGTATGTCAAATCGAAGTTCGAGGTTATTAATGGGGTCGGAAAGGTAGTTTTGACTGGTGGAAATGTTAAGAAAATGAAAATCTTCCTGGATCCTCAGAGGTTGGCTGCTTATAACTATACTCCTGCGGATATTTTAGATGCCCTGAGGAATCAGCATATACAACAACCTTGCGGTCGGTTGGTTAGTAGAGATCGTGAGTATATGTTAATACTGGACGGAGAATTCTACAATGCTAAAGAAATGGATGAAGTTATTATTCCAAGTTTAAACGGCAAAGAGAGTATTATCAGGATAAAAGATATTGGTCATGCGGAGCTAGTTCCTGAAGATAAAAGGTCAGGGTCTTGGTTTAACGGACGCGAATGTGTAGTGTTGACTATTACAAAGCAGGCGAATGCAAATCCGGTTGATTTGAGTGCTCGAGTAAAAAAGGCAATGCCAGAAGTCCAAGATTTACTTCCGAGCGGTACTGAGATGGTGATCGCGATGGATGATGCTCGTGATATTAGTGCATCCATGAAAAATGTGTATAGAGCAATTTTTGAAGCGATTTTTTTGGTCATTATTGTTGTGTTTTTGTTCCTTTGGTCTTTTCGAGCGACCTTGATTCCTATTGTCACGATACCTGTGTCATTGTTGGGAACTTTTGCGCTACTTGCTTTATTCGGGTTTTCTATAAATACTTTCACCTTGTTGGCTATCGTGTTGGCTGTCGGGTTGGTTGTGGATGATGCGATTGTTGTTCTTGAGAATATTCATAAGCATATGGAAAAGGGACTAAATAAGATGACTGCCTCTATTGTCGGTTCTAAGGAGATTTTCTTTTCTATTGTTGCGATGACTCTGACTTTGGCCGCAGCTTATATTCCGATTGCTTTGACTCCGGGAAATTTGGGAAGGAGTTTCCGAGAGTTTGCTTTGACTTTATCTGGAGCCGTCATTATTTCAGGATTTGTTGCGTTAACTTTGTCTCCAATGATGTGTTCGCGTTTGTTGAGTCGTAGTCGAAAAGAGAAAGCGACGGGGTATTTCAAAAAATTATCGGATAGACAGGAAGAAATTTTAAAGAATATAGATAAGAAATATTACGATTTATTGACCTGGACCCTGGATCACAAAGCGATTTCTTTGTCGATCGGAGCGGTGGTTGCTTTGATCGGAATAATTTCTGTAAATTATTTGCCATCTGAAAGTAAACCTCTTGAAGATCAGTGTTATCTTAGCGTTAACGGAGAAGCTCCTGTTGGTGCGAGCTTTGAGTTTGTGAAAGAAAATGCGATGAGAGTTGATGAGGTTTTAAAAGCTGTTCCTTATGTTGAGAATCGATATATAAATGCAGATCCGACGAAGATTGAGGGGGGAATTTTACTAAAAGATTGGAGCGAAAGAGATCTGAATACTAAGCAGATTGCGGCGAAAGTTAATCCGATGTTGAAGGATGTTCCAGGAATCAATTGTAGAGTTTCTGCTGGATCGAGCGGTTCGGATAAACCGGTTGTTCACTTTATTCTTCAAACTAATCAGGATTATGAATACCTTGAAAAATACGGGCATGCGTTTTTGTCTCACGTTAACTTTAAGTATCCTTGGTTCTCTACTGTTATGACGTCGTTAGTTCCAAGACAGCAAGAGTACATCATAAAAATTGATCGAGACAAAGCATCGTCTTTAGGAATTATGGCCCAAGATGTTGCTAACACAATTGGTTATTTGGTTAGAGGAGAAAAGGTCGGTTGGGTTACAAGGGAATCTAAGCGAGATGAAATGTTTATTCAAGTGGAAAAAGATCAGCGTCAATCAATAGAAGATCTTTCGAACATCTTTATTAAATCTAAGTTAAATACGGGATCTGACAAAGAAAAGCAACGCATGGTCTCTGTGACTGATTTGATTTATGTTCAGGAGAATTTTTCGCCGAATAATTTGTATCACTACAATAAGATGTTATCGGTCAATGCCGATGGATATTTGGCCGATGGTGTAAGTTTGAGTGAGGCTGTTGAGGGATTGAGTCAGATAAAGGATACAGCGTTGCCTTCGACGATTCAGCTATCTTTCGCAGGTTCGACAAAAACTTATCTGGAAGAAAGTTCTCTAGTGATTTTCATTTATGCTTTGGCGTTGGTGTTCGTGTATTTGATTTTAGCTGCGCAGTTCGAAAGTTTTATCGATCCATTTATAATTATGCTCAGTGTTCCGTTTTCAATTACAGGAGCTTTGATTGTTTTGTGGATTATTCCAGATGGAACTCTAAATATTTATTCAAAGATAGGACTTGTTACATTGATAGGACTTATTACGAAGCACGGAATTTTGATCGTTGACTTTGCGAATAGAGCACGGGCTGCTGGAAAGGAAGCTTTTGACGCAGTGCGTGAAGCATCTTATCTGAGATTGCGTCCTATTTTGATGACGACTTTTGCGATGGTAATAGGAAATATTCCGTTGGCATTTGCAACTGGAGCGGGCGCTGCCGCTCGTCGACAGATCGGTTGGTCAATAGTTGGTGGTATGTCGATTGGAACTTTATTTACTCTATTTATAGTACCAACAGTTTATTTCATATTTTCGAAATATAGGAACGTTAATAAAGATCTTTATAAATGAAAAAGTTCAGTCGTGTAACATTTTTGTTAAGTCTTCTTTTTTTTATAGGTGAGGTTGAGCAGTCGTTTGCCGATAAGTCTAAGGTCAACTCGGCTTATTCTGGTAAGAATGCTCAAAAGACAGCGCAAGAGGATGAAAGAGCAATTATTTTAAAGAGAATTGCTAAATTAAAAGTGGATTATGTTTCTCCAGCAAGCGGAATAGTTAAAGATTTTCGGAAAGAATATCTGCGTGATATACGAAAGTTTGGGATAATAATTCCCGATGAAGCATTTATTGACAAAAATATTTACAGATTTTCGGATACCGATGACAACAGATTTATTCGGCTAGAGCGAAGTATTAATTCTAATTCCGATATTATCTGGGCTATGCGTGGAGGTTTTGGTTCCTATAAATTGATTGATCGGTTAGCAAATATTCCGCAGCCGAAAAAAAAGAAGATTTTGATAGGATTCAGCGACATCACAGCATTGAATCTTTATGTTTCTCAAAATTGGAAGAATTGGACGGTAATACACGCTCCAATGATAGTTCATACAGCAAAGGATGACTATTTTCATGAAAGCTGGAGCGTGTTGCTGGATATTTTAGAGCATCGGGTTAAGCAATATGAAATTTCAGGTTTGTTCCCGCTGAATAATTCTAATAAGATAGCTAAAAAAATTACAGGGGAACTGACGGGAGGAAATCTTACTTTGATCGAATCCAGTTTGAAAACTAACTGGGAAATAGATACAGATAATAAGATTTTGTTTATTGAAGATTGTAATGAGACGGCGCCGAGCGTATATCGATCTCTGCATCATTTAAAAGTGGCAGGGAAGCTGAAGAAAGTCAAAGCTATAATTTTCGGAGAGTTTTTTGGCGTAAAAGGATGCAAAAAATATCTGCAATATTTTGCGAGTGAGATGGATATTCCGATGTTTGTTACAGATAATTTTGGTCATGGTAAGAAAAATTTTCCTCTGGTTTATGGAGCCAAAGCAAGTATTGAAAATAATTCGTTGATTGTGGATTTGTCTGAAAAACTATAGAAGTTTCTATATGTGATGGTGTGGGTATTATTTGTAAAAATGGATTGAAAACTGATAAGGTTTTTCTATACTAAGAGCGTATGATTTTTAGAGGGCAAGGTGTTTAGAGGATATATCGCTGCGGTAGTGACTCCGTTTAAAAATAGAGATATAGATTTCGAAGCGTTCGAAAAACATGTTGAATGGCTGTCGGGTTCGGGTGTTACAGGAATTGTCGTTTGCGGATCAACAGGGGAATCTTTGTCGTTATCACCAAAAGAACAGCAATATTTAATTAAAGTTGCAAATGGTGTGGTCAAAGGTAGAATAAAACTGATCGGTGGCATAATTTCTTCTTCTACCGAAACTTGTTTGAGTTTGATGAAGAATTCGGAAAAGTATGTTGATGGATTTTTATGTATTTGTCCACCTTATATTAAACCTACTCAATCGCAAATCGTTTTACATTTTTCAAAATTGAGTGAAAATACATCGAAGCCGATTATTTTGTATAATAACCCATCGCGTGTTGGAACAAGTATTGAAAGAGAAGCCTTCAATTCTCTGGTGGAATTAAAAAATATTGTTGCGATCAAAGAGTGTTCAAGAGATTTAACCAGATTTTCTCTGTGGAAAAAAGATTTGAATAGAGATTTTGATTTTCTTACAGGAAATGATGATAGCGCTTGTGGTGCCTTAGCGATGGGAGCAGACGGAGTTATTTCAGTAAGTGCGAATGTTTGTCCAAAACTTTGCGTTTCTGCATATGATTCTTTTATGAGCGGAGATGTGGAAACTTTTGCAAAATGCAGAGATATTTTAGCTATATTAAATTCACTAATGTTTGCAGAACCAAGTCCATCACCTGTGAAATATGCCTTGAGTAAGTTGGGAATTATGTCAGACGAAGTTCGTGAGCCATTGACTTCAATTAGTGTAGATCTTCGCCGCAAAATAGATGAGATCCTTGAAAAACTAGTGTTTGAAGAGAGAAAACAATGTCAAAATATAAGGAAATCGGCGTAAACAGAAAAGCGCATTATGATTATGAAATCGTTGATACTTGGGAAGCGGGGGTAGTGCTGTTTGGCACAGAGGTGAAATCTCTGCGTAACAACAAAGTGAACCTTTCCGATGCTTATGCTGGGCTGACTGCTGATAGTGAAGTTTTTCTTTATCAAATGAATATACCGAGATATTCTATGGCTAATTTGATGAATCATGAGCCAAAGAGAAATCGAAAACTTCTTTTGAAAAAGAGAGAAATAAAAAAATTGATTGGTGCGCTGAAAAAAAGTGGTTATTCTTTGATTCCTCTAAAGGCGTATTTCAACGAAAAAGGATTTGTAAAAATATCTATCGGTCTCGGAAAGGGAAAACGCAATGTCGATAAACGCGAAACCATTAAAGAAAGAGAATGGAATCGTGAAAAATCCAGGATTTTAAAGAATAGTTTCAGATAAATCTTATATGGTTTTGAAAGATTGGCTTTAGTTGTTTTTTGCGAGAGAATGCAATTGATACAAAAAAATCTCCTTATCTTTTTGATAAGGAGATAACTTTTTATAAAATCCTAAACTTCGAGATTACCTTAAGGTTTCTCTCTTTTTTCTAGTATTCTTTTTAGGTGCATCCTCTGAAGAATCTGCTTTTTTTCTTCTTTTTGATGCTGGAGTTTCTGAATCTTCAGAATCTTTTGAAGGTCTTTTTCCCTTTGGGAATTTCCTTGGAGTGCTTTCCTCTTCTCCGTCATTTGATTCATGAGATTCTTCTTTATTAAATTTCATGGTTAATCTTGCACGTCCTTTGTTATCACATCCTTTGAAGAGAACTTTTATTTCATCACCTTCCTTCAATACATCCGAAACATTTTCGACGCGTTCATCCGATATCTCGCTGACATGCACAAGCCCTTCACGAGTTCCATAGAAATTAACGAAAGCTCCGAACTCCATAATTTTTACTACTTTTGCATTGTAAATAGTTCCCGGCTCTGGATCATATGCAATTGATTTGATCATATCGATAGCCTTTTGCAAGGAAGCCCCGCAAGCGGATGCAACAGTAATATTTCCATCATCATCGATGTCGATTTTTGCTCCGGTTTTATCAATAATTTCCCGTATAACCTTCCCGCCACTACCGATAACTTCACGAATTTTATCTTTTGCGATAGAAAAAGTTTCTAACCTCGGTGCGTTTTCATTCAGTTCGGCTCTCGGAGAGCTAATGCCGTTTGCCATTTCTCCTAAAATGTATAAACGTCCCTCTCTTGCTTGATTTAATGCTTTTTCGAGAATATCGAAAGTAACACTGGTAACCTTGATGTCCATCTGCAATGCAGTAATTCCTGCTTCTGTTCCAGCTACCTTGAAATCCATATCTCCTAAGTGATCCTCTTCCGCCATAATGTCGCTGAGGATTACATAATTACCTTCGGAATCAATTACTAATCCCATCGCGATTCCCGCGACTGCACTTTTCAGAGGAACTCCTGCATCCATCAAAGACAAAGATGCTCCGCATATTGTTGCCATTGATGATGATCCATTGCATGCCAAAACTTCCGAAACGACTCTAATCGCATAAGGAAACTCTTCTTTTGTCGGCAAAACTTGGCTTACTGCACGCCATGCCAATTTTCCATGCCCGATTTCACGGCGTCCCGGAGAACCCAATCTGCTTATCTCTCCGACAGAAAACGGAGGGAAGTTGTAGTGTAACAAAAATCTCTCGGTGTATTCACCTGTCAAACCATCTATCAATTGCTCATCCTGAGAGGTTCCCAAAGTTGTGATAGCTAAAGCCTGAGTCTCACCTCTCTTGAACACTGCTGAACCGTGAACTCTCGGCAACACCGCTATCTCAGTGCTGATAGGACGAATATCCACTGATGAACGGTCGTCGATTCTTTTTCCAGTGGAAAGCAATTTGTTTCTCATAAATCTTGAGCAAACTTCCTTAAACTTTCCTTCAACATAACTTTCTGCGAACTCTTCTTCACGATCTGCGAAATGAGCAACTGCTGCTTCACGGACTTTTTCCATCGCCTCTAATCTTTCGTGCTTAGAATTCTTTGCGTAAGCCTGTTCAATGCCTGATAAAAAGTTATCCGTAATTTCTTCTATAATCGTATCAGAATTAGATTCTTCCGAGACTTCCCATGGATCTTTCGCACATTCTTCTGCCAATTCTGTGATCATTTCAACAATTGGTTGATACGATTTGTGTCCAAACTTTAAAGCTGCGAGCATATCTTTTTCCGACAGTTGATTTGAACCTGATTCAACCATCAACACACCATCAGAAGATCCAGCGATGATCAAATTTAAATTAGATTCATGACCGACCTTTGGGTTTAAAATAAACTCACCGTTTTCGTATCCGATGCGAGCTGCTGCGATAGGTCCGAGGAACGGGATTCCCGAAATCGTCAAAGCGGCAGAAGCACCTATTATGGAAATAATATCAGGATCATTTTCGCCATCGAAACTCAAAACAGTACAAATGACCTGAGTTTCATTTTTAAAATTCTTATGGAACAATGGTCTGATCGGACGGTCGATTAATCTTGAGACCAAAGTTTCATGTTCGGACGGACGACCTTCTCTTTTTACAAATCCTCCCGGAATTTTCCCGGCAGCATAAGCTTTTTCTATATAGTTAACAGTTAAGGGGAAAAAGTCGACATCAGAGTTTGATTCTTTTGCTGCAACTACAGTACACAAAACCATCGTGTCTCCATATCTTACAACAACCGATCCATCTGCTTGATTTGCCCAGCGACCCGTCTCTACAGATAATACCCTACCGCCCCAGGTAATCTCTTTTCTTGTTACCATAACTTTTCCCCTATAAAATTATCTTCTCAAACCTAACGATTTAATGAGAGCCGAATATCTTTCGACGCTTTCTCTCTTGAGATAATCTAACAATTTTCTTCTTTTGCTGACCATGGCCAAAAGTCCGCGCCTAGAGTGAAAATCTTTCGGATGAGTAATCATGTGCTCTCCAAGAGAATTGATTCTCGAAGTCAGAATAGCCACCTGTACTTCAGGTGAACCTGTGTCACCATCATGTCTTGCAAATTTTTCGATTAGATCCTTTTTTTCAATCGACATCTTTTTTTCTCCTAATTTAAGTACATCTTGACGGCAGTAACCAAACCGTCCGCAGAAACAAAGCAAACACCAGCAAACTCTCCGCTTTCGCTGTCGAATAATTTTACATTCGACGAAAGAAATTTGGAATTTGCGAGCTGAACCGACAGCCCATTCTGCAACTTAGATACATAACCCTTTTCCAAAGATAAGGCCGGGATGTCGTCCAGCGGACTTTCCAATGGAAACAAGTTACTATCCAATTTGTTAGTATCTACTATTTTCTCTAATTTTTCCAGTGAAATTGATTGGTCGATAGAAAAAAAGCCGGATTTTACCCTTCTTAGCTCTTTTACGTAACACAAACTGCCTAATTGTTGTGCGATATCGACGGCCAAAGTACGGACATACGTTCCTTTTGAGCAACTGACTTGAAATTTTGCGAAATGATTTTCGCAAAAATCCAATAAATGCAAACTATGAATAAAAATTTTTCGGGAGGGAATTTCCACCGATTTATTCTGGCGAACCAAGTCGCAAGCTCGGCGACCGTTGATTTTTATGGCTGAAAATTTTGGCGGAGTTTGCTCTATTTTTCCCAAAAATTTCGGAAGAATTTCTAAAATTTGATTTCGCGACGGTATAACATCTGTTGTTTCTAAAATTTGACCTGTTTCATCATAAGAATCTGTGCTTGCCCCAAATACAACCTCAAATTCATACGTTTTTATGCCTTCTTCAACGAATTGAATAAATTTTCGGGCTCGTCCTACAGCTATCGGAAGTACTCCTGTCGCGAAAGGGTCGAGGGTTCCGACATATCCTGTCTTTTCGCGCAAAATTTTTCTGACTTTAATCATCGCGAAGTTCGATGAAATTCCTTTTGGTTTATCTAAACAAATCCAACCATCTATCATGTTTTTTCCGCTCTTAATTTTCTAGAAATTAAACCATAACTTGCTTTCGAGATTAAGAATATTCTCAAAAAATAAAACAATGAGCTGGAATCTAAATAATTTTAAGAATAAATACTGACTACAAATCAATAATTATAATTAAAAATAGCTTTGACTTGGGAAGAGCAGAGAAGTTTAATCTCTCTGTAACAACACATGTCCTTTCGTTACATCTTTCAAGTCCGAAAGAAAAATGTCTCCGTCTTGATTGATTATATAAATTTTGAAACCGTGATCTTTTAGTTTGTTTAGTTCAGTCGCTAAGTTCTGAAACTCGTCTTTTTCGTAGTCCAAAATAATTTTTATTTTCGGGGAGTGTTTGATAATTTGTTGTGCTCCATTAATCGCTTTGATTGCATCTTTTTTACGACTAATTCTCAGAAAATTAATATTTTGCAAATTCGGATGGAGGTCATCTAACGTCGATACCCTTACTTTTAAAGCTTTGTATCCTTTTTCCAATTTATCGTTGGATGATTCAATAGTTCCGTACTCTGGTGATTCATTGCTTTTATAAACCAAAAGGCCGTCGGAGGTTATATCAGATATTGCTACAGCTTCAGTAAATACTCTGTTTTCAAATTTATTAGATTTTGCACTGATGTTAATTGTATCATTATATTTCTCGAAAGGATTCAATATGTATATACGCCCTGGCTGGGAAACTAATTTTGCGACTAAAAGCTGTTGTACTCCAACATCCTGGCTCACGTACAATACGGTATCTCCTTTTTTTATGTTTTTATTGAAGTACGAAATTATATCTTTTTCTCTGACTTCATTACGAACTTGATCGTATGAAAAAATGTCATTGTTTATTTGGATTTTTATATCGTCGAAGATGATTTTCTCTTGAGTATTTTTCGGATCAAATACGCTATTTTCAAGAACAGTTTTTCCCTGTTTTCGATAGCAGGAAATCATGATAACTATCGCGATCAAGATAACTACAGTAATTAAAGCGTACTTTAATGCCCTGTTTTTAAAGTCATCTTTAGATATATCTTTCATATTGCACACTCCCGGTTAATTGTATTATCTCAAATTAGGGTTAATATAAAGTTAATAAATTTTACCAAGTTTCATCTATTTTTATGTTTAAAGATTTTTTTTTGCTTTTGACAGTAATGAATTCGTCATGAATTTTTATGATTTTGTATTTCCCTATAGAATCTCCCTCATGGAAGGGGTTTCCGTTAATATAAGCCGTATCATAATGCAAGATTCCGTTTAGTTGGTAGTTTTTTGTTTTTTGCAGATCAAATATTTCTGGAAATTCTTCTTCGTTGATCTTATTTATATAAAAATATTTTTTTAAATTTTGAGATGGATAAAAAATTTTACAAACAAGAGCGACTTGAAGAGATTTTTCCAAATTTTTCACTTTTACCTCATCGAAAAAAATGATTCCATTCAATTCGGTTCGTAACTTGTTAAGTATTGAGTACAAATCTTCTTCATTATTGATTTTAAATTTTAGTTCGAATTTATCTAAAGATGTTTCTTTAAATAAAATATGATTTATTCGAAAAGTTTTTGAGATATTAAAAATACTGTTTTTTAGATTTTCATTTTTTTGAAACATTTTTTCTTTTGATTTCAGAAATTTTTTTAAATTTGCGTTTTGTTGAATGTTGTTCATTTTTGATTTTCGGATTTTTTCTGCCTTTAAAATTTTCTGATAATCTTGGATTTTAAAATTCTGATAAGCGCAAATTATTATCAAAATAAAAATGATTTTTATTAGGTCGGTCAATTTAATTTTAGCCATATTATAGCCTCCACTGATTGATCCAATCCCAGCTTTTCATAAGTTGAATCAGTTACATAATCTATTTTAACAGTTTTCAATTTTTTTATTTTTTTCAGAGATAATTTTGTTTTGATTTTTGCAAAATAGTTATCGATTTTCAGAGATTGAATTTTTATATTATTCTGTTTGCAAAATTCAGAAATTTTATTCCATTGCAGATTATCATTTAAATTTAAGAGCAACTGCATTAATTGATCGTAATTTTTTGAAGTCATGTAGACTGAAAAATTTTCATTTTGGATTTTATTGTTTCTATTTTTCGGAAAATAATCTTGTTTGAGAATATCATAAAAATTAAGGGAAACCATAAAAGTCAGAACACAAATAACTATCAATAAAGAGTAAGTGATGATCCTTTTGTCTTTTTCAAAAATTGGTTTGATAGAATTATTTTTTTCTGCGAAATCTAGGATATCATCAATGTTTAAAAATTTTGCATTTTCGATATCATCGATAGATGAAAAAATTTTTGGAGAATGGACATGCAGTCTTTTCAAATACACTTTCGTATCTTCGAATTCTTTCACAATATTTTTAGGAATAAATCTACTAAAAATGATTGCTGGACCGCAGCCGACAATTATTCTGTAACCAGACCAATCGTGTAATCCTACGTATACCCATTCATCTGTGAAATTTACTTCTTTTTTGTTTAGATATTCTGCAATTATATTTTCGATTAGTACATAATTTTTCCATCGGTCTTGAATTACTATTTTCTGAAGGTATTTCGGAGAATTTTTAAAAAAATTGTGCCAATAAAGATGGAAAAAATCCTCGCTATATTTTCTTTTGTAACGGAGAATTTTTACAGCTTCAATTATCGAGCAATTTTGAAGTCGTTCTACTGAAAATACCGCGACATTTTTGTCGAGAACGACAAGATCATTTCGAGAGAATTTGTGATGTTTTTGATTTTCTCCGATAATGTTCATTGATGGATAATCCCTATATAGTTGTAAAGAGGTAGGAATAGACTGCCCAAGATAAAAATGAAAATACCACCTGTCAATAAAGTTAATCCGACGCTGAGGGAGCGTCCGAAAGTTTCTATTTCGCTTAAAATTTCTTTATATAATTCTTCGGATATATGTCGCATGCTTTCCAATAAATTATTTCCTGATTCACCGACATAAATTGCAGTGGATATTGATGGAGAGATATATTTTAGTGATGAAAATGCTTCAAAAATTTTATGGCCTGAAATGATTGCTGTTTTTATTTTTTCAAAATCATTTTTAATTTTTTTGATTTTGATGGATTCAATTCCGAGTTCAAAAGATTTTATGAAATCTAGTTTTGAATTTAGTGCGATGTGTAAGATTTTGAAAAAATTCCAAAGAGCAATTTTTCTTAATATATTGCCGATTTTCGGAATTGATAAAAAGTAGTTTTGTATTTTGTTTCGAAATTTTTGTGATGCGGAAAACCCGATAAAACAAGAAAAAATCGAGATGATAAATATCGAAAAAATTACTCCTAATGTCGGAAGATAATTTACTGCGAAATTAGTTAAGAAAGGAACTTCTTCACGGTTATAATCATTCAAAAGTGAAATGACTTGTGGACCTAAAAATACAATGCAAACCCACATTATAATTGTTGCTATTAACGTGATAAAAAGAGGGTAGGAAAGGGTGGATTTTGCTTTTTCTTTCCAATCATTTTTTAATTTTAAAAAGGCCAAAATATTAGCGATAATTTCGGATATATTTCCAGTTTTTTCTGCTGAATTTAACAGTCCTGAGATGATATTATCGAAGATCGAATTTTTAAATGCTTCATTCAAAGACTGCCCGTTTTTTAATGAATTGGAGATTTCTAATAATTGGGCTGATAATACTTTGTTTTTATGTGAATCGGTGAAGGAATCGATAGCGTCGTTAATTTTTAATCCACATTTTAATTGAAAGTCTACATGCATAAAAAACATTAACAATTCTTCCAATGATATTTTGGCCGAAACTCGGCGTACTTTTTCTATTTCGATAGGGATCAATTCTTTTTGGCAGATGGTTTTGTACGCTATGCAATCACTGTCGGCAAAAATAACTCCAGATTTCTTGTTTCCTTTTTTGGAGAGAGCTTCGTACTTAAAAACTTTCATGACCCAGTACTCTTCTGATTTCTTTAATGTCTGTCAGATTTTTTTCGATAGCATTTTGAGCGGAGATTTTAAAAGTTTTATCTGGTTCAAAGTTTAAATCTCCTTCTAAAATTTTATTTTTTAGTTGATCAGAAAAAAAGACATATTCGCTAATAGGGAAGCGTCCTTGATAATCATTTCCTTTTTTATATCTAACAAGTCTTTGCGAAAAAATTCCGATAAGGGATGGAATAAAATCTGTTAAATTTATTTTGAAGTCTTGCAGACGCCGAATGCCTTCGATTGGCGTTGCAGCATGCAAAGTTGCGATTACTAATCGTCCAGTGAGCGAAGCTCGTACGGCCATAGCGGCAGTGGACTCATCTCGAATTTCTCCGATTAAAATGATGTCAGGATCTTGTCGTAAAATTGATTTTATTCCGTCTGAAAAAGTAACGATGCCTTCTTCCTGAATATCTAACTGGCGAATTCCTTCAATTTGATATTCAACGGGGTCTTCCAGAGTCATTATATTTAGGTTGGATGAGTTTAGACTTTGCAATAGTGAATACAAAGTAGTGGTTTTTCCCGCTCCTGTGGGACCGATGATGAGAAAAATTCCATGAGGATAAGAAATTGCTCTTTTTAACCAACAAAAATCCTCATATTCAAAATTAAGTTCAGCTAAAGATTTTATTCCTGATGATAGATTGAACATTCTGATCACGAAATTTTCCCCGAAAATTCCTGGATGAGTTGAAATTCTCAGATCTATTATTTTTCCGGCAATGTGAATACGAGTGTGTCCACTCTGAGGACGCCGATTTTCAGTGATATCCAAATTCGCCAAAAGTTTTAATCTCGATTGAATTCGAGTCCAAGATTCTTTTTCGATCATTTGAAAAGATTTTAAAATTCCATCTATTCTAAACCTTACACGTACTAAGTTTTCCATTGGTTCGAAATGGATATCACTGGCTTTTTGTTCCGATGCGTTAAAGAAGATTTTATTGAGTAGCATCAATGGATTAGATTCTATTAATTCTTTATCATTCTTCATGATTTCAATGAATCGTAATATCTCATTTTCTTTCGCTATGTAAAATTTTACTTCTCGATCTTTTATTTGAGATCGAATTTTATCTATAGCTAGGATATTTCCTGGATCCGATATTGCGACTTTTACTAAATTTTTGTCTTCGAAAAAGGTTATTGCATTGCATTCAGAAGCTATTTCAGGTTTTAACAATTTTAGAGTTTCTTCTTTTATATATAAAAATTCTAAACTGATTGCTTCGATACGATAAATTTCTGAAAGAATATTCAATAGATCGTCTTCGGAAATCAGTCCCAAATCTGCGGCAGTTTGACCGAATAAACGATTTGAGTTTGTATTTGCAATTGCAGAAATCTGTTCAGAGGAAATAAGTCCTCGTTCTAGAAAAATTTCTCCGATAATTTTATTTTTCGTCATTCGATAATCCACAAAAACAACAAAACCATTTTTGAAATTTTATACGATATTGGTAAGTAAAAATTTAATTTTCGTTATAGTGACGGAAAAATATTTAACTGGGACATGGCTTCCGATAGGACAATCGACGCGGAAATTGCCATATTGATTGAACGACGTCCTTTTACCATAGGAATTTTTACCATTGCTGTGCATTTATTCAAATCTTCGTATAAAAATCCGTAATGCTCAGAGCCTACCATCAAAATATCACCATCTTGATATTGAAACTCATGGTGAGCGACAGAAACATCATTTGCGTCCATCGCGATTACTCTGTGTCCTTCAGATTTTTTTAGAAAAATATCGAAAGAATCGTGAATTTCGTAATCTGCGGTTTTGAGATAATCCATTCCTGCTCGTCTTAGTTTTGTATCGTTAAAAACAAACCCAAAAGGTCGAATTAAATCAACATGAACACCAAGACATGATGTTAATCTTAACAATGTTCCGGTATTTTGTGGAATTTGCGGATGATAAATTGCTAAGCTAATCATCAATTTTCTGATTTTATTTCGTGCAAAAACCAGCGAGGATCAGAAGAGTTGATTTTTCGTGAGAAAACCCAAAGATCTGTACGACTTTCTACATAATCAGGGCTGCCTTCTAAAATGATTCCATCTTTTGATTTTAAAACCGTAATTTGATCGGTTACGAATTGCACAGTGATGTACATGGTTTCATTATCAACATTTGATTCAATCAACTCGGTCTTAACGAACTGAAGAATACTTCCTTCGAGAGTTTCTTCTCGCTTTTTGCGATCGTCAATCGCCATGGAAAAGGCTTTGAAAGTTCTCGGAGACAACAAATCTTTTAAAGTAGATTTATCTCCGCTAGAATAAGCATTAAAAACCAGTTCAAACACTTTTTTTGCTTTTTTTAGGAAGTCTTCTTCATCGAATTTCAATCCATTTTTGGACATTGTTTTCAAAATTTTCTCTTGCTCAGAAAACTCCTTAATCTCTGACTTCTCAGCGGTTGGATTTTCAAAATTTTCTCTCGATATTTTGAACCCGATACTTACCCCAAGAATCTCATTCAACTTAATCAACAAAACAAGTGTAAGTATCGCGAAAAGAAGGGTAATCATGCTTGATCAGCTTCTCCTTTGGTCTTTTCTAGAGAAGCAATCGCGGCATCGAGTTCTATTTGTGAACAGAATCCTAACAAGACAGGATCTCTTGGTTTTAATTCAGTTATGCGAGTATGCGTTCTTTCACGAATGGATGCAACAGTGCTTTTCGTTGTTGATAACAATGAGCAAATCACTGAATCAGGCATATCGGGATAGTACTTAATCAACCATGCAACAGCATCTGGGCGTTCTTGCCTTTTTTTTAGCGGAACATATTTTTTCTTGTTTTTTGTTTTTAAAACAGGAATGGCAGATGTGGATAAAAACAACCGAGCGTTCGGATTTTTCGAACATCTTTCGATTTCCTCAGCGGTTAATTGCCCCATTTTTATTGGATCAACACCAATCATTCCAGCAGATGCCTGTTCATCGGCAAGAGCTTGAACTTCCAGAACATGTAACCCACAAAACTGTGCTATCTGTTCAAACGTCAACGCAGTATTCTCAATCAACCAAACTGCGGTACCCTTTGGCATAATAGGTGCTGTTGTCATAATAAAATCCACTTGTTTTTCCCGATGGCATTCTACAACTTTTGCTTTGGAATCTCAATAATATTAGGGAGGTCAGAAAAAATTTTTAGAAATAGTTTTCATTGTTTCTCTTGTCTAATATTATTTATTCTGTATCTTTTGAAGGATAAATTCTGGAGCATTGATAAGTGCTCGTTTTTTTTGAGCGTCATAAAATGCATGTTTTGTTTCGGCTTTAGAAATCAACTTACCTGTTTCATTATCTTTTATGATGTATTTTATTACAAGGAAGTGATCTGCTTTTACCAATTCTGCTGTAACGGAAATTTCTTGATCAAAATAGCAAGGTCGAGAATACTTTATCTTTAAACAAATTAATGGAATTTGATGATTTCTTTCGTAGATTTCTTGATAAGAAAATCCCAGTTTTTTGAGAAGATGGCATCGCGCATCTTCATAGTACTTGCAATAATTTCCGTGCCACATGACTCCCGTCATATCCACATCGCAAAAATCAATTCTGCGAATAATAGTTTCCTGCATTTTTCGTTCCATTTCACAATATAATTATGATCCTATCAAATTTATTATAATATTCAGTTAATTTTGTAAAACGAAACCGTCTTTTGAAAGATACGAGATATTTCTCGCAATTTCATTAACAATAGCTAACTAAATACAGCGAACGGTTAAACTCGTTATTGATAACCAACCAACCACAAGAGGCAAATTCAAAACTGCTTTCAGTGAGGAATCAGCGACGAATTACGAAAATGCACAATTTCAATCCAAAAAGGATTCTGCTTCTTTCAAAATTTGATCGATAATTTCCTGGATAGATCTTTCTTCTTTTATAAGTTCGACGATTTGACCCGACATCAAAGAGCCACGATCAGTATCTCCCTCTCGGACAGCACGCCTCAACGATCCTGCCCAGAAATGCTCTAAAGAAAGCTTTCCGTTCGTGGCAGCAACTTCACCTCTTTCAAATTTTTGTAAAACCTCTCTCTGCTTTTCTACGAATTCATCCATTCCAATATTTTCCAAAGCACGGACCGGAGCGATGTTGAATTTTTTATCCAACTGTACAGGCAGAATAGCATTCCTTCCACTGGCTCGAAAATAGGCCTTTTTGAAATTTTCGTGAGCGATTGATTCCTTGCAACAAGCGAAAACAGTTCCCAATTGACACCCTGAAGCTCCAAGTTTCAGTAACGCAGCGACCATTTCACCTCTTAAAATTCCGCCGGCAACGAAAATAGGATATTCCTTCATATTTAAAAGAATATCTTGGATCAGAACCATTGTAGAAAGAGGACCGACATGACCACCGGCTTCGCTTCCTTCGATTACTAATGCATCGATTCCCTGTCTGAACAACCTCTTGGCAATTATTTGAGCCGGAGCGAAAGCGATAACTTGTATTCCATAACTGTGAATCTTTTCGATTGTCGACTTTTCTGGAATTCCTCCCGCTAAGATTACATGAGAAACCTTTTTTTCTCCACATACATCAATTAAATCATTGATTTTCGGATTCATAGTAATGATGTTAACACCGAAATTTTTATTGGTTTTTTCCTGAGTTGCTGTGATCTCTTTTTTCAGCAACTCGCCGTCCATAGCTCCAGAAGCCAACACTCCAAACAGTCCAGCATTTGAGAGAGCTGATGTTAAATTCGATTCGGAAATCCAGGTCATAGCGCCGCCCATGATCGCGTACTTTGATCCCAAAATCTTTGTTCCACGCTCCATTAATTTTAAAATTTTTTCACTCATTTTTTTAACCCGCAGCTTCTATGTAAGATATCTATGGACTTCAAAAGATTTTCAGTCAACACGACTAAATTTATTCCATTCTTCCTGATCGAGCAATAAAAAACTTCAATTTTTGTTATCTTTAAAACGGAAGTAACTCGTTCAATGTCGTGTTGTGTGAATCCCGATCCTATTATGCTGATTCTTGAAAAATTTTTGCGAACTATTTCTCGTTTCACATTCAATATATTACTTTCTTTAGAAAATAAACTTTGCATTAACGGAATTTTCTGTCGATCGATTAAAATGCTGAATTTACTATCACATATTTTTAAGGTTTCGCAACGGATAAAATGCTGTTCCAATAACTCGACTATCGGCAGATGCGATTTCAGTTTGTGATGTATTTTAAATTGTGAAAGATTTTGTGTAATAGCTAATCCGCTGAATTTTTTTTCAGAGGTTTCTGAACAAATTATCGTTCCTTCGTTTTCAACAAAACTTGAAGCGACTCGGATGCGAACGTTCTTTTTCATTGCAAAATCCACGGACTGTTCTTGCAACACTTTTGCTCCTAACGCCGCCATTTCTTTCATTTCATCGTAATGAATTTTATCTATGCGACATGCTTGAGGATATAAATTCGGATCAACAGTATAGACTCCGTCGACATCGGAATAAATTTCGCAAAGATCTGCTTTTAATGCGTCGGCTACGGCAACTGCAGTCAGGTCGGAGCCCCCTCGTCCTAATGTTGTGACTCTGTTTTCAGAGCTGATTCCTTGGAATCCGCAAACAACAGGGATAATTCCGTCTTGCAGATCTTTTTCCAGAGTATGTGGGTTCACAGATTGAATAACTGCAGACCCGTAACTGCAAGATGTTTCTATTGGAATTTGCCATCCTGCGTAGGACCGGGAATTCAGTCCTAAATTTTTCAGAGAAATAGCAAGAAGTCCTGCAGTAACAAGTTCGCCTGAAGAAACAACACTATCATACTCAGCATCACCTTCAAAACTTCCCAAATCGTGAGCATATTCGATAAATTTATTTGTGACTCCCGCCATGGCGGATACAACTATGGCAACTTTTTTCGTATTGTGCGCTTTGGCGATTAACTCTGCCACATGACGAATTCTTTCCAGCGTTCCTACTGAAGTCCCTCCGAATTTTTGAACAGTACAAGTCATCACTATCCTTTAATGTTTTCTAACAGCATTCTTCAATGACGTTTACATTCCCAAAGTTATTGTCCATTATTTAACTTTGGTAATTTCATAAAATGGATCAGATCTCGCAATTCTTGACGAGCAGCTACGTGCGAAATACTCAGGTCGATTCCTTGAGATTCAAGGTCCAGTAAAGTTAAGCCGGACACGAATAATTCTTTGAAAATGACACGTTCACAAAAACCACTGCCCAAGCGAAATCCGATTCTTCGAGATAGTGCTTCTAGAATGGTATTAACATTTTTTCTGTTGTTCGAATACAACGGAGACATTCTGTTTTTTACTACGATCCAGTCTATTGGTTTTTCGCGTCGAATGGCTCTGGATTTTCTTTGTTCCCAAACCATTTCAGCATAAATACTCGGCTTCATAGAATGAGACTCTCCTTGATTCACTCTTACCAAAACATCAAGATCAATGAGACTTTCGTTTATAGGTGTTATCAAAGTATCTGCATGAGAATGGACCATTCTTGACAAGAAAGTATCGTTTCCTGGTGTATCGATTACAAGAAAATCGCATGATTTTAACTTGCTGAAAGCATTTTTTATGGATTCTATATCTTTACTTTGAGATGCTTCAATACTTGATTCAGAAGAATCTTTAAAGACAGCCAAATGTTCAGATAGCTTTATGTTCTCCGAACTGTTATTTTTTCGATTTTCAAAATATCGAGTAAAAGTTCCTTGTCTTGCGTCAATATCGATGGTTCCAATCTTAAATCCTTGGTTTAAAAGATAAACAGCAATATGCATAGCTAAGGTGGATTTTCCTGTTCCGCCTTTTTCATTCCCCAGAACTATAACGTAGGGTCTCATTTCTTCTCTCCTTCTGAATCTTCTTTTTGTAAATTAAAATAGCTGCTGTAATTACTCCTGCTGATAACGTTGCTATTAAAATAGTCGCTAGAGCATTAACCTCAGGAGATATTCCGAAACGTAAACTTGAGAAGATCACCATCGGTAAGGTAGTTGCGCCAGGACCAGCCACGAAACTGGCAATCACCACATCATCGAGCGATAGCGCAAATGCTAACAACCATCCTAAAATAATGGACGGAGCTATCATTGGCAGAGTAATAACGAAAAAAACTTTTAACGGAGAAGCTCCTAAGTCTAACGCTGCTTCTTCAATGGATTGATCAAGGTCTTGTAGTCGAGACTGAACAACCATCGTTACGTAGGATAATGTTAAAGTAATATGAGCGATAACTACCGTCATGACTCCGCGATCGAATCCTCCGGTAATTTTTTGCATTCCTACGAACAGCATAAGCAAGGATAATCCCATGATGACTTCAGGCATAACTAGCGGAGAGGTGATTGATCCTACGAAAAGACTCTTTCCTTTGAACCTTCCGAATCGAGTAATTACCAAAGCAGCCATTGTTCCTAAAATTACGGAAATAGTTGCTGAGATGCTTGCTACTTTTAAGCTGGTCCAAGTTGCATGTAAAATAACCTTGTTTGAAATTAATGCTTTATACCATTTTATAGAAAATCCACCCCAAGTGCTGAGATATCTCGACTCGTTGAAGGAGTAAACTACGATACACAAAAGGGGAATGTACAAAAACATGTATCCGACAAAGAGAAAAAATTTTGACCATGAAAATTTCACTGCAATTTCTCCTTCGAAGATTCTTTCTGTCGTTGGGCAATGACGATCGGCAACACAACGAAGATTAACAAAATTATCGATAACGCAGCGGCAGTCGGCCAGGAAAGATTTCCGAAAAATTCATTCCAAACTAAACGTCCTATGGTGAGAGTTTGAGCTCCACCTAATAATTCAGGAATAACAAATTCTCCGATTGCAGGAACGAAAACTAACGCAGAACCTGCAAATACTCCCGGCATCGCTAACGGAACAATTACTTCGAAAAAAGCTTTGAGTGGAGTGCATCCCAAATCATAAGCGGCTTCCATCATTGAATAATCAATTTTTTCGATGGCACTATACAAAGGCAATATCATGAAAGGCAGATAAGCGTAGACGATTCCCAAACATGCGGAGTAAGTATTATTCATCAAAGGTAACGGAGCAGATATTAAATCCAGTTTCATTAGAATGTTATTGATGACACCTGCTGGACTTAATAATACAATCCAAGCGTATACTCGAATCAAAAACGAAGTCCAAAAAGGAAGCACTACAAGCATTAACAAAATAGATCGGTATTTTTTTGAAGACCTCGCTATTGAATATGCCATCGGGAATCCCAAAATCAAACAGCAAATCGTACAAGCTCCAGCAATTAAAATCGACGTGGCAAAGCCTTTTATGTACATTTCGTCGGTGAATAAAGTCAGATAATTTCCCAAATTTAATCTGACTTGTAAAGTCGATCCCTCAACCCAATCTATGATCGATGTGTAAGGAGGTGTTGCCAAAACTTCTTTTGAGAAACTGATTTTTATCAAAATTAGGCAAGGACAAATAAAAAACAAAAAAATCCAGACATAAGGAATTGAAATAATGAGATTGCGTCCTCCGAATTTTTTTAACAATTCGTTACACCATCCGATTATTTTTTCCTCTATTCGGTACATGCAATTCCTTTTCGACACAAACAAAACGCACAAAACTCTAGCATAAATTCGCAATAACTACCATAGTTTTATAGGATGCAATTTAGTTCGACCGAGTATAAAATATCAGGAAATAGAGGAGTAGAGAGATTTAAGATAATGATGGAAAAAATCACTGAAGCTTTGAAAAAGTTAGTTCAAGATTGGTTGGAACAACTCGAGGTTCAACTAAGATATTCCGAACATACAGTAATTTGTTACCGTCGAGATTTGTATAATTTTTTGAACTTTTTGAATGAACATGAAGGTGTTGTTATAAATTTGGAAATTTTAAAAAATTTAAAATTATCGGATTTTAGAGCCTGGCTTTCTCATCGAATTGGTAGGGATTTATCTGCTCGTTCAAATGCTAGAGCATTATCGTCGGTAAGATCGTTTTTTTATTATCTCGCGAAATTAAATTTGTTAGATACAAAAGTCATCGATTCAGTACATCGTTCGAAATTATCGAAATTACTTCCGAAACCGATTCCTGAAGACAATATCATGGAATTTCTAAATCAGGAATTTTATTTTGAAACTGATCCGCAATGGATAACGAATCGAGATCGGGCTCTTTATACCTTGCTTTATTCTACAGGATTAAGAATCAGTGAGGCGTTGAACATCCAAACAAAAGATGTCGAATCGGAAATGAGAATAAGGGGGAAGGGAAAAAAAGATCGAGTAGTTTTGCTGTTCCCGGTAACTTTGGAGAGAATAAAAACTTATGTAAATACTTGTCCGTACGATTTAAAAGAAGGATTTTTATTTCTTGGAGTAAAAGGCAAAAAACTGCGTGCGTCGACAGTGGATATTCGTTTGAAAAAATTGCAAATGCTTAGCGATTTGCCTGAACATTCTAGTGCTCATGCTTTTCGTCATAGTTTTGCAACTCATTTGGTTCAAAAAGGAGCGGATCTTCGTTCTGTTCAGGAGCTTTTGGGACATGAATCTCTCGAAAGTACGCAAATTTACACAGATATAGATGATTACAATTTGCTGAAAATCTACGAAAGAACACATCCTTTGGAGAATGAGTGATTCATACTTTTATCAATGAAAAAATGATAATCAAGAATAAAAAAAAGAACGAGCAATTATCAAATTACTCGCTCTGATAAAAGTAATTAATTTAAATTTGTTGAAGCTGACCATTCCGGATCGATTGCGTTACCTGGAGTTTTTACTACATGCTTGTTATATCCAGTGATATCTACGCTGTACACTTTTTCGCGACGAGCGAAATCTTGTTGCGAATACATGATTACACGTCCATTTGGAGACCAAGTCGGACCTTCGACTAAATATCCCGAAGCCAACATTCTTTCAGTAGAGCAGTTTGTATCATTCGGTCGAATTACTCCGATGAAAAATCCGTCTCTTCCGAATTTTGTGAAGGCAATCCAATCACCCCTCGGAGACCAAACAGGCGTGGCGTATCGTCCTTTTCCGTAGGACAATCTTCTTACGTTTGAACCATCAGCATTCATAATATAGATCTGCTGAGTACCTCCGCGGTCGGAGTTAAAAACGATATATTTTCCATCCGGTGAGTAGCAAGGAGATGTATCGATGCAGAAAAATTTTCGTGCATCAGTTATTCTTATAACCTGTTGAGTCCTTAGGTCATATCTGAAAATCGAGGAAACGGCTCTTCCGCTTCTTGTTTTTTCAGAAAGACTGAAAATCAAATTTTTTCCGTCAGGAGAATATCTTGGAGCATATGTCATTCCCTTAAGATTTAATCCTTGAATCATTCTTCTGTTTCTCAAATCATATCGATAGACTTGAGCGTTCAGCGGAATGCGTCGACCATTAACAATCTTTTCTCTATATGAGAAAAACGAAAATTCGCTTCCATCAGGAGAAAACCTCGGGGTTAAAACAGTGGTATTTCCGCTGGTGAGATATTGATTATTATGACCGTCTTGATCCATGATTGCCAAACGGTATTTTTTCAATCCACGATTATTTTTTTCGGTTGCAACATAAAGAATTTTGGTATCAAAATATCCTGTTTCTCCAATGATTCTTTCGTACACAGCATTAGCTACTCGATGAGCAATTTTTCGCCATTCTTTGATATCTCCTGAAATTGAAAAAATGTGAATTTTGGAAGATGCAGATACGTCGTAAAGAACAAATCCGACTGAAAATTTTCCGTCAATTAATTTAGTTTCAGCGTTCATAAGATATTCCGCATTAATAGTCTTCCATAGAGGGAAATTCGGAGTTTGATCTGTTCCTTTTAAATATTGCAAAAAAGCATCATTTGGGATAGGTCTGAATAATCCCGTTCCTTGTAGGTCACTTTTAATTACAGATAAAAATCGACCTTTCAAAGAATCTACTCCATCACTGGTATGCAAAGCGATATTAATCGGCTTCATAACTCCTTCATTAATGTTAACTACAACTCGGCCGCCATTTTCTGGAGA
The DNA here is from genome assembly GCA_045616365.1 of Alphaproteobacteria bacterium. Classification (GTDB taxonomy): domain Bacteria; phylum Pseudomonadota; class Alphaproteobacteria; order UBA3830; family UBA3830; genus UBA3830. Next base: position 16,524 of record JAZLGP010000005.1, on the reverse strand, counting down.
GGTTTCATTACCGTAAACATTACAAACTGAAAATATGATTGCACAACACAACAAAACTATTTTTTTTAAAAAAGATATCATTTCCTAGACTCCCAATGCTTTATCTGTGTTAAAACTTAATTCAAAATCTCTGAACAAATGCATCTTTTCCTTCGGTATTTTCAGAGGACTGGCTTTTAAGATAGCCCTTTTTGCACTGTCCGCCGCAGATTTAAACACTCGATCGGAATTGTACCTTTTCTTATCGAGAATTTCTATAGAATTAGCTGGAACTTCTCCGTTATCCTTTACTTTTATTCTTATTCGGATTATCAGAGTTTCTGCATTTTTGACTCCTCCTGCTACGACCCAGTGAGGAATGATTTGATTGCTAACTATTGCTGCATCGCTATCGACGAATCCTCTACCGTCTCCGTAAGAACCTAGTCCATTTCCGTTACCGAACCCTTTTGCTTGATTTCCGTACGATCTGTTTTTGCGAATAATTTTAGTTTTTTCACTTTTGATCATTTGCGTGAAAGCGGCATTTTCTTTCTGCTTTTTTCGTTCGTTATTTTTTTGGATGGCGTTTGCAATTTTTGCCAAACGATTTCTCTTCTCTTTTTTCTTTTTTTCGATCCGTTTTATTGCTTCCAATCGTTTTTTTCTTCGGCGGGCTGCTTCTTTTTTCTTTTTGATTTTTTCTTCCCGCTTCTTTTTTTCTAGACGTCGTTTTTTTTCTTTCTCTTTTTGAAGTTTCTTTTCTTTTTCTAACTTCTCTTTTTCAAGTTTTTCTTGCTCTAATTTTTCTTTGTTCTGTAATTCCAGAGGTAATGCATCTTCGGATTCTTGACTTAGTTCTTCCGTTTCAGCTTCTAGCTCTGGTTCTGGATCTTGTGTGATTTCAGGTTCTGGTTCAACAATGCTCGGACCATTTACTAGTTGTTCTGTTGGAATTTCTTCTTGTTGCGGTTCAGGTTGGACTTCAGGTGTAATTTCCTGTTTTATTTCAGGTTCAGGAACAGGATCTTCAACAGATAGTGTTTCTTTCTGTTGAATTTCCTCAGGAGGAGTGATTTCTTGCGGTTGTTGTTCTTCAATTATAGGATGATTGTTGAAATCATCTAATGCTTGTTGTAATTCAGATGCTCCTGCAATTTCGATATTCAGAAACATATCGTGATTTGTTTTCGGTTCGAAAACATTAAGATATCCGAACACGACGATCGAACAATGTATTACTGCTGATGCTATCCCTGCTTTTAATAACTTTTTATTTTCGGACGACATGCTTTCCCTTAGTTTTTGGCAGTTCTGTTACCAAAACAACTTTTTTAAATCCCGAGCTGCTAATTTTTCCCATTAATTCCATAATTACACCGTAGGGGAGGGACTTATCTCCTTTTACGAATATTTTTGCATCGGTTTCTCCTGCAATGGCTTTTAATTTTACAGCTATGGTTTCGACATCGACTTCGATTTCTCCGACATAAACTTTTCTTTCTGCATCGATATAGACAACAATAGGTTTTTCTTTAGATTCAATGCTCGGAGCATTAGCTTCTGGAAGACTGACTTTGACTCCGACCGTTAGTAAAGGTGCGGCGACCATGAAAATGACCAGCAAGACTAACATGACATCGATCATCGGAGTGACATTCATTTCGCTCATGAGAGTTTTTTTTGCTGATCTTCTTCCTTTGCGTACCATATTAATCTCCTGAGTCTTCCATTTGACGCGAAATTATGGTCGAGAATTCATCAACAAAAGCTTCTAATCGAGTACGGTAACGGTTTATTTCATTGGCAATTTTGTTGTAAGCAACTACGGCAGGAATTGTTACAATTAACCCTAAAGCTGTTGTGAATAAAGCTTCTGCTATTCCAGGGGCGACAGCTGCTAAATTCGTATTTTGAGAAATTCCGATGGCTTCAAAACTGTTCATGATCCCCCAAACTGTACCGAATAATCCGACAAACGGAGCAGTCGAACCTACAGTGGCCAAAAATCCCAAGTGTTGTTCCAAATAATCGATTTCACGTCCGATGGTGACTTCCATAACTCTAACAACTCTATCTCCTAGAGATATTCCACCGATTTCCGTTTTGATTTTTTCTTTTGCTCTTTTCCACTCTTTCATTCCCGTAATAAAAATCGAGACGAAAGGATCCTTCGACTTGGCATTGACTCTTTCAAAAAATACATCTATCGATCCACAATCCCAGAATGCATTTTCAAAACGATCGGCATTTTTTTTTAGTTTGGACAACATTGCGAATTTTGCAAACATGACAGTCCAACTCCAAAAAGAGCATCCGATTAAAAGAATAATTATTGATTTTACAACCCACGACGCTTGTGTAAAAAGACTAAACATCGAAAAGCCCTGACTAGCAACCATTGTCGCTTCTTCTGCTCCCACCATTAAAATAAATCTCCTTCATATAATCCTTGTTTTCTGGGAACTGCTCCCAAATATTTATATCCTTCCATTGTAAGTACTCGACCTCGAGCAGTACGTTGTACTAATCCTCTTTGCAGAATATAGGGTTCGATGACTTCTTCCAAAGTTTCTCTTTTTTCCGAAAGAACAGCAGCCAGTGTGTCAGCTCCAACAGGACCTCCATCATAAAAATCGAGAATACATTTTAAGTATTTTCTATCCATAGAATCCAATCCACTAGCATCGACATCTAGGCGATTCAAAGCAATATCAGCGATGTTTCTATCGATTACTTCCGAGTTATTTACGATCGCAAAATCTCTTACTCTTTTCAGTAATCGCCCAGCTATTCTAGGAGTACCTCGGGATCGTCTGGCAATTTCTCCAGCACCTTCATCGGCGATATTAATTCCGAGCAATTCGGCATTTTTGATAATTATGATTTTTAATTCCTTTTCGGTATAAAATTCCAATCTTAAAGGAATACCGAATCGATCTCTCAACGGCGATGATAACATACCCGATCGAGTAGTTGCTCCGATCAAAGTAAAATGAGGCAAATCTATTCTTACGGAACGTGCTGCAGGTCCTTCTCCGATCATCAAATCTAGCTGAAAATCTTCCATTGCAGGGTAAAGTACCTCTTCCACCAAATGATTCATTCGATGAATTTCATCAATGAAAAGTACGTCTTTTTCTTTTAAATTCGTCAAAATCGCAGCCAGATCTCCTGCCTTGGCTAAAATTGGTCCAGAAGTGGCTTTAAATCCGACACCTAATTCTTTGGAAACAATTTGCGACAAAGTAGTTTTACCTAATCCTGGAGGTCCGAAAAAAAGCACATGATCCATTGCAATATTTCTTTTTTTTGCGGACTCGATAAAGATTCTTAAATTTTCTTTGACGGACGATTGACCGATAAAGTCTCGCAAGCTCGTCGGACGCAGAGAATATTCATTGATATCATCGACTGCAGTTACTGCAGCGTTCAGTTCTTCATTCATATCAAACCCCAGCAGAAAGTTTTCCCAACACCTGCCTCAGAAGTGTATCAAATTGAGGGTCGTTGTCAATTTCGATCGTTGAAATTGTTCGTAAAATATCAGGTTTTTGATACCCTAAATTCGTAAGGGCAGAAATCACATCGTTGATAGTATCGGACTGAGGAATTTTTGTTCCGACTGCCATATTCAGATCTATTTTTCCGACAACTTTGTCTTTCAATTCTGAAATTATTCTGGTTGCCAGTTTTGCTCCGACTCCATCTGCTCGGGTAAACATGTTTTTGTTTTCTGTTAAAAATGCGTTGTAAATATCGTCTTCCGATAACGCAGAAAGAATTGATATTGCAACTTTTCCTCCGACTCCTTGTACAGAATTGAGCTTATTGAACCAGAATTTTTCTTTATCCGAGTAAAAACCAAATAAAGTCCAAGCATCTTCACGGACATTTAGAACAGTATGTAATTTTACAATTCCTCCGTGATCTTGTGCTTCGTTTATCGTTCGAGATGAACAAATGAGCGAGTATCCAACACCGTTAACATCCAAAATTATCAGATTTTCTGCAACTTCTTCCACAGAACCTTTTAAATAACTAATCATATGTTCCACTCCTTAGAGAAATGCTTTTTGAACCGTTTTTTGAAATTATGTTTGAGATGCTTCGGTTATGTGCGTGGCAAATGGCAATCGCCAAAGCATCTGCAGCATCGAGTTTTACGGTTCCGCAGTTAAGCAAAATTTGTACCATTGTTGATATTTGATCTTTTGTTGCATGGCCGACTCCGACTACAGACTTTTTTACTTTATTTGGAGTATATTCTGCGACAGGGAGTCCGAGAACTCCGGCACAACAAATTGCTGTACCACGAGCCATTCCCAATTTCAGAGATGAATTAGGGTTGCTGTTAACGAACACTTGCTCAATGCCGACTTCTGTTGGAGAAAAGTCTTCAACAACGTTGGATAATCCTTTGTAAATTTCATTTAATCGAAAACTGATAACGTCATCTGCTTTCGTAACAATAGTTCCGTGAGAAACATGTTGCAAATGATACCCATCGAAATCTATTACGCCCCAACCGGTAATATGCAGACCTGGATCGATTCCCAAAATACGCATTTGTTTGCTTTCAAAATAACCTTATACATTTCTAGCATAAATCAATTATCTTTTCGTCATAAAAATACTTACCAATCCAACTGATTATGATACAATTTTGGCATCGTTTAGTGGGGTGTTTATGTTTACTTCTTCGCAGCTGATAGATTTGATACGTAGTTATGATCCGAACGCCAATGAAGATTTGATTCGTAAGGCGTATATCTTTGCTATGGAATCTCACGGAATGCAGAAGAGAGCATCAGGTTCACCTTATTTCTATCATCCAGCGGAAGTTGCAAGAATTTTAGCTGAACTTCATATGGATGTGTCTACTGTTGTTACGGGACTTCTTCATGACGTTATAGAGGATACTAATTCCAGTTTTGAGGAAATTGGAGAGATATTCGGGACGGAAATAGCTTTCCTGATAGAAGGAGTTACTAAGTTATCTAAAATTAGTTATACCTCATCAAAAGTTAGGCAGGCGGAAAATTTTCGAAAATTTTTGATCGCAATTACTCAGGACATAAGGGTTCTAGTTGTGAAATTGGTGGATCGACTTCACAATATGAGAACACTGAATTATATTGCGTCATCCGATAAGAGGAAGCGTATAGCTCTCGAGTCTTTAGAGATATATGCGCCGTTGGCAGAACGAGTTGGTATGAGCGTAATCAAAGATGAAATCGAAGGTATTGCGTTTTTCAATTTGCATCCGAACGAATACCGAATCATTACGCAAAAGTTAGATCAGATTCGAAGTCAAGATGAACATTTTGTTGAGAATACGATTTTGGCTTTGAGAAAAGTATTTTCAGATTCAGGGATTCAGGCGGCAATTACAGGAAGAGAAAAAACAGCGTATTCTATTTGGAAGAAGATGCAAAAACAAAATGTTACCTTGGAACAGATTCACGATATCATTGCTTTCCGAGTGATTGTTCAAACTGTTGAGCAGTGTTATTCGGCTTTGGGAGTAATTCATACAAATTTTCAAATTATGCCTGGGCGCTTTAAGGATTACATCAGTATTCCGAAATTAAATAACTACCGTTCTTTGCATACGACTGTTATAGGTCCATTTAAACAGCCGGTCGAAGTTCAAATAAGAACAGAAGAAATGCACCGGGTTGCCGAAGAAGGTATCGCTGCTCACTGGGCTTATAAAAACGGGGATGTCGTGGCTGGTGGTAATGATCCGAAAAATTACAATTGGATCAAGAGTTTGATAACAATTCTTCAAAATTCCGGAAATGCTAACGAAATTATGGATAACTCTAAACTTGAAATGTTTGAGGATGAAGTTTTTTGCTTTACAACAAAAGGTGATTTGATTACTTTGCCGAAAGGCGCTACGGCAATAGATTTTGCTTATGAAATCCACACGGAGATAGGAAATACATGTATAGGAGCGAGAATTAATGAAAAAATGGTGCCACTGAAAACTGTCTTACGTAATGGAGATCGTGTTGATATTTTGACCTCGCCTTATCAGCATCCTGAAGCTTCATGGGATAGTTTTGTTGTTACAGGTAAGGCTCATTCGTGTATCAGAAAATTTATTCGTTCACAGGAAAAGGGAGAATATATTTCTCTAGGATTCCATCTCACAAAATACGTGTTTGACAATGCGTGTATCAGTTTCAGTGAGAATTTAATAGTTTTAAAAAAGTTCAATTGCGAAACACTTAATGAATTTTATTCCAAGGTTGGAAAAGGGTTAATTCTTCCGGATGCTATAAGAGTTACATTGCCTTCCGAAGAGAACATGAATTTGTACGGAGATGCATCCATTTGTTTAATAGATTATGTTCCGGGAATAGCTGTTCATTTTGCGGAATGTTGCCATCCTATAATGGGAGATAAAATTATTGGTGTTATTCAGCCGAATAGGGGATTGGAGATACATGTTACAAGTTGTAATCAGCTGGACAATCAAGTAAATCAGAATTTTGTAAAAGTAAAGTGGAGTCAAGAAAACGATGAAGATACAGCTTTTATTGCTCGTCTGAGAATAGTAATGCTCAACAAGCAGGAAAGTTTTGCTTTGGTCACAAATATTATCAGCTCCAACGGAGGAAGTATCGCCAACTTGAAAATTGAACATCGTTCCAGCGAATTTTTCAGTCTGCTGATAGATATAAAAGTTACTGATGTAATTCGTTTGGGTGAAATTCAAGCATCATTGCGAGCATGTTCTAATATAAAGTCAGTTAGACGTATGTAATTGTGCAAAAATACGAAGGAGATTTTAGTGAAATTTTCGCAGTCTTTGATCGAAGGAAAAATTATCAGCAGAAGAGGGCAATTTATCATGTCTGTTGATATTAACGGCGTTGAGCAGCGCTGTCATTGTCCGACTACGGGAAGAATTGGGACTTTTGACATAACAGGGCGGCCATGTCTTCTTTCTGGTAGCGAGAATCCGAATCGTTCTACTCGTTACACTGTTGAGGCGATTTCACTGAATCGTTTAGAAGATGAAAATAAATCTTGGATTGGCATAAATCAAAATACAGTAAATCGATATGTTGAATATTGTCTCAATTGCGGTGAATTTCGCCATATGATTTCTGTTCGTGAAAAAGTTCTTCGAGAGCAAATGTTGGGGTTTTCGAAATTAGATTTCTTAGTGGATAATACTTATTTGGAAGTGAAAACGCCGCTTCAGGATATCCAATTACCGATTCCAGAATATGTGAAAATTCGCAAAACGTCTCCGTTGACTTATACCGATCGTCTGAAGAAGCACATTACAGATCTCGCCAACAGTTTGCAGACGAATCAGCGGGCAATTATGCTGATAGTGTTTATGTATGATAATCCCGGATTTAAAGTCATTAGCCGAAGTACTAATTCTCAAGAGGTTTATAATACTGTAAATTCGAGCGTATCTAAAGGAGTTGAAATATGGCAAGCTAATTTCAAAATAACTCCCGAAGAAGTTGTGCTTTCGAAGTACTTTCCTCTAACTTTATCAGAGATTATAGGGAATGATTGACGATTTTGTTTGAGGAAAATTTTTTACTAAAATGCCGCAGACCCCTTGATATCTGATGGTCTATTTAGTATTAATATCTTTGCGAAATGTGCGTCCCTAGCTCAGCTGGATAGAGCGTCGGCCTTCTAAGCCGCAGGTCGTAGGTTCGAATCCTACGGGGCGCACCATTGAAGTTTCAACGTTTTTTTAAATCATAAAAATAGAAAGAATTTTGGAAGTTTTTGGTTTTCCCCCGCTATTCCCCCGTGATTTTGAATCACATTGAGTGTTTTTCTAGTACCGCATTTACCGAAACATCTGTTGTATCTAATTACTGGCTAAAAGGAGAAAAGGTTGCTGTTTACATTCATAATGTAGATTACATCTTCACGATCTAAACGTAACATAGTTCATCTACAATCGTTTTTCAAATTTGAGGAACAAAATTACTTCTGCTAAAAAATGAGCAAAACTTCATTTTGGTTTACATAATTTCTACAAAGTAGATCTAATCTAAAAGCAATCTATGAATAGTGCTTTCGTCATTTCAGCAAATATATCCTTCAATTGCTGATATGAATTTCTTCATTTTCTCTTTTATTTTCATCTTTAACAAATCGACTTTCAATTCTTCATTTTTCAGCTTCACTTCAAGCAACTGTTGTTTCAAACTGTGCCATTTCATTATCGATTCATCGTCAGCCAATCCATTTTCATCTGTTAACCTACCTTGCTTTATTAATTTTGAAATGTGTGCCTTTGAAACTTTTAATTTTCGAGCTAATTCAATCTTTCTTACTGATTCTCAACACTTCTTTAAAATTGCTTTTCGCTCTCTCTTTCGATTTGTCTTCTGTTTTAATCGCTTGATATATTTATGTGAATACTCTCAGAAAATACACTTCATTAGCAAAAACATCTGACTGCATTCATCTACTTTCTTCATAAACTTTACTATGGTAACGCATTATGATTTTAGATCGTTTGAATTACAAAAGAAATTAGAATTTTTTTGCCAATACTCGTTCTGTTTTTTATAGTCATTCGCTCCACCATTCAAATATTAAGGACTGTACTTTGGGCTTAGCGGTAGAGCATCATGCTCACACCGTGGAAGTCGCAGATTCGAACCCCACAATTGTCTACTAGCAACGTGTCGATACAGCCGATTGTTTGACCTAATTTTTTTCATTTTACGATTTAAGTTTTTGGTGATTTTTATAAAATTAAACTTTTATTAATAATTTGTTGCTAAAATGTAAATTTAAGATAGAAAGGAGAAAGTGTAATGACAAAACATGTTTTGATATTATTACTGGCATTCGATTTGTCAAATGCTATGGAGGGATCTATTGTTGGAAAATATGAACCTGACAAGGATTTAATGTTTTCTCTGGATTATCGAACAAAATCTAGAGTGGTGTATGTTCAACCATATAACATTGCAATGTTGAATTACTATGCGACGAATAGAATCTTAGCGAGAATAGCTTCATTTGATGGAGGGGGAGTAAGGGGAATCGGTCCGGCTTCATGGTGTGCTAATTTTGAAAATATAACTCAGAAGCCAATGGCAGACATGTTTAATCTTTTTGCGGGAACATCAACAGGCGGAATTATTGCTTCAGGGCTAGTCTTAGAAAACCCAAATGCGGTAGGGCGTTCTCGATATAGTGCTAGCGATATTGTGAATTTGTATATAAATGAAAGTGAAAATATCTTCAGACCAAGATCCTGGTTAGGGTATCTGTTTTCGTCAAAATATAAAACAGAACCAGCATATTTAACTTACGAAAAATATTTTGGTCGTACGAAACTTTCGGAAATCAGGTCAGACTGTGATCTTTTGGTGCCGTATTATAATCTGACAAATAATCGACCTGCCTTTTTTAAAAGTCATAAGGCGAAGGATCCCTCTTTTTCCAGAAATGGAGACTTTTATTTGAAAGATGTTCTTGCTTCGACTACTGCAGCTCCTACTTATTTCAAGGAATTTAAATTGTATACGGCATATAACAAAGATCGTCTGACAGCATATAGTGATAATTTTATATCAGCCATTGATGGAGGAGTTGTCGCAAATGATCCATCCATTTGTGCTTTAACAGAAGCAATGTCTCTGTATCGTAATGCAGATGCTTTTTTGATGGTATCTATGGGAACAGGATATTGTGTTTCGGAGTCTAATCCGAAAGGATTGATAGGTTGGGCAAAAAATATTTCAAGTATTCTTATGGAAAATAGTTATGAGATGTCCGATTACATGTTAAAAAAATTTGGGATGTATTCAAATAAACCTGTATTTTTGTCACGATTGCAATTTGATATATCTGCATCGCATTCTTCTATGGATGATAAAACGCCGGAAAATATATCGTATTTGGAACATCAGGCGCAGAGTGCACATACTGTTTTGAACAGGATAGAAGGCATGAGTGCGATGCTTAAAGTTACTAAAAAACCGGCAAGGCGTTTATTGACAGAAAACGTAGATATTTCAAATTCTAATTTCATCGAAATTTGATATTGCATCGGGGATACTTCTATTTTTGGATAAATTATCGTAAGATCACCGGAGTGGATTGGTTTTGGAAATGTAATGGCGAAAAGTGAGAAAGTTTTCTACTGTTCGGAATGCGGAGCCAGATATCCAAAGTGGCTTGGTCGATGTGAAGACTGCGGTCAATGGAATACAATTGCTGAAGACATTCAGACTGGAGAAAAGACCATTTTCGGGAAAAGTCATATTGAATTTCAAGGATTGTCTGCAAAGGGAAAATCTACAGAGAGAATAAAAAGCGGACTAGCGGAGTTTGATCGAGTTTTGGGGGGAGGAGCTGTTCCCGGATCTGTTGTTTTGATCGGAGGTGAACCTGGAATAGGAAAATCTACGATACTTTTGCAAATACTGGCGGCATTTTCTGAGAAACATAGGTGCGTTTATATTTCTGGAGAGGAGTCTGCGGAGCAAATTTGTCTCAGAGCAGAGAGGTTAGGTCTTTCTTCCTCAAGTGTAAAGCTAGCTTGCGAGACTAATGTCGATGTTATTATCTCTTCAGTCGGTAAGGATACTGATTTTTTGGTGATAGATTCTATTCAGACTTTGTGCAGCAAAGAAGTTGGTTCAATTCCTGGTACTGTAAATCAATTAAGAACATGCGCATATGCATTAATTAATTTTGCAAAAACAACAAATACTGTAGTTTTTCTAGTAGGACATGTTACGAAAGATGGAGTAATTGCTGGACCAAAAATTTTAGAGCATATGGTGGATAGTGTTTTGTATTTCGAAGGAGAGAAGGGAAATTCGTGTCGTATTTTAAGAACGGTAAAAAACAGGTATGGTTCTTGCGATGAATTAGGAATTTTTGAAATGAGTCGGTCTGGATTGGTAAATATCGAAAATCCATCTTCCTTGTTTTTGACGTCGAGAAAAGACGATATACCGGGTACGGTGACTTTCGCAGGTATGGAAGGAACTCGTCCAATGTTGGTGGAAGTACAATCTTTAGTTTCAAAAAGCTATTTGAATGCACCGCGTAGAACAGTAGTTGGCTGGGACATGAATCGTCTGTTCATGATATTAGCAGTGTTGGAATCTAAAACAAGGATATCTTTTTCGGATAGAGACGTTTACTTGAGCATTGTCGGAGGGCTAAAAATTTCTGAGCCAGCTTGTGATCTTGCTGTTGCCTTAAGTTTGCTGTCTGCGAGAAAAAACATAGTAATTCCCAATAGTACTTGCGCCATTGGGGAAATAGGTTTAACAGGTGAAATTAGATCTATTCCAAAATGTTTGGAGAGAGTAAAAGAGTCTTCAAAGTTAGGATTTGAAAATATTATCATTCCGGGATTATCAAACATAAACGAAGAGGATTTTCCTGACGTGAAATTCAAAAAAATGAATACAATAATCGATTTAGTCGCTTTTTTGGGAGAGGAAATGAAATATGGCGGGTAGTTTTTTTAATTCATTAGATTATGTCTATATATTTCTTACCTTAATTTCATGTTTGATTGGATTTTTTCGAGGTTTTATTAAGGATTTTTTTAGTACTTGTGCATGGATAGGGAGTGGATTTGTTTCATCGTTTGTTGCTCCGTATTTGGCTCATTCTGTGCAATTAAGTGGAACGATTTCAAATCCTCTTTTGGCAAAAATCGCGGCAATAGTTGCTTCGTTCATTATTGTTTTAATTACCTTACTACTGACTGTAAATGCGATATCTAAAAGAGTAAAAAGTACAGCGATTTCTGGTTTGGACAGAGCATTCGGAGCTCTTTACGGATTTTTTCGAGGATTTATTCTTCTCATTATTGTTTGTATTTGCACGATTATGTTTGATTTATTGGATTTTAGACGTGGATTTGTTGCTGATTCCAAAATAACTCCGATATTAGTTGATATCTCGGATTATCTGTTGCCTAAGATTATGAGTATACCGCATATCAAGAAAAAAGTTTCTCTGCCGAAAATAAAGGAAGATATGTTTACAGAAGAGGAAATTCGAGAAATGGAAAGGCTTTCGAGAGAGATTATCGAGAAGAGCAAGCAGGAGAGAGCAAGCAAAGAGAAGGGTATCAGCGATTATTTTGATGGTTTGATATCGAAGTTTAAAGGTGATGCAAGCGTTCAAACAGACGATCATAGAGCGACTTTACCTATGCGTTCGTCCGATAAACGAATGAAGATAAAAAACAAAGAGGACAATGTGCAATTCGGCTGTATGGATTTAATGAAAGCTCGAGCAAAAAGGAGAGCTCAGAAAAAAGCAGAAAGAATCAAAATGGACCGAATGAAAAGGCTTGACAATCATTCGTGATAATGGTTTTCTATGTGTGTTGCGGAGAGATGGCCGAGAGGCTGAAGGCAACGGTTTGCTAAACCGTCATACGTTTATAAAAGCGTATCGGGGGTTCGAATCCCCCTCTCTCCGCCAGTTAGTTTAATAGATTTCATATAATTCTCGCAGTAATGTTTTTGGGAAAAATTTTGTATAAATTTTATTCAAGATTAACTTTATATTAACTAATTTCAAATAGTATAAAAATACATGCTGAGGTGATCAGTGTGTTTCAGTTTCGTGTTTTCGTAAAAATTTTGATAAAGGAAAGGAGAAAAGGTATGCAAAAATTTTTATTGATAGGTTCGATTGCTGCATTTTTGTACGGAGATTGTGTTTTTGCGATGGACCCATATTGGAATGTCGACGGAAATCCTTGGGCAGATAATTTGCCCACAACAGAAAATAGGAGAGGAAATAATCAAAGATCGTCTGATAGATTTGAGCATGAAGTTGAATCGTCTCGAACAATAACAGAAAATAGGAGAGTAAATAATCAAATATCGGATGATAGATTTATACAAGAAGGTAACGAACTTCGTTACAGACAATATCACCATGTTTTTTCAGGAAATTCCATGATAGGGCAGGCGACACCGACTATCGTAAAAACTTCAAGTAAAACTTCAAAATCTTGGAGCGACATCTCGGAGATACGCTATGCCAATGACATGTCATATGACGAAGCTAAAAATCCTAAGGTGATTTTATACAGAAACAAAGATAACAGCTGTTATATTATTCTCCAAATTAAGGAAAACAAGCATGGAGTTATTTGCGGACTGAACGAAAAGATCGTTGAGACAGAAAACAGTTCTTTCTTGGTTTACGAAATTTCGCAAGATGTGAATAGTTTCACAGATGGCGCTGCTCGTTTGCTTTATGTTGATAATACAGGACTATATATGGTAACGAAAGATGATAACTCTATTGAAGAAGTCATTAGTCGGCCCAAAGAGGAAGGTCAGTTAAAATTTGATGGGCATGTCATAAAAGTATCAGCGATCGACGGAAGCATAACCTTAGACGGAGAAGCCATAACTGAGGATAATTTCTATGATAATTGGGTTTTTGATGGAAGTGGAAAAGTCGTGCTTTCAACGAGGCGGCCTGACTCGAACGAAATTTTGAGAAACTTCTATCCGCCAAATAGGGATTATGATGCAATATTTTTCAGAGGGGTGCGAGTCTATTATGATGGTCCAAATGGAAGACCAGGGTTGAATACCTTTATAAACAAATCTGTTTTAATGAAAAAAGCAATGAGTAAGGACGGAGCTGAAGAATTAGTTCGTGACGGTACGTTTTCATTCATTTTAAAGAGTGTGGAGTTCTCTCAGAAGGTTCGTGATGTTATAGGGGCTCAACTTACGTTAAAAGAAAAAAATGCCGTATGGAGGGTCAATCAGATGACTATTTATGAAATGGTTAATTGTTATGGATATTTATTCAAAAACCCTGAATTTGTAAGAGGATTGAAATCCGGATTTGCTGAGGCCTCTAAAGAATATGAACATAACAAAGAGTCTGAAAAGTGGATGCCGTTTGAGATTGTTAAAAATCTTTGATCTCAAAAAATAACCTTGAGTTGTTGAGGGAAACTAAAAAGCATTAGATACTCAAGTGAAAAAAAGCATGGGAGAGCGGATAAGCTATAACTTCTTTCCCATGTTTTTTGAATTTAAAAATTATTTGTTGTTTCGACAGATGTTTTCTCGATTATGTTCTACGATGAAAATTTTGTTCCTTTAATATATAGCGAAAATAAATATTTTTCATATCTTGCCATGAGAATATTTTTAATATAAATTTGCCATATACCAAAGGAAGTAAATATGAACAAAATTGTTGCAATAAGTGCGCTAGTGTCTTGTCTGGGATCACATACACAGGAATCGGTGGACGTAAGTGTTCCTTGCTGTGAGCAAAATGAAATAAAAAAAATAGAGACAAAAACTTCAAATCTTGCAGTTTGTGATAGTGAAAAATCTTCTCAAAAAAATGGAAAATTTGATACAAATATATATCGTGTAACGGAAAAAAATCGATTTAAACATATAAAATACGTTGGGCAAAAATCGTCGAATGACAATTTGTTAAATCAAAAAGATAATGATTCGGAAGTTGTTACTGTAAAGAAGCACGTTAACCGTTCATTAAAATCTAAAGAGGGTGAACAGAACATAAAAGTCAGTGTAGTGGCTTCTTAGAACTTAGTCTTCATCTCCGATTTGGGCATAGTTTAAGTCTATGGTTTTAAATTCGCGTGCGCTTTTGAAATTGACCTGAATTACTTTGTTATTCAGAATGAAAATGTCGTACAACATGTGAGATCGTACTAGATTTTTTTCTGAGTATTGATTGGGCTCAAAAAAGCTGTCGACAGGGAAATATTTCATGAAGCTGTCTGCAAATTTGTAATCGATCATTGCAATCTGACACATATCCGGTATATACCACTTCTCAGGAATTATTTTGTCCATTATTGGATATAATTCCATAAAATTTCTCATGGCGTAGGTTTGTACGCTTCCGGAAAAACAAAAGCCTGACAATTTCGGATTATTTTTTCTAATTTCGTGGACATCTTTCGCAACGTCATATAAAACATGCTGATGTAGTATTCGGTAAGCATGGATAAGGTTTCCTGCGGAATTGAGAAAGACTAAGTTCCATAAGCAAAGTGAAGTCACAACAAAACTAAAAAATTTTTGAGCTTTTTCTGAAATTTTGAATAGAGACCAAGAACCATATAGAACTCCAGAAATTAAAATCCCGATGCTGTAGAGGCATCGAGGTGGTATAAATCTATTTTCGCTCGAAACTAATATTTTCATTACCGAACAAGCTCCGAGAGGACATAAAGTAAGGATAAGAATTCCCAACACGTAAACGCAAAAGGTAGAAAAATTCTTGATTTTCGTGAGGGAGTGTAGCGCGGATGCAACAAAGATAAAAAAGAAGAGAACTCCGGCAATATTTTCAGACCAATCAGCATATAAGTTGGAGTAGTACATGCAGATGATTTTAAAAATAATTTCAATATTTTCTGTGTTTGTCGGAAGAGCGACAACCGATCCATCTTTTAAAACGCTGTGATTGAGAAAGTAAGTAAAAGGAGCATATGCTACAACCGAAATCAAGATAGTGTAAAACCAATATCTCATTTTAGAAATGGTTTCTACGAAAGATCGACCTGCGCGTATTTCAGCTAAAAATTTAAAAGTTCCCAAAATAAAATAAGCAGATGAAGCCGGCTGATACATGAACAAAGACAGAAAAAAAATTCCTGTTTGAGTAAATAATAAATTCTTTTTATTTTTGGTCGAAATATAAGCCGCAACTATGCAAAAAAGCAACGCCAAAGTACTAAATGGATTATCAAATCGAAACATCATTATTTCGAGCATATAAGGATTAACCACGACAGGAATAAAACAAGAGATTTCTAATTTGCTGTTTAGATTAACGTTAAAAATTCTCAAACAGATAATTGTTCCGTAAGCTAAAAATACACAGGATAAAACGTGAGAGAAAGGAGCAATATCTGTGATGACAGTGGATAAATAAGTAAAGGTTTCAAGTAGAAATGTGAAAACTCTGTTGGATACAAATGTTCCTACATTTATATTTGTTAAATATCTGCAGTAATCGTCGCTATGAGGGCATGATGAAATCATGATGGAAAGATATCCGCAGATTGCGACAATGAAAAAGAACAAAAAGCAATTAAGCAAGCTTTTATTTTTGTTATCGAATAGATTAATTTCGCTAAACATAGAACTATTTATTTTCATCTCTAATCCTTATATAATTAAATTCAGTTGCTTCGAATTTTTTAGCGCTCTTGAAATTGATCTGGATTACTTTGTTATTCAACATAAAAATGTCGTACAACATGTGAGATCGTACTAGATTTCTCTCAGAGTATTGGTCGGGATCAAAAAAACTATTAACAGGAAAATATTTCATGAAGCTGTTTGCAAATTTGTAATCTATTGTAGCGATTTGGCACAGAATAGGTGTGTACCATTTTTCAGGAATGACTCTGTTAATTATCGGATATAATTCTGTAAACTTATTCATTGCATAAGTTTGTAAATTTCCAGTAAAGTAAAAGCCCGATAATTTTATATTTTTTTCTATTATTTTTCGAAGATCTTTTGATAT
>JAZLGP010000004.1:0-43581 GCA_045616365.1 Alphaproteobacteria bacterium | reverse complement strand
ATAAATTATAACATTTTAGCTTATTTCAGCCTAACCAAAAATCAGCGTAAAGAAGCCCGAGCAACTGAATATCAGCGAAGTTATAAACGAAAAGATATTATCAAAGCTATTCGAGCAATGTCGGAAAATTCAATGGAAAATCGCAGAAACAAAGCAATGATTTCCTTGCAATACTTATGTGGATTAAGAATTTCAGAACTTAGAACGGTAAAGATTAAAAGTCTTATTTTTGATGAAGATGCTGATAATTGGTTTGTTTATGTTTCTCCCAAGGATATGGACGTAAAATTTGCTAAAATTCGGCACGCTTTTTTCATGCCATTTGAGGATGATATCAAAAACAATATATTGGAATGGAAAAAAGAACTAATAAAGCATGGATTTAAAGATAAAGATCCATTTTTCCCGGTTATACCGAATCAGTTTAATCAATGTAATCTGCTCGAGGCTAGAGTACAGAAGAAGGAAATAAAAACAAACTCAACTATTAGAAAGATTTTCGAAAAAGCATTTATTTCTCAGGGATTGGAATACCTTCGTCCGCATAGTTTCAGGCATACGATAGCAAGGTGGGCAGAAAGACAGAGCCCTGAGTTTTTTAACGCGGTGAGTCAGAGTTTAGGGCATTCACATATAGAAACAACTTTCACTTCTTATGGGGCATTACGTCCTATTGAAATAGGTAGAATCTTGAAGAAAAAAGTTGAGGAGGAAAAGCAATGATTTACGGTTATATCCGAGTCAGTACGGACAAGCAGGATTGCAATAATCAGAAAATCGGAATAGAGAGCAAGACGAAAGAATTGGGGCTTAAAATCGATAAATATATAGAAGATAACGGAATCTCAGGGACAAAAGATCCCAATAAGCGAGCGTTGGGAACTTGCTTGAAGCTTTTGAAAAAGGGAGATGTGCTGATATGTTCTGAGTTATCAAGATTGGGTAGAAAATTGTTCATGATTATGCGAATTTTAGAGCATTGTATGAACGTTGGGGCTAAATTGTATACGGTAAAAGATAACTATAAACTTGGTGATAATATCGAATCAAAAGTTTTGGCTTTTGCCTTCGGATTATCCGCAGAAATAGAACGTGATCTCATTAGCCAAAGAACAAAAGAAGCTCTCACTAGACTGAAAAATGAAGGAAAACACGTCGGACGCAATCGAGGAAGCAAAAACAAATCGCTAAAACTAAGCGGAAAAGCTGAATTTATCGAAAAATTGCTGAAGGATGGAATACCAAAAACAAAAATTGCGAGGAAGCTGAAAGTAAGCTTCCCAACGCTTAATAAATACATAAATAGTGTTATTGTGAGCGGTTCTTAAGATTTTAACGTCCCTTTATTCTTTCATATAAATCTTTCTATTTCGTTAATAACAATCACTCATTTTTCAGGAAAATGTTTTTATTCAAATAACCTGAATATATACAAAATCATAGGGACGTTAGATTTTTAATGTGAGAGATATACAATGGAGTTTTATCAGAGATTAGAGATTCTTTTAAAGAAAAATGAGAAATACTTAGATGCCGATAGGAATATAATCAAGCAAAAGGTAAAAGATGCGGCAGAAAAGATAGATCCTGAGTTAATCGAACTTTTGATTTCCGAACCAGAGATCAAAAAAGAATTCTTCTCACAGATTAAAGACGTTTGGATTTTCAACATAAATCATTTTGTAACCTTTATAGATAACAAGAATTTCCTAAACGATTCATACACTGCCTTTTCAAACAGAATCGGACTATCTGTAAACGGAGAATTACTAAAAAAACGAGATGAAGTATGCCTGGTATTTCCGTATAAGGACTGCATATTAGAAGGCGGGCAAACAAAGGAAGAGTCCAAGCGCAATGAGATTTTTTTTAACAAAATTTTAGCAAAAGATGAGATCAACAAACTGCTATCTCCGAAAGCACTGGTAAATTTCGAGAAATGGGACGAAGAAGCGGTGAAAAGAGGTAGTCCGAAGACTGTTAATGACATCACTGAAGAAGATAACTTGCTGATTAAAGGGAATAATCTACTTGCGTTGCATTGCTTGAAGCGAAAATACGCAGGAAAAGTAAAGCTTATATATATCGATCCTCCCTACAATACAGGAAACGATTCATTCAAATACAACGATAATTTCAAACATTCTTCATGGCTTACTTTTATGAAGAATCGACTAGAAATTGCGAGAGAGCTGTTGAGGGATGATGGAAGTATATATGTAAATGTTGATTATAATGAAGCTCACTATTTGAAGATCTTGATGGATGATGTTTTTGGAAGAAATAATTTTCAAAGAGAAATTATCTGGCGAATAGGATGGGTTTCCGGGCATAAAACAAAAGCACAGAATTTTATAAGAAATCACGATACCATATTATTTTTTTCTAAGAATCCCAACGATATGTATTTTAATAAGGATTGCGCATATATCGATAATGAAAATTTTCCCGATAAGACTCCAAATGATCTGAAAAAGTATTTACAGAATCTTGGAATTACAAGATATGATATCTCAAAAATTTTAGCGTACATAAACCATGAATCGCGACCAAACAGGTATCCTATAGAAGACGTATGGAACGCCAATGAATATGATGAATTAAATAGTATTGCAATAATGTCATTCGCTAAAGAAAGTGTTTCTTCTTTTGCTGGAAAAGAACGAAGCGTAAAAGGCCAGAAGTCGGAAGCATTATTAAAAAGAATTATGGAGATATCAACAGAGGAAAATGATTTAGTTTTAGATTTTTTTTCTGGTACGGCTACCACTGCAGTGGTAGCTCAAAAAATGCACAGAAAATGGATTTGTATAGAACAGATTGATAATCAAATAGATGTAGCCAAACAGAGGCTGCAAAAAGTCATAGAAGGCGAACAGAGCGGTATTTCGAAAGCTCTGAATTGGTCTGGCGGAGGTTCTTTTATTTATTTTGAACTGGCGACCTATAATCAAAGGTTCGTCGAAGAAATCGAACAAGCGCAGAATTCAACAACTTTGTTAGCAATTTGGGATGAAATGAAAAACTATGGATTTTTGCTACATAATGTGAGGGTTAAAGAATTTGACAAAAATATCAATGAATTCAAGAAACTTGAGTTGGAAAAACAAAAAGAGGTTCTCATTGAAACTCTTAATATGAATATGCTCTATGTCCCTTTGTCGGATATTGAGGACATGAAATACCATATTTCGGATGATGACATTGAACTAAACAAGGTTTTTTATGGAAATGAATATACTTCGAAGGAAGGTGAATTGTGAAAAAATTTCCTATAAAGAGGCATCCAGATTTATTATACAATCGGCTGATATCTGAATTCGGAAAACATTGGATTGACGAAATAGAATTATCAAAAAATACCTTTCACAACAATATCAACAAGAATTTTGAACTGAGGGATTATCAAGAAAAAGCCCTGAAAATGTTCGTTGGGTACTTCAGAAAGGATTTTTCATTTAGAGAGAGGCCTGCTCATTTGCTGTTTAATATGGCGACAGGCAGTGGCAAGACTCTGATAATGGCGTGCTGTATTCTGCATTTGTATAAGCTTGGATATCGTAATTTCTTATTCTTTTCAACTTCAAATCCGATTATAGAGAAAACGAAAGATAATTTTTCAAAAACTTCATCCGACAAGTATCTATTCAATGAAGAGATCGAACTTAACGGAAAATCAGTAAAAATTAGGGAAATAGAAAATTTTGAAGAAGCAACCGAAGACGATATAAATATCAAATTTACGACTATTCATAAACTTCATGGAGATTTGAGAACTCCACGAGAGAATAGCGTTACTTTCGATTCTTTGAGAGATTTAAAATTAGTATTGGTCGGAGATGAAGCGCATCATTTTAATACTGCTACAAATTCTCAAATGACTTTTGAAGATATTTTGAAAGATGACAAAAATTGGGAATCGACAATAACAAAAATCTTAAACTGTAATCCTGAAAATATTCTTTTGGAATACACTGCAACAATAGATTGGCATAATTCAAAAGTAGCAGAGAAATATCTACCGAAATGCTTGATGATGTACGATTTGAAAGAATTTAGAGAAAACAAATATTCCAAAGAAATTAAGCTGTTTCAGTATGACGAAGGAATTGAGAAAAAAGACTTAATGCTAAACGCAATTGTCCTGAACCAATTTAAACAAGATATTTCAGCCCGACATAATATAAATTTGAAGCCGGTAATTTTGTTCAAAGCGAACAGGACAATTGAAGAATCAAAAGAGAATTTCAATTTGTTTCAAAAAATTATAAGAGAGCTTTCTATCTCTGATTTAGAACGATTGAAAACTGCTCTATTCAAGAATCATGATAATGACTATGACGAACACGGCGATTATATCGACAATAATTATCTCATTGCGGCATTCAAATACTATGAGAAAGAAGGTTTTGGAAACTTAATAAGAAAGCTCAAAATAAATTTCGACGAATCCAAATGTTTAAATGTTAATGAATATGTTTTCGACGGAAAAAAGCAATCTCTGAAGAATTTTGAAAATAATAAAAGCGAAGCGACATCTCAAGAAAATATTTTAAATTCACTTGAAAGCTTAAACAACGGATACAGAGCAATCTTTGCAGTGAATAAACTGAATGAAGGATGGGATGTGTTAAATTTGTTCGATATTGTGCGTTTGTATAACACCCGAGACAGCAGAAATAATAGATCAGGTTCTACCACTACGGCAGAAGCTCAATTAATCGGACGAGGAGCAAGATACTTTCCATTTTCTTTCGATAACAAAGATAAATATAAGAGAAAATTTGATGACGATGTAACTTCACCTTTGCGATTATTGGAAACTCTTCACTACCACAGTGTTTATAACAGCAGATATATTTCAGAACTACGGTCCGAGCTGATACAGTCAGGGTTAATTGATGAATCCAAAAAGCTTGTAAACTTAAAGTTAAAGAGATGCTTTCGCGACAGTAAAATATATCAGCATGGTGTGGTTTACTCCAATACTCGAGAACCTACCAATTATAGAAACACTCATATTTGGGACGATATCAACAAACAGTTTGAATACACTCTATACTCAGGACTTACTGAAGAAAAAGCGTTACTTAACGAAAGCAAAGAATCAGATATCATTCCGAAAGAAAAATTCTCCTTAAAATTGTTGGATGTTCCCAAAAATATAAAACTCGATGCTTTGCTTTATACTTCGTTTTTTGAATTCAATAATCTCAAAAGATATATCACGGATATCAAAAGCATAGATGATTTTGTTGATAATTACATAGATACTCTTGAAATCACTCTTAAGGTCGCAAAGGATTTAACCGAAATTTCTCAGGAAGATCAATTTCAGGCTGTAAGATCGCTATTTATGGATATTCGAGATCAGTTAAAAGATTTGATTACCCCGTTCAAAGGGACAAGGAAATTTAAGCCAATCCAAATGAGCTCTGTTTTTAAGGATAAAGAATTACATTTAGAAGATAATAATCCTCGATTAGCAAATAACATGAAAGATTACGTGAAAAATAAAAATTGGTATGTTTATGACTCAGTCTATGGGACAGAAGAAGAAAAGAACTTCATCGAGATGTTCGAAACGATAATTCCAAAATTGAAGGAAAAATACACCGATGTAAAATTGATTCGTAACGAAAGAGCATTACCTATTTTTGATTTTAAGCAAGGCAGAAGATTTGAACCAGATTTTATACTTTTGTTAAAAGATAAGGACGACAACAGCCTTAATTATCAGTTTTTCATTGAGCCGAAAGGAAGTCATATCCAAAAGTTTGATCAATGGAAGGAAGATTTTCTTTTGCAGATAAAAAGACTATTTCGAGACACTCTTATTGAGTACGATATAAACAGAAAGTACAAGTTGATAGGATTATCATTTTATAGCAAACGAAATGAGCAAAAATTCAAAAGAGAATTGATAGACGCGTTATCTAGTTCCCAAGAAACGAGAAATAATAAATTTTGAATCTATTAAAAAAGTGGGACAGGAGTGGGACAAAATGAAAATATCGAGAAATTTGAAGAACAACCGAAAGCTAAGTTTTTACTGAAATTTAAGTGGTGCCGGACAACGGACTCGAACCATTGACCTACTGATTACAAATCAGCCGCTCTACCAACTGAGCTAGTCCGGCATTGATGTTAAACTATCAAAATATTTAAACAAAGTCTATATCTTTTCTTTATTTTACTTCTTCTATAACTCCGCCCGCGAGAACTAACTCTCCATCATAAATAACAACGGATTGTCCTTGAGTGATAGATTTTTGAAATTCATCAAATTCAACTTTCAACTTATCATTCTCGACTTCTACGTAACACTCTTTCGGCTTGTGAGAAGACCGAATTTTCGCAACATAATTTCCAGCTTTGATCTTCTGTCCTGACGGAATATTTATCTGCGAAGCAATCAGCGATTTTTTAAATGTGCTATCGATATCTCCGACGACCACTGTATTTGTATCTTTCTCGAGTTTAATAACGTACAATGGCTTACTCGAAGAAATTCCAGTGCCTTTTCTCTGACCTATCGTATAATTCCAGATACCCTTATGTTTCCCTAAAACTTTTCCATTGATATCAACAATATTTCCTTCTTTTTCAGAGACTTCCAACAATTCATTATAATCTCCTCCATAGAAATCCTGACTGTCGGGCTTGTCTGAAACATCAAGACCAAAATCTTTCGCAAGAGCACGAACCTCTGTTTTCTTGTATTCTCCCAATGGCATTAAAATATTTCTTAGTTGATCTTGAGTTAATTTATATAGAAAGTACGACTGATCTTTTGTTTTATCTTTTCCCTGAGCAAGATGATAAACTCCGTCTTTTAAAATTACTCTTGCGTAATGACCTGTCGCAAACTTATCAAAGTCAATGCCTTTTTCTTTTGCAATAAAAGGTAAAACTCCAAATTTAATCAAAGAATTGCATCTAATACACGGATTGGGTGTTCTCCCTGATAAATACTCTTCCTTAAAATATTTCAAAACAATATCTTCGTATTCCTTGGAACAATCAATAACATAATATGGAATATCGAGAAATTTTGCGATCTTTTGCGCCGTTTCTATATCTTCTTTTTCATCAGGTCCTAGACAAGCGCCATGTATTCCCTTGTTTGGAATAGTCTTCCTATCTCCCCATATAGACATCGTCACCCCGAGGACATCGTATCCTTGCTTTTTAAGAAGAGTCGCTGTCGTTGCAGAATCTACTCCGCCAGATAATCCAACTAAAACTTTTGTCACTTTCCCCTCCTGTTTTTTTTCATCGTCTCAATCATAATTTCTGCACATTTTTCCCAAGAAAATTTCTTAGCCCGCACTAATCCTTTTTCTCTATTTAATTTTCTTAACGCAGAATCGAAGTAATATTTCTCGTAGGCTTCAATGTGTTGATCATCGCTATCCCAATCGATCGAAATCCCGGCATCGCCAACAACCTCAGGCAAAGATGAAGTATTGGAAGTAATTACAGGACAACCGCAACTCATTGCTTCCAGAGGAGGCAAACCAAATCCTTCATACTGAGAAGTATAAGTAAACCACTCCGCTCCACTATACAATGTCGGAAGATCTTCATCATCAACGTAACCTATTTTTATGATTCTATCATTGCAATCGCCAAAATTTTCAATTTCTTCATACAACTTCTTCAAAAAAGAACCGTTTTCGCCTCCACCCAACACAAAAACCATGTCTTTGATATCGTTTTTCTTTAAAAACTTTAAAAATGTTCTAGTTGATCGGAGCAAATTTTTTCGAGGATCAGGAGAACAAAGGCTGAACACATATTTCATGTCTGCTGGGATATTGTATTTTTTCTTCACTTCCTCAACATGAGACAAATCTTGTTTAAATTTTTCGTTGCATGCTAATAATGCAGTAGTAATTTTTTCAGAATCTATTTGCGGAAAATATTTTAGAAAATCTTTTCTCGTATATTCTGAATTAGTGAAATAATAATCATTATGATTCAATGTCTTGCACAGATCATATAGCCAACCGCCTTCCTTCCAATCTCTTTTCTTATATTCAGGAAGCAATAATGGTATCAAATCATGCAAAATGATGTATTTTTTTGTTTTTACGCTGTTCGAGATCAAATAAGCTGGAGACAAGAAGGCATCATATTCTTCAAAACCAAGCTTATGTCCCCCAAAAGAACATAATTTATAAACAGGAAAACAAACAAAACTAAGCAACTTAAAACAAATCTTTTCAAAAACCTTACCTTCTCTAGAAGTAGACTTCGACAGATATTTCACCTTATCGTAAATATTTAAGGCTCTATCTATTTTAAACTTAAACCGCGTACCAAGAAACTCATTATTTAATACATCTTCAATATACAAAAAATCAGACGCATTGCACGTTAAAGTAAGATCGACATCATCTCGTTTTAAGAATTCCCTCAACGTGTTAATGATAACGAAAAAAATTCCGCTTCGCAAGCCATGCTTTTTAAAACCATTTTTCACAAGAGTAACGTCGTATACCAACTTTAATTGAGATACACCCATTTTTGTAACCTATTTCCACTTTTCCAAAATCCAGGACGAAGAATTAGCCTTATTGCTTCCTCCGACACCAAATTCCAATTGCACATTATACTTTTCGCAGGTCGAACCTTCTGGAATATTTGTTTTGGTACGATCTCCTCCGTTTGCAAAAACCAATACATCACTCGGATATTTTTCTCGAGCCAAACGAATTCCGTCGCTTGCAGATCCATCTTCATCATTAAATCCAAAAGCTTCAATTACCCCTTTAATATTTTCGCAAATCGTCTGTCGCGTTTTGAATTCCATAAAATTCTTGCCTTTTTTACGTTGCAACCAGGCATCTGAATTCAACAAAAGAATAACTCCATCAGATTTTTCTTTTGCATCCTTGATCATGGCGATATGACCTTCATGAATTGGATCAAATCCGCCACTGACTATGTAATATTTTCTCATTTTTATCTCTCTTTAAACTTTCGCAGGCATATTTTAAAACACACCATTAGAATAGACCATTTTCAATTGCATTTTTCTCGTAAAAATTTCAATGTATCATCAGGACCATTTACAGCTATAACCTCAGCATTTCCGCCTTGCAACAAAGCTTGGGCTAAACTGTAGTCATTCCCTCCTTCTTTTGTACGATCTCCGATGAAAAAAATCTTCGACTGAGGGAATTTCTCTCGAACTTTTGCCGCAACCTGTTCTTTCCCGAGTCCATGAGGAACTATATCGATACTAATATTTCCTCCGACAGAAATATCATATTGAGGATACAGCTCTGCCAATTCCCTGGCTATACGTTTACGCTCACTATGAACATCATCCCATTTTTTGTAAGCTGCCCGTTGTTCATGAGAACAATTACGCCCCAATACGCTAAAATTCAACATACCTTGACGACGTTCAATATAATTATCAAACAATGGTCCGTCGTAAATCGTATTCTTACGATAATTCTCCAGACGTTCTAGCAAATCTTTTTCAGGATTAAAGTCATTTCTATAAATCAACTGATCTCTGATATAAAATTCGTTTCCCATCGAACAGAATAAACCATCTATTTCTTCCAAGATAGATTTTGGCATTTGCTCGCGAACTTTCTTTAAATCCGAACCAGAAACTACATAAAAAATATTTGTTTTGATAAAACTCAAAAAAAACTCAGCAAATTCCTCTGTCATAGGCTGCCGTGCAGGAGTCAAAGTACCATCCATATCCGCAAGAAATATTGCTTTATCTCTTCCATACACATCCTCGTATCTGATTATATCATTTTCATCAAGGATTTCTCCCAACTGAGTCTCTTTGACCACCAGTTGATCGATGCCTACATTTTTTAATCGGTGAATAGCTTTCAAAGGAATTTCTACAGTTTGCGCTGCACAACAAACCTGAACCTTATCCCCAATAGTTATCTCTGCTTTTCCCTGAACTATTTCCCATTTTTCCGCACGATGATTATGAGACTGCAATGATAAGCATCCATTTACATTCACTGATATTGTTTTCTTTATAAAACCTTGACCTACTTCATCGACTCTCCACCAACCCCAAGGACGTTCTGCTCTCTCCCCAAGTTTATAGTTGCTACTCATTCTATCTCCATCGATTTAATGGAGACATTATATCCGACATCAAGATTTTTTTCGATAAATTTTTGGTTCAGCAAACCCTATTATAAGCAAAATATTGCTTATCTTTCGCGCTTTACTGCAAGTTATAATTTATGTTAATTTTACTCAATTAATTTTATATGACACATTTATGAAACGAATTATTTTTCTTAGTGACATTTTGTCTCATTCCATTGGTCCAAGTTACGTTACTTCTCATTCATGGCTAGCCGATATTTTAAATCCAGCTGTTTCCATGGCGTGTGGAAGCAACATTCAGCAATTTTTCAACTTAAAAAATAAACAGGGAGAATTGTTTGACAGAGTTAAATTTTTCGCATTATCAGGTATTTACGATATATCTGTAACTTATTATCTATATGACATATCTTCCATAAAAAAAGATTCTTGGGATTATTTGTTTTCTTTCATAACCAAAGATGACTTAATTATCGGTATAGAATTAGCCCAGGACTTACGTAGAGAATTATCGAAATCGGATATAACCTATATAAATTTTTGGTTTCATTCGTTTCACTTATTTGACGACATATGTTTTGCACTAAACACAAACAACACTGTTATCTTTGAAAGAATAAAAAAATACCAAATTCCCCGAGAAAAATTTGAACTTTACGCGGCGATTGCAAAAATAAAACTGAAGAAAGAGGCGTATGCTTTATCATCTCGTCTCAATTTGCCTCCCCGATGCATTTTTATCGGTCAGTGTATGCAAGACAGATCTGTTGTGAAAGATGGCTGCTTCTTAAATATTACACATTTTTCTGAAGAAATAGAAAGGTTAGGTAAAGAATACGGTACAATTCATTATATTCCTCATCCTCACGATCCAGTTGAAAATCATCCTCAACTGGTCGAATTTATTCAGGCTCGTCCTTATATACGAATTTTAAAAAATATCCCATCTTACGTACTGTTATGCTTTCCTCATGTAGAAATGGTTGTCGGTATTTCCAGTTCTCTCCTTTACGAAGCTCAGTTTTTTGATAAAAAAACACAATATTTGTATCGTCCACTGTTCGATATCGATAAAGATTTTGGAGAGAATTGTTTTCTATCCGTTTACAATGACTATCTAAATCCTGCTTTTTGGATTGATGTTTTGGACGGGTTTTTTGATACAAACAAATCAGCACAAAATGTTAAGCTATTCGATGACAGACAATCTATGTTACGAGGCGAAATTATCGACAATTATCATGCATATAGATCTTTGGATAAATTTGCTAAGCTTCAAAATGAAATGGCTTTAGTTCGAAATAAATTGGAATCAACAAAAGGATTAAAATATATTTTCTCGAAACTATTCAAAAGGACTAATGATCCCCAGCAAGATGTTTCTGTCAGGTATTTTTTTGGTTTTCCAATCTATAAGAGATGCGGAAAAAATATACAGATCTTTTGGTTGCCTGTAAAAAGAGAAAAGAAGAAAGCGTAACTTTATCCGGACAGTAAGTGCGCTTTTGAATAACTTTGCGTTTATTCACACTTATACTATCTGATTTTTTCGCTTCTTTTCTGGAGAGAGTAGAAACATTATCGGGATGCCATCCTCGATTGGATACGAAACTTCAAACTTTTCGTTCACCAAATGATCACCTTTCAACTCAAGTTCAACTCCCGTCATCGGACAACGCAATAATTTCAATAGACGTTCACTGATAACGGGAGTTTCTTTTTTCATTACTGATTCATTGTTATGAAAAATTCATCATTGTCCTTGGTATTCTTCAACTTTTCGGTCAAGAATTCCATACCATCGTTTGATCCCATTGGAATCAAAATTCTACGCAAGACCCACATTTTGGACAATCTACCACGTTCAACCAACAACTCTTCTTTTCTTGTTCCTGACTTAGTGATATCGATTGCTGGAAAGATTCTCTTGTCGGACAATTTTCTATCGAGAACGATTTCGGCGTTACCTGTACCTTTGAATTCTTCAAAAATAACATCGTCCATACGAGATCCAGTTTCAACAAGAGCTGTTCCGATAATCGTCAAAGATCCGCCTTCCTCAATATTACGAGCCGCACCAAAAATTCTTTTTGGACGTTGTAAGGCATTTGCATCAACACCTCCAGTTAGAACCTTTCCTGAAGAAGGACACACTGTGTTGTAAGCCCTAGCTAAACGTGTAATTGAATCAAGCAAAATTACGACATCTTTTTTGTGTTCAACTAATCTCTTTGCTTTTTCGATAACCATTTCTGCGACCTGAACATGACGGGTAGGAACCTCATCGAAAGTTGAACTGACAACCTCTCCGTCCACAGAACGACGCATATCCGTTACCTCTTCTGGACGCTCATCAATCAGCAACACTATCAAATATGTTTCAGGAGAATTTTCCTTAATTGCATGAGCTAAATTCTGCAACATAACCGTCTTTCCTGTACGAGGAGGAGCAACGATCAAAGCACGCTGACCTCTTCCTAACGGTGAAATCAACTCAATAACCCGAGTCGTTAAATCTTTTGCGTTGCCATTCTGAAACTCAAGATCAATTTTAGAATCAGGATACAATGGAGTTAAATCATCGAAGTTTACACGATGTCTAACTGCTTCAAGAGAATCACCGTTAACCGTGCTGACTTTTGACATTGCGAAATATCTTTCTCCTTCTTTCGGAGGACGAATAGATCCTTCTAGCGTATCTCCTGTCTTAAGGCTGTGTTTACGAATTTGTGAAGGAGAAACATAAATATCATCTGAACCTGCCATGTAGTTTGCTTCAGGTGAACGCAAAAACCCGAACCCGTCCTGAAGAACTTCCAGCACTCCTTCTCCCTGTATCTCAACGCCGTTCTCCGAAAGCTTTTTCAGTATCGCAAACATCAAATCCTGACGCTTTAACGCTGACACATTTTCCAATTCCAAACTATCTGCAAAAGCTAAAAGCTCTGAAGGGGTCTTTGATTTTATTTCTTTTAAACGCATTTTATCTCTTAAAAAAATTACACACGGTATACCATCTACTAGCCGAACTTAAATAACAACACTGAAAAGATGGTGCCCAGAGCCGGAATCGAACCAGCGACACGAGGATTTTCAGTCCTCTGCTCTACCGACTGAGCTATCTGGGCAGTTCATATTCTCATATAAATCAATTTTTGAGCATTGTCCAGCATTTTTTTCAATATTGCCATCAGGAATCACATAATTTCCGTTCATCCAGCGACTAAAATCAATATTTCTGCAACGAGAAGAACAAAATGGTACAAACTCTTCCAACTCTATTTCTTTTTTGCAGATTACACACTTCATGGTCAACTCAAAAACTAACCGAAGGTCAGTTTACATGTTTGGAAATAACTTTGCAAATAAATCTTATCTCAGCTAAGAGACGATACTGCTTACAACGTTTTCTCAATAATATACTTTTATCCCTACAACAAAAAGACCACTACAACGATCTTCTCATCGTAGTGGATAGAATTTTGTTAACAAGGTTTACAAAAGAGTAGCCCCACAAGGAACTACTACTTAAAACCAATTTTTCATAAGCGGCTCGTAATTAAGATGACTTGGGTCACCACAGTACTTTATATCAGCAAAGTGATGCTTATCCTTTTCCGTTGGAATATCACAAAATGTATTCATCCAATTGGCCAGCATTTCCGAAGAAAAGAACACATCCATTTTATTAAAGATGTTAACGTAAGACTCCGCAAACTTCACAGCACCATTCGATATATCTGGATAAATTTCTATACGTTTAAACTCATCCTTAGTAGGGTTTTTTCTAAAAATAGGTTTGCAGTCGTCATCAAGTGTATCAATAGGAGGCGTTGGTGCAGTCATAATTAATTCCATTATATCCCAATTATTAAACATGACCTCACCATGAGGTTGAAATGTCTCCCAAGCGTAACCTGAATCTCTCAATTTTTCGGCTTTACTTCCTTTGACAATAAACCAATAACAACCTTTGATATCTCTTTCCTGCAATATCAATTCTACCGCAACTTGAGAAGTCAACCTACCAGATATAGTATCAACAAAAATAAGCTTTTTGTGTTTTAATTCAAGTTGATCGAAATAACGAGCGTATTTTTGTCTTTCTCTCTCGACTAACTTCGTATAGATATCCCTATGTTCCTCAATAAAATCTCTTCCTATTTTCACATCTTGAACGGTCGGAGTATTTTCTTTCAGAAATTCATCTTTCGAACGGTAATATTCTAAAGTTATACCTACATCATCTTCTTCGTCAAGTTTGAAACTGATAGCTTTACTCAATTTTCTCGGAGTATAAACATAATGTGTTCGGGCATCGTTTGTTTTTATTACATTGAACACCTTCTCAAGAGTATAACCATCTCTAGCCACAAACAAAACTTCTTTGCAATCGTCTTTCTGGACTTGTTTATCCAACCATTTCATGAATCCCAAGATAGTAGGACCAGCATACATATATCCAAAATCCTGCCAATAATTACCACTTGGTTTCATCATTGCCAGCATACCTAACATGATCGACACATCAAGATTATCTCGATAATTATCATAGAACTTTTTTGCTCGTTTATTTTCCGACAGCAATTTATCAATTCGTTTCTGACAACTTACAGCCGTTAGTCCAGCTTTTTCTGCCATATTTTTATCAGAGTAAACATCATCACCAATATGTAAAACCCTAGAGAAATCTTTTATCTTTTGATCATTTAAAATATGTTCAAATAAACTACCTGCATGTTTCGACTTCCCCAGCTCACCTGAAACATAGATTTTATCAAATCCTTTATAACCTTTTTCTTCTAAAACTCTCCGAAGAAAATCCGTTGGCAAATACATGTCTGAAGTGATAATAATACGTCGATTTTGATTTCGAGCATAATCGAATACTTCTTTCATTTCTGGATTAACAGTTAAAACTCGACGTTCCAATTCTTTCTCTCTATCCTTCAATGGTTTGTATTTGGAATCAATTTCAGAATAAATTTCGTCCAGAGATATATCATCTTTATTGGATTTTCTTCGAGCCAACCATTCCGCTTCAACACGCGCTTTGGCAAATCCTTGGATTCCCTCTAACTGTTCAAGATGCGCAAACAAATCCGTTGGTCTTACATACGGACGTAACAAAAGTGTATCGAATATATCAAAAGAAACTACGTCGCACGCGTCAACACGTTGCTTAAGTTCACGAACATCTATCTCCCCTTTTTCTACTTTTTTCCTCTCAACTATCGGAAAAAGTCTTTTCACATGATCAGGTATTTTATCAGGATCAATCACCTGTAAACGATTCCCTTGACCGTTATTAACAATCTCTCGTACTGCTGCCTCCTGTTCCCCATGAACAACTTGATAAACAGCCTTAGCCCAAAAAGCAGGTACACCACATGCAGACTGGCACATCAACATCATTAGAACAGAAACCCTTGACATCTTTAGCAAATTCATCTTTTATCCTTTAATTATTAGCAAAAAACTAAATGTGATACTTAACGCCTACTTTGAAAGAGTGTTCTTTAAAGCCCTGCTTTATATGAAAACAAAATGGCTGTGCTTTTATATTTAATCGAGAAACATCCTTTGAATGCTTCCATGAATACTCGTACTCAGCAGAAACCGATATTTTTTTGAAAACAGGGCGTTCCACACCAACCCCTAAAGTGTACAGAGGCATAGATAATTTGGCTCGCGAACCAACAGAGAAAGTAGACTGATCATCGTACTTGTATCGTATATTAACATTTCGAAATTTCAAACCTCCGATTCCATACACCATGGTACACCAATCTTTGAAAAAGTAACCACACTTGAGCTTAACAGCCCTGGCAAATCCTGATATTTCAGATTCAGTCGGAAAATATTTTTCAATAACAGCAAATTTTCTGTTGTTTTTTCCTAAACAAACTTCACCAAAAACACCCACACACCAATTTTTAATAAAATAAGAATATCCAATATTTACAGACATATCCACATTATGCCGCCTTTGACTAACGCCATGAAACGCATCCAAAAGAATATTCTCCCCATAAAGAGGAAGTCGCAGGAGATATTGTCGATTTGTTACACGGGAACGACTATATCCCACATCGACTCCCACAACAACCCCTCCAAGATCATTAACACCTAATTGCTGAACACCGTCCCCATAAACTAACGGCGCAAAAAAAAATCCTAAAAACATAGGACATATTTTCTCAAAACTACTACCCATTTTTTCCACTTCTTAATAAAACACATTCATCGTATATTCCTTATCACAAAAGATCAAATAAAAAAATTTTACTCAAATTAAAAACAAACAAAAAAAGCCTCCGAAGAGGCTCTTATTTTTAATAAAATATAAAAACTTTATGCTGCTTTAGAGTTCTCGCTATCAACATCCTTTTTGGATGTAACCTTCAAGAATTCTTTGTTCAATCCGCAAACAGCATAGAACCAAACCATCATAAATACCGCAAAGATCACCGCAACAGTTGGAGCAATTTCAGCTAACTTTGTAGATCCCATTGGCGGAACAATATTTTTAGCAACAACAGCCAACAAGAAGAAGTTAATGGCAGCACCACCGGACTTTCCAGCTCTTCCACCGATAACATCAACAGCAGCTTTTCCTTTGGACTTCAACTCGTCATCCAATGGAATGTAGCTCATCTCTTTTGTAGAATCGAACAAAGAGTACTTCACTCCCTTTGCCAAAACGTTTTGAGCTAATCCAGCGTAAGCAATAACCTCTAACACGGTCAAAGAGCTGCAAGATGCAACAATAGGACCCATGTCTTGCTTAAAGATAATGCATCCGAAGAAAACTAATCCAGTAGAAAACACCATCAACGGAGTGATCATAGCAGACGTAAACCATGAGCAACGACGCAAAATATTAGCACCAACCAACATAAAGAAGATTGTCGCCGCACCGGTCCAGATTTGCAATCCACCCATAAACGCTTTAAACTGCGCTTTGTCTGGGTAAAGCATGTTTACCTGATCTTTCCACATAACCTCAACTAAGTTAATGCTAATACCGTAGCAGATAACCAACAAAGCGATGTAACCCAAATACTTGGAGGTAGCAATGTATTTCAAGCTCTCACCCAAGCTAAGCTTAACTTTCTTCTTTGGCTTCTTAATTTCATCAGGATTAAAGAAACGTGGATCTGTTAGTACGTAATTGTTCAACCAGTAGTAAACAGCAATAATTAAAACACAAATGGCAACAGCAATTCCAGTGACGACACTAACATCCTTAACTGCCTTTAAGACACCACCCGAAAAAATCAATGCACCATTAGCAACAAATCCAAACATTGCATAGAATCTCTTTGACTGCTTGATCGAAGTAACGTCGTTAGCAAAACGCCAGAACATTAAGCTGATCATAGCACTTCCCCAGAGCTCTGCCATCACATAGAAAGACGAGTAAACCCATCCCTGAATCGGTGTCAACAGAGTCTTCGTAAATCCTTCATCCACTCCTGATAAAAGGTCCGGTGTCAACATGTCTTTACAAGGGTATAAAACCACAGCAAAAACAGCGAAGTAAGCCAAGAAAAATGACACAACAATGTAAAATACACCATTTTTCGAAAACACGTTCGACAATTTCGAATAAGCTACCATGAACAGAACAGCTGCAGGTAAAACAAACCACAACTTCAGAGTAGGAATGGTTCCAGCTCCCATGTCAGTAACAACTAAAGCATCTTTTAATCCTCTCATGACACTGTAGTTGAATAAAATTCCCATCATCATAAAAGCCATCGGCAGGAATTTTTTCAACTCATAGGAATGAATTGGCCAAAAGATCGACCTCAATCCGGTGAATTCCTGGGGCTCTGTTTTTTTGCCGTCAGACATTTATATTCTCCGTAAATTAATAAATAAAAAAACAGAGTGATTATAAGGATAAACTATTTAAATTGCAATAATTTTTTATTTAGGTAAAAAAATCAGATCCACGCTTCTTTTTTCCAAAGTTTCCAATTTTTCTGTTTAGTAACTAACAGACAGAACATCGTCACCAACAAAAATATAACTGCACCAATCAAAAATATGACACATATTATGCCCCATTTTTGATTAGAATATCCTAAGTTGGAAGTCCAAAAAGATCGAATGCACCCCTTTAATGAAACATATGTAATCACTGCCGCAAAAATTTGAGATCCTATTTTGTAAATGAAGGAATTCGACCAATTCAATCTCAAATTTTTATCCGAAAAACAGACCAATAAAATAGCGTTTATCATCGCAGAAATCGCTGTACATAAGGATAATCCGAAATATTTAAAAAACGGAATAAGAGTTATTAAACATATCAGATTTACAACTACAGAAATCGCCGCAAAAATTACGGGGGTCTTGGTATCTTTGGACGCAAAATAAACTGCCGCATAAACTTTCGATAGTACGTAAAACGGTAGACCCAATGCGAATCCAACCAACGCACTTGCCGTTATTTCCACCTCTTCAGGACCAAATAATCCTCTCTGAAATGCAACAGCAACTATCGGTTCGCTACAGGAAATCAACATGGTAGTCGCAAAAAAAGTCAAAAAAAATGCAAATAGCAATCCCTT
Organism: Alphaproteobacteria bacterium; assembly: GCA_045616365.1. Classification (GTDB taxonomy): domain Bacteria; phylum Pseudomonadota; class Alphaproteobacteria; order UBA3830; family UBA3830; genus UBA3830. The sequence continues at coordinate 24,892 of JAZLGP010000004.1, read as the reverse complement.
TCGCATTTCATCTCCAGCTCTTTTATAATCCTTTACTGCTAAACAATTTGATAACATCGGAAGCAAGGCTGTACTTAAAGCAATTCCTAAAGTCGCCAATGGAAATTGATTTAATCTGTCTGCAAGATTGATACAAGTAATTGTTCCCGTCGGAAGATACGATGCAAGAGATGTATCCACAAGCATATTCAATTGCCAAACCCCAGCTCCAATAATACCCGGAATCATATGATTCATAATATCCTTAACGGCAGGAGTCCAACAACGAAAGTGAAAATTTAAGCAGAATTCATACTGTTTTACTGCACAAAAAAGAATAAAAGTATGCATAGCACCTGCCAACAGCACGCAAATAGACAGTACATGAACGGTAATATATTTATCCAACCCGATAAAATGACAGATAATCAATGCTGTTCCATTCAATAAACTCGGGAAACAGTGCAAAGCAGCAGGCAAAGCGAATTTATTAATCGTATTTAGAACACCTGCACATAACGAACTCAGAGAAATAAAAATCAGAAACGGAAAGCAAATACGCCCCAACCTGACCGTTAATCCGAATTTTTCACTAAGAACATCAAATCCCTTAGCAGCAACCTCTACCACTGATGGAAAAAAAACTAACACAACAGTAACAAAGACCATTAAAATCATCAGCAAACAACTGAATGCATCAGAAAGTACTTGATTGGCACCATCTTTTCCTTCCTTATGTAGAACAGTAGAAAATCTCGGTAGAAACGACGCATTAAAAGCGCCTTCTGCAAAAATCCTGCGAAAGATATTGGCTAATTTTACAGCGATTAGCAAACAGTCCGTATATGTTCCTGCTCCCAAAAACGCTGCCATAACACATTCTCTGGCATATCCTACAAATCTACTGAAAAGTGTAAAAACTCCGACAGTCAGTGCTGACTTTACTACTCCCATTTTGTCGCCTAATGATTCATTTTTTGTATGAAGCTATCTAATTGATTTAAATTTTTGAAACTCAACTCAATTGTCCCGCTGTTTCCCTTTAATTTTATGTTGGTTTTCAGTCCGGAAAGCTCCGCAATTTGCTGAGATATATTAAAAATTTCCGGATCCGCATAAGAGGGATTCTTCTGTCGTTTTACCAAACTTTCAGTATCTCTAACGTTCAATGAGTTATCGAGAATCTCTCGAGCTACGGTAGACGCATCATCTGAAGTAACCAAGGCACGAGCGTGTCCGAAAGATAACTTTCCCTGTTTAATCAATTGTTTAACATCGTCAGGAAGATTCAACAATCTCATGACATTCGAGATATGACTGCGGCTTTTCCCGATAATTTCCGACAATTGTTCCTGGGTATGATCAAATTCATCAAGTAGTCTCTTGTAACCCTCTGCCTCTTCAATCGGATTCAGATTTTCTCGTTGTACATTTTCAAGAATTGCGATTTCCAACTGCTCTTCAGGGGAAAAATCTGTAATAATCGCAGGAATTTCTTTCAAACCTGCAATTTTGGAAGCACGCATACGTCTTTCACCAGCCACCAACTGATAAGATCCATTCGAAAGTTTCTGTACCAAAATCGGTTGCAAAACCCCCTTTCTTTTTATGGAAACCGCCAAAGATTGCAATTGTTCGTCATCAAAAAACTGTCTCGGCTGATATGGATTAGCCTTTATTCTGCTTAGATTAATTTTTACCACGCCGCTGTTACTATCGCTAACATCTACATTACTTGCATTAGTTTCAGTTTGTAAAAAAGCAGACAAACCCCGACCAAGACTTTTATGAGCCATTTGATTCCCTTCTCAAAAATTCGCGAGCCAATTCTATGTAAGATATCGCCCCACTTGATTTTATATCATGAAGTATTACTGGACGTCCATAAGACGCGGCCTCGCTTATACGTACATTTCGCGGAATCACTGTGTCGAAAACCAAGCTTCCGAAGTGAGTTCTTACATCATCTTCGATCGTTCGACTTAAATTATTACGCCTATCATACATCGTGAGCAAAATTCCACCAACCATTAGATCTTTATTGATCGTACTACGCACACTCTGAATCGTATTAAACAATTGAGTCAGCCCTTCCAAAGCATAAAATTCACACTGCAATGGAATGATAATTTTATTCGAAGCGTTCAGCGAATTGATATTTATCAGTCCAAATCCCGGAGGACAATCAATGAAAACATAATCGAAATCTAAATCCGCCAATGCGTTCTTCAATTTTCCTTCGCGATCACTTTGCTGAAACAACTCGACTTCTGCAGCAGCCAAATCTATCGTAGAAGAAATTACAAAAAGCCCTTTTACGTAAGTCTGTTGTACAACATCCTTCGCTTGAACAAGTCCAAGCAAAACTCCGTAACTACTCTCCAACCCGCGAACTTTCGGCATTCCTAACCCTGTTGAGGAATTTCCCTGTGGATCTAAATCTACAATCAAAACCTTTTTCCCGACAGCCGCCAAAGCCGTCGCCAGATTTATTGTCGTTGTAGTCTTACCAACTCCACCTTTTTGATTGATAACAGCTATAGTTTTCATTTTCTCTTTCTCAGAACGCGCCAGAATTATACTTCCTCACATACAAGACCACAAATAAAAAATTACCAGCATGAACGAAGATCGACATAGACATATTCTGCTGCTGTTAGGATTTTTTTCATTGATGCGAACACTTCGAACATACTTTTTGATATTCCATTCATCGACATGTGTATAAGTTTGTGGGTAAGTCTGTGGATATTATGTGAATAAATTAAAAATCCACAAGTTATCCACAATCATCCACAATAAATACACAGAGTTATCAACAGAGCTTAAGTACAATTTTTCAGCAAAAATATCTAACTAAATCAAATCAATAAGTGGCAAAACAACCAAGTTATCCACAAAAAACACCCTATACAACAACAACAATATATTAGATATATATATATTGTTGTTCTTAGCTTTTTTTGAAAATAGAGACTGATTTTAAGGCATTTACATACCGATTTTTCACATCAAAACTGGATTTATTTTTCCAAAATTATGATGGAGACTTTAAAGAAACGGACTTGTATATAAAAAAGCCAACTCTAAATAAAGTTGGCCAAAATTTTTATCCACTAGGGTTAGTTTAGATGGAGTATTTGTAATCTTTTTGTACGAACCAACTATCGTTTTCAAAAGACATGTTGAAATTTTTCAATTCATTCTGATGTAGCAAATTGCGCGTCTTTGCTAAAGATTTCTCCTCAAATTCGAGTTCGCGTTGCAAACTTCTTCGTTCGTGCTGTAGCCATTTTATTTTTTCCTCATGATCATATTCTTGATCTTTTATCAAATCTGTTAAAGTTCTTCGCAAGTATTCCGATTTTTGAAGAGATACTTTAAGTTTATCTTTTAAATTTAGAATTTCATTTTTCAAAAGATTTTTTTCCCGATTGATTTGATGTAAATTTGGTTTCTGAGAAGGTAGATCTTCTAGAGTTTTTTTTAATGTTTTTAAACCTGTATTTAGTCCAGATATTTGATCAACCATTTCTTTTTCAAATTCACGTATTTCTCTACGAAGTCCCAAAACATGCCCGCTCACAATTGAAATAATCAATTGACGATATTGATCGTCTGGATTTTCGTTAACTTCTATAAAAATTAGCTGCATTTCGTCGAGTCGTTCTTTCATTCGCAAAATGCAATTCCATAATTCAAACTGCTTCTGTATACAATCTTCTTCTATAAGTGCAACATGTTCTTGAAGAAAGCACAAATCGCTTGGATCCATTGTATGATGTGAACAATTATAGATAAACTGCCAAATATTTGGGAACGTATTAGTTTGATCATCAATGGAAAAATATTCGATTTGTTGAATATTTCTACGAAATTGACACATATCCTGATCGATTTTGGTTTGAAAATCATTTTTTTTAATTTTTTGTGATTTAAGTGATTGAATATCTTGTAAAAACAAAAGAGTTTGATCATCAATTTTATTGTGGATTTCCAAAATTCCTTTTCTGAATCTTTCTATTTGCTTTACAGATTGAGCCTGTATAATTCGTACTTGATAACGAGGTATAAACTTGTCGCATTGATTTTCTTCCAGTGATTTAACCAATGAAGTATTTCGTTGCCATCTGTCAGTTGTTTTTTGGAATTCAAAGATGTGAGGTACGAAATCTTGTGTTATTAAACTGTGATCCGAGTGATTGGATTCTTGTTTTGATGACTCAATTGATTGAGAACTAGAGATATGACTGAATAATTCACTCATCGATGGTTTTGTTGATATACCTTGATGCTGTTCAGGACCTGTAGATACTGTATTTTGTTGATTATAAGATGTCATAGCGTACACAAAGTTAAAAAGACTACATAGAATAATCCACAAAAAAAACGATAATTTCATTTACAAATTCTCCTTTAAAAACAAATAATTACGTTATTTAATTTTATTAAAATCCAAACAACACAACTTTTCAAATATAAAATCAAGTTAGTATTGAGGATTAACGCGATGGTTTGATAACTTTTTATTAACTATTGTTCTATATCATGTAAAAAATTATGATTGGACGAATAATGCATAAGTTAAAAGAAAAAACTACCGAACTGATCATATTAGGTATTATGTATATATCATTGCTAAGTTATTGTTATGTGATTTTGTTTGGAGAAGGGATAAACTTCATTGACACTGATGATTTCATGCGAGTGGTTCGAATCAGAGAATTTTTTGATCATTATGATTTGAATAATTACGTGATAGCTCGTTCTAACTATCCCTACGGATGTGAACTACATTGGACTCGTTTATATGATTTCTTTATAATCGGACTGACTTGGTTTATCGACTTGTTTACAGATTCTCTTGAACAATCAATCAACTACGCTTGCTTTTGTATAAGTCCTATTATCGGACTGGTGAGTATGGTGTTCTTGTTTAAAATATTTGATATGTTTACAGACAAAGGCAATGTATTTTTAACTACAGCATTATTTTGTGCTTCTCCGTTTTTGATGTCATTTTTTTCGTTTGGTCGTCCAGATCATCACTCATTTATAGTACTTTGTACGATTATCTATCTGTTTTACATAGCAAAAATGGTTTTATATGATTCCAATGATACGCATATTTTTATAAAGATAGCAATTGCTGCAACTGCGTGTGTTTGGGCTTCACCTGAGACTCTTATTGTTCTGTTGCTAGTTGATGCCGTATTGTTTTTTTCGTATATGAAAGACTTTGAGAAAACAGCAAATTTGTATTTTAAAAATCTTCTTATTGCTTGCTTTGTAGGAACAATTGGTCTGATACCAGAAGCAAATTCTCAGTCTTTTCACTCTGTTTCCATATGTATTTTGATGCTTTTGATTCCATACACGACTTTGAAACAAAATTCTCTGCAAAAAGATCCGTTTTTTAGATGTTGGCACTATATATGCTTGATGTTTATGATGATTTTTTTAACAAAGATTCAGCCAGTTGAATATGATAAAATTTCTATTGTACATTCGACTTTATTTTTATGTTTATCTACATTTTTTGCAGTGAATTTACAGATGATAGGCAGAAAACATCATTTGTATGATGCTGTTGTATGGGCATTGGTTATTGGTTTTATATTTTTGTCAATGTTTCCGAGATTTTTAATGGGAATGTCTGCTGATATTCCCCAGTTTGTAAAGGATATTTGGCTTAGCAAAATTTCCGAACTGCAATCTCCTCTTTCAGGAAACATGTTATTTACCTTTTTGGTTTATACTGCAGTTTTTGCGACTGCTGTAACTGTGAAAATCCAAGAATTAAGAAAGCAAAGTATCACAGGTAAGAATATTGTTTGGGCTATTTTTATAGTTCTTTCAACATGTTATTGGCTTTTGGCGTGTTTTGCTTACAGAATGATTCCTTATACAATTTTGTTTGGATTGCCGATTATCGTAAGTCTTTGTATGTCCAGCAGATATGTAAAAAAATATAGCAGACCTGTTCGGATGATAATCACAACAGTTTGTGCTTGTTTTTTCATATTTGCGACTTCCCTATGTTGTGAGTCAGATGAGGATGAAGAAGATTCGGTAGCAACGCGCAAGTATTCAGAAGCAGAATTATTTGCATGCGTAGACAATCTTAGTGTTGATCCTGTTGTAATTATGGCTCATTCTAATCATGGTCCGAAATTAGTTTACTACACCAAACATTATGTACTTGGAGCACCTTACCATAGACAGACTGAAGGAATTATTTCGTCTTACAATGTTATGGATATGGATTGTGACATAAATATCGTTAGAGAAACTCTTCAAAAAACAAAAACTCAGTATATTTTTATTGGTCATAAGCAAGAAAAACAATTTCCAAAAAGCTTTGCATCCAAAGTCCTTTCCGGCCAAGTTCCGAAGTGGCTTAGTATAGTAAAAATTCCTGAGAAATTTTCGGATTACAGTATTTTTAAGATTGATCAGGGTATCTTAACTCAAGAAATGCGATCATCTCAAGACCAGAAAAATTAAGAGATAAAAATGATACAGAATAAAAATCAAGCATTTTGGATGGCGACAATAGGAGTAGCGTTGGCGTTGGTCATAATTGCTAATCAGCGAGATCAAATTAGGTGTATAAAAGGACCGGAACTTTTATAAGATTAAATGAAAAATCTTGCAGCTATGCCGTCAGATAAAATTGTGGATATTGGGGGAGTTAAGCTATATTTGCCAGACTATTCACAAGATTTAATACAATCAGAAATAGTTGACAGAGGTACATTTTATGAATCTGATCAGTTACAGATAATGAGTTCATATATCAAAAAAGATGCTGTTATTTTAGATATAGGTGCGAATATCGGAAATCATTCAGTGTATTGGGCAACGCATAATCGTGCAAAAAAAGTTTACGCGTTTGAACCTGTACGCAGAACGTTTGAGATTTTACAAAAAAACATACAAATCAATCGGTTAGAGACAAAAATTCAGCCTTTCAATATTGGATTGAGCGATAAAAAAGTAAACGCGAGCATTTTGCGATACGATGGCATGAATATTGGAGGAACTACTATTATACCAGATTCTGGTGGTGATTTGTTATTGGAGAAATTGGACGACATAAAATTTGATGAAGATACAATTGATTTTGTGAAAATCGATGTGGAAGGACATGAATTACAAGTGTTACATGGAGCTCGCGAGACTCTTATCAAATATAAGCCAGTGATTTTTATCGAAACATTCCCAGATAAAGCAAAAAAGGTTGATGAATTTTTATCTGGCTTAGGGTATTACCGAGCACAAACATTGGATGGCGATAACTTTATATATATTTCCAAAAAAACATAGTCAGGTCTGTAATTTTAGATTTAGATATATAAAATACCTATTTGATTACTGATGAATAATTTTCTAACGCGAAACAAATAAGTTATTTTTATTAAATCACATACTGTATTTTGATTATTTTTTAGGTGACAATTCATTATGCAAAATATGATTCATACCTTTATTGTGAAATTTAAAGGATTTTTCGATAAATTGCAGGTTTTCGTCATTTGAAATAGAGTCATTTTGCAGATTGCGGATCAATGTTTCTAAGCGCTTGGTGGTTTCAGAAAGTTGCTCATCTAAAAAAGCAGCCTTTTGATCGTTTGTTAGATTTTGGGGAATAATGCGTTCTACTTTTTCTTGTTCTCGTTGTTCTTTTTGCTTTTCCATTTCATCAGTTTCCGATTTTGTAATTGACGGTTGTTCTTCTTCTTGCTCAAAATATCCATAATTTTCGTCGTTTCCTGAATATCGCCAGTTGTTTCTCAGATCATAGTCATCATCATAATCTTCATATTCTCTTTGATATCGTCGGTTGTTTCTTCGATCATATTGATAATTATTTTCATCATCTGCAAAATATCGTTGATTATCTCTTTGATCACTGTCTTCTCTATCATATTTTCTGCTCTGATATTCACGTGATCGTTTTTGTTGATACTCATTCCAGTTTTCATGATGATCGCTATCCTGTTGATTTGTTGTATCATACCGCCATTGTTCTTTGTTTTGTCGACGTTGTGATAACGATTGACGATCGTTGTTGTTTCTGGAGTTTTTATAATAAAAATCATTATCTTCGTCTCGATTTCTGTAATTTTTGTCAGAAAAATCATCATAGTCATCATACTTTGAGCTATTTCGTGAATTTCGGTAATAGAAATCGTCGTCTTCGTTTTCTGTATATGCAGCATTTGCGGTAGAGAATATTGCACTTGAAATTATAAAACCGACGACTACTGTGATCAATTTTTTCATTTTATCCTCCTAAAAATGATTAATATGAATTTTGTCGCTTATTTCTTGATTTGATTTTAAATTATCCGAAGTGTTTGAGATCGAATCGGATGATTTCAAATACTGCGGTTCAACTTCTTCACTGGTAATAACTTCTTCGTTGTTACTGTTCAAAAATTGCAGAACATCGTGAGAAACTTTTGGATTGATTGATTTCTTGTTGGAATTAGTGGTGAAAGTCGTAGTAAATCTGGAAGAGTTCCTATACTGCTCTGTTGGGCGTGTAATAATTTCTTTGTTGTTGCCGTTGTTTGACTTTTGGTTAGAATCAAATAGGAGAGTTTTTGATTTTTTATTTGTCTGATTTGTTCTACCATCATCCGTTTGTTCGGAGTTTGCGTTATATTGATTACCTTGTTCATCATCAGATAAATATTCATTGTCTAAATCTTGGAGTAGGATAACAGAAGTTTCAACGGGTTTTTGTTTTAAGTTTTGATTAGTTTTATTTGGCAATACAACTCGTTGGTGAATAATTGATTTATTTTCATAATATTTATCGTTTACTTTTTCATTTTCTTTATATGATTCTTTGGTATTTTTTTCGTCGCCTTCTTGTTCATCTTCTTCATCCGATTCTTCGGTATTTTCTTCGTCGTCTTCTTGTTCATTTTCATTAGTTAAATTTTCTGAGTTGATTTTTACTTCAGAATAGTTCTGCAAATGATCTTCTGTATCCGCAACTTCATTGGATTGTTTTTGGGATATATGTTCATTTACTGAATTTGCTTGATTAGTCTGATCGTCATCCTCGAAAATATCGTATTGAATATTCATTTCGTCTAAGTCATCGTCCGAGTTAATTATGTCAGATTCATTCACAACCTCATCGTAATCATTGTTTTTATCGAAATTGTCAACGAAAGCATTTTTTGCAAGTTGTGATGTCTGAAAATAGTTGAGTATGTCGTTGAAACTTTGATATCCTTGCCCATTGTTGCTGTTGATAAATGGCAGGTTGTTATTCAACTGATCGCTTTTAAAAACTACAGAATCTATATTATCCTGGACATACGTTAAATCGTTGTCTTGGCTTAGATTGGTATTATTTAAAGGTGTTGTTGCCGTAGTTTGTTCTTCTGTTTTATCATTTTCTGTTTCTGTATTTTCATCTTCCTCCTTTTCGTCATCAGAATCTTTTTCGTCTTCTTTTTCTTCATCATCTGATGATTCTTTTGTTTCAGCAGTTTGAGATGTTGTTACTCCGTTTGGAGGAACTACACCGGCTGACGGTGATTGTTTATTAGGATCAGTTGGCTGAGATGTCGCATCAGGATTTTGTGGAGCATCCTGAGTTTTGGTTGAGGCATTTTCTTCATCATTTTGGTCATTGTTTTCGTTTGAAGAGGTGGCTTCTTCATCATTTTGATCATCATTTTCATTTGAAGAAGAGGCTTTTTCATCATTTGGGCCATCATTTTCATTTGAAGAGGTTGGCGAATCTTTTTGTTCCACCAAATATAGGCTAGGATACTCTTTTTTATTGATTATAAGGTCTAGAGTATCGAGTAATTTAACATTCATTCCGAAATATTCATTGAGTTTTTTCTTTGCGGAGTTGTTTACAGGAGAAAATTTTCCCAAAAGCTTATATATATTATATCCGGTTATTTGGTAATCCTCTTTTAGTTTGTTTAATGATTCAAGATAGATAGCGACCGGATTATCGTCTTCTGAAACGGCATTTTCTTCCTCTTTTGTTTCGCTGATATTATATTCACTAGGGTATCGACGTTTTAAGTCATAGTCTTGGTTATCTCTGTAACGTCGATCGAAACTGTTATTGCTGTAATTGTCGAAATAGTTGAATGTTCGGCGATCGTTATCATCTCTGTAATCGTCAGATAGATTATATTTGCGTTGAGTATTATATCTTCGGTTTTGTAATGATTTTGGATAGCTTTCTTCCTCTTCATCAGTAAAATATCCTGAATCATATTCTTCTTCATCAGAAACGGATACGGGATCATATCTCGAGTCGTAATCGTATCTTGACGACTCATAATATGATGCATTTGCGTTTTCAAATGCGAAAAAAATCTGCAATATAAAAAAATAATATCTCATATATCTATCTTTTTTTACATTTTATATAGAAATTGTTAAAATTTCGTAAGTTTTTCAAATTTTTAGAGGTCGAAAAATGAAAATTACGGTTTTAGGATGCGGATCGTCGTTAGGAGTACCAGCATTAAAGTATGGTTGGGGAATGTGTGACCCGAAAAATCCGAAAAATCGACGAACGCGTTCCTCTATTATGATAGAAAATGCGGGGACGACCATTTTAGTTGATGCTTCTCCTGATCTCAGAGAACAATTATTGCGTTTAGGGGATAAAAATATTGATGCACTTTTGTTTACTCATGCTCATTTCGATCATACAAACGGGATTAATGAATTACGCCCTTATTTTCTGAAAAACAATACATCATTAGATATTTTCGCTGATTCAGAAACTCTTGCGGAGCTTCAGCAAAATTTTTCTTATCTCTTTCAACATAGTTCACACGATATTTATGATTCTTATTTAAAGGCTCACGAAATTGCTGTTGGGAAATTTTCGATTAAAAATATTTCAGGCATTTGTTTCGAACAAGATCACGGATTTTCTAAATCTTTGGGATTTCGCATTGAAAATTTTGCGTATTGTACAGATGTGACGAACATTTCAGACTTTTCGATATTGAAAAATCTTGATGTGTGGATTGTTGATTGTTTAAACAGCGATGAAAAGCGACCGACTCACGCGAATTTGGAGTTAGTTTTGCAATGGATTGAAAAGATTCATCCTAAAAAAACTTTTCTTACTCATATGGATACATCGATGGATTACGATAGGCTGATGAAATCGCTACCGTCCAATGTAGAACCTGCTTACGACATGATGGTTTTGCACTGCTCTTGACTATATTTTGGTTCATGCATCCATTGATGATATATTCGAAAAATTTCTAAATCTTTACAAAATAGTAACTTTCTTTTTGTAGGATTACTGTAACTATTTATGTAGGTGTGTAATGTTAAGAAAGATTTTGAACTTAATAAAAGTGACCGGATTGATGTGGATATGCATATTATTGCCGGTACTCATTGGGTTTTCAAGCATTAAGTCCGCTTCAGAATCTGACGTAAGAAGATATATGGATTCGTATTTGGATAGCGAAACAACAAACTTGTCAAAATATATTGGTTTGCAGTTAAAAAATACTGGAAAGGAAATTTTAGAGATTTCAGATGCAGTAATATTTTCTCATGGAGAGGATATGTCTGCGTTAGCGAAGATTTTGTCAGAAGTCCAAAAAGACAACAGCAATATCGTTGCTATTAGTGTGTATGACAACAAAGGGACGAATATTTACAAAACAAGTAATGAAGAGACCTCTGATGTTCTCGACATAAATGATTACGCTATCGCTGATTTGAAGGATAAGGATACAACTTTTTCGTTTAAACAAGCCGAAGATAAATCTGTGTTGGTTGATTTCGTCATGAAAAGAGAGGCTGTTGGAGAAGTTGAACCTTTTTATCTTTCTGTTGTAATGAAGTGGTCACAATACGAAACTTTTCTAGACAGATTGCAAGACGGAGTCTTTGCAAGAAAATTCTACATTATTTCACCGGATTGTATGAGACACATTTCACTTAACTCACTGCCTCACGGAGCAGAAAGTGACATAAATTTGTTGGCTCTCGGTTGGCACATGTCAAAAAAGATAAAAGACATAAGTATCGGAAGTTCTGATGTAAACTTGGAAGGATTCAAATACCGAGTATTTAAGAGTGAGATTAAAGCTCCTGAAAAAATGGACGGAAGTCAGCTGTTTATAATCTCTGTAACGGACGACAAGGCCTTCGAAGAGTTAGTTAAAGGAATATTTAATAAAACTCCTACCACAATCGTGATTTTACTTGTGATTTGGTTATTTATCTGTTTGGTTGTATCTCGATTCTATAATCACACAAAAGAGCAGTTACAAATATCGAACACAATTTCCGAATCCACACCTTCAGCAATTATCGTGTTTGATGTAGAGAATGGAAAAATTCAAAAAATAAACCCTTCGGGACTGACTCTTGCTCGATTGACTCTTGATAGGGTACCCTCAGTGAACGCTTGGGATTTATTTACATCAGAAAAAGATCGCAGTTATATCATGAATGCCGTAAAGACTGGTATTAAAATCACTAACTATGAAGTCATGGTGCAAAGTTATTCGGGTAATACTTTCTGGTCAATATGTTCCGCTAATCCATTGGTGGTAGATATGGGCATGGAAAGCAGAACATACGTTGTGCTTTCAATTTTAGATATCAACAAAAGAAAAGAAATCGAGAAGAAGTTGGCCAACAATGCAGAATTGCTTGAGAAACAAGTGGCTCAAAGAACTCAAGATTTGGAGATCAAAGCGAAGGAATTAGAGAAATCTAATAAGGAGTTAGATCAGGCAAAAATGCAGGCCGACAGTGCGAACGCCGCAAAAACAAAGTTTCTTACCAGTATGGGGATAGAGCTAAAAACACCAATCAATGCGATCATCGGATACAGTGAAATTTTGCAGGAAGAAGCTCTCGACAGAAAAGACAATGTTTCGGCGGATGATCTTACAAAAATTATAGGATCGGCTAAGCATTTGCTGTCACTTATAAACGAGATTCTGGATTTATCAGCTATTGAATCAGGTAAGACTCAATTGTTCTTTGAAACTGTCGGTATAGAAACCTTAATCAAGGAAATCGAAGGAGTGTCTATGCCATTGGTTACCAAGAATGAGAATGCATTTTTTGTTGAATATCCTCATGAAATCGGAGAAATGTTTGTGGATCAGACCAAATTGCGTCAATGTCTTTTGAATGTGATAGACAATGCCTCTAAATTTACGGAATTCGGAAAGATTACCTTACGTGTATCTTCGATTATTAAGGGTGATGAGGAATTTATCGAATTTTCCATTACTGATACTGGGTGCGGAATTGCTCAAGACAAACTTGAAACAGTATTTGAAAGTTTTCACGAGAGCGACAATAAAAATTCTGGAACAGGTTTGGGATTGTCCATTACCAAGAAGTATATCGAAAGCATGGGAGGAACTATTGCAGTCGAAAGCGAACTCGGTATTGGTTCCAAATTTATTATCAGACTACCTAGGACCAGTAAAGTGGAATCTAATGAGTTTGTTGAAGTAAAGAACCATAAAGAGGAAGAGAATGAAGATTTCTTTGATGCTCAGCTTGATGAGGAAAAGATGAACGAAGATAGTATGCAATCCGTAGATTATTCAGATTTAACCGTAAAAGAGTAATTTCAAATTTTTTCATATATTAATCCTCCGACCCGGCATAATGTCGGGTCGTATTTTTTGTTTATCATTGAAAATATCAGGTAGAGAAGTCTTCGCAAATTCGTTTTTATTTCATCCGGGATTGCGATAATTGATATTTGAAATTTTATAAAACTGCGTTATATTCCTGACATAAGTATGGGATGCGGGATAACAATGCAGGAAAGTAGTCGAAAGTCAAAAAGTGGTTTGCGAGGGTTGACGAGGCTCTATGCGGTGCAAGTGATGTATCGTAATGAGTTTGAAGATAAGTCATTGGACAAGATTATTGCGGAGGCAAAATCGCATCCTGAAGTATTGATTAGCGAGGAAATTTCACAAAATGAAATTGATGCGGATTTTTTTGAAGAACTTTTAACGAAATCAAAAATTCATGAGGAGAAAATAGACAAATTAATTGAAAAAAATCTCGTTGATAATTGGTCCTTCGATCGTTTTGATAAAGTTATGCAAGCGTTGCTTCGTTTGGGAGTTTGTGAAATTGTGTTTTTTGAGAATATTCCTGCAAATGTAGTTTTTAATGAATATATAGAAATTGCGAAGGCCTTTTTTAAAAAAGGCGAGGTCTCATTTGTTAACGGAATATTAAACGCTATTGCCAAGCAACACGAATCTGTACAACCTAATTGATAAACTTCCTATTTTCTATTGACCTTTTCGTACAAAACGGGTAGAAATACAGGGTATGGCGAGTGTAGCTCAATTGGCTAGAGCGCCAGATTGTGGCCCTGGAGGTCGCTGGTTCAATTCCAGTCACTCGCCCCATTTTGTTTGGAGAAAGAATTGAGCAGTTTCAATTATGATGAGTTGGTTCAAAAGGCTCTGATTTCTGTGGTGAAAGAAGTCCTTTCGGGTGTTGCGGTTGATGGACTGTCGGGAAATCACCATTTTTACGTTCGGTTCAGAACGGATCACCCTATGACGAAAGTTCCGGGATTTTTAAAGGAGCGTCATCCTGAGGAAGTGATGATTGTCTTGCAGCATCAATTTTGGAATTTAAAAGTTTCTCGTGATGGGTTTTCTGTAGAGTTGAGCTTTAATGCAATTCGTGAAAATTTATTTATTCCGTTTAATGCATTGACTGCTTTCGTTGATCCTTCTGTGAAATTCGCTTTGCAGTTTACTCCAAAATTCAATGATAGTGATCCTGATTCTGGAAAACCAAAAGTTACAGTTATGAAGGGCGATGATTCCTCTTCGGAATCGAAGGATAATATTATTCGTTTCGATAGCTTTAAGAAGCAATAAAATCGAAAACAGTATGTTAGGCGTCGATTCATACGTGAAAAGAGATGAAATTCATGTCGTCTAATTTTAATTTCTGTTAATCTAAACCAGTAATTCGCCCTGTGGTATCAATGTTAATTTTTTCTGCTCGCGGAACAGCTGGCAATCCCATCATGGTCATAATATTTCCGGCATAGGCGACAACGAATCCTGCTCCTGCCATAATTCTGATATCGTTAATTGTAATTTTAAAATTTTTCGGTCTTCCGAGAAGGGATTTGTCATCACTCAGTGAACTTTGAGTTTTTGCAACGCAGATAGGATAAGTTTTTCCCATCAATTGATTCAAAACTTGTCGGGCTTTCGGCATGTAATTCACGCCGTTTGCTCCATACATAACGCTGGCAATTTTTTCAATTTTAACATTTGTTGCATCAGTTGCATTATATAAATGATGAAATGATTTTTTCGGATTGTTTGCGAGATTTACGACAGTTTTTGCTAACGCGAGACCGCCGTTTCCTCCGAGAGCCCAAACCTTGGATAGCTCTGTTTTTACGCCCAAGTTTTCGCATTTTTCTTTAATAAAATCTAGTTCAGCCTGAGTGTCTCCTTCAAAAACATTTAGTGCGACGACCACTGGCAAATTGTACCTTTTGACATTGTTGATGTGTTTTGCGAGATTTTCAAATCCTTCGCTGAGAGCCGGAAGATTTTCTTCATGCAATTTATCGAGAGTTACGTATCCGTGCATTTTGATTGCTTTGACCGTTGCAACTATAACGACAACATCAGGATATTTTCCTAATAACGGACATTTGATATTCAGGAATTTTTCAGCGCCTAAATCTGCTCCGAAACCTGCTTCTGTAACTGTGTAATCTGCTAATTTCAGGGCGTGTTTTGTTGCAATTAAACTACTACATCCATGGGCAATATTTCCGAAAGGACCTCCGTGAACAAATGTAGGAGTTCCTTGAATTGTCTGTACCAAATTCGGCTTGATAGCGTCCTTGAGTAAAGTAACTAATGCACCTGTTGCTCCGAGCATTTTGCAGGTAATCTCTTCTCCTTTGCTATTGTATCCGATGATGATTCTATCGATTCTGTTTCTGAGATCTTCTAGGTCTTCTGATAAACATAAAATCGCCATGATTTCCGATGCAGCGGTAATGTCAAACCCTGTTTCTCTTACAACTCCGTCTGTTCTATTTCCTAAACCAATGACAATATTTCTTAAAGCTCGATCGTTGGTATCAAGAACTCTTTTCCATGTAATTTTTTTTATATCGAAATCCAATTTATTGCTGCGAAAAATGTGATTATCAATCATTGCGGCGAGCAAGTTGTGGGCAGCTGTGATTGCGTGAAAGTCTCCGGTAAAATGTAAATTTATATCTTCCATAGGAATTACCTGAGAGTATCCACCGCCAGTTGCGCAACCTTTTAATCCGAAGCAAGGTCCTAACGACGGTTCTCTTAATGCGATACAAGTCTTGTGATTCATCAAAGTCAACGCTTCACCTAGACCGATACTGATAGTAGTTTTTCCTTCTCCCGCAGGAGTAGGATTAATGGATGTTACCAAAATTAATTTTCCGTCTTTTTTATGTTGAATTTTTTTCCACACAGAAGTAGCGATTTTCGCTTTATAATTTCCGTATAATTCCAGATCATTCTCCCTCAGTCCCAATTTTTTGGAGATTTCTAAAATATGTTTCTTATTTGCGCATTGTGAAATTTCTATATCTGTACTCATTAAAAATCCAGTCTAACTAAAATAACATCTTCAATTATATTTTATCTAAACAGATATTCTTCTCTTATTTTTTTCTGTAAATAAAAAAATTAGAAGAAAAATCTTTATCTACTAAGCTGAATCTACACGCAGAATATGTCGAATGCAAGACGAAACAGACTATGCGTAAAACGGATTAATACCAGACAAGTATTATCAAAGAAAAATCCCAAATTTATAAACAGATTTTTTATTTAATTGGTTGCGGGGGAAGGATTTGAACCAACGACCTTCAGGTTATGAGCCTGACGAGCTACCAGACTGCTCTACCCCGCGACAACAAAGACAATGTATCATCGCGCGATACACAAAGCAAGGGCATAACTAAAAATTATTAAAAAATCATAAATTCAAATTAATTAAAGTTTTTGATAAATCCTTCTGATCTCCCTCTTGTTTTTCGCAATTGTCACTGACCGACTTCTCTTTGCGTAATTTTCCGATTTCAGCTTTTAACCTTTTTGCAAAATTTACCAGATTTTCCTCCGGGACTTTATCCGAAAAAGAAATTCTCAAAGTTGCCGATGGAATTTTTCCTTTTGGATCAATCGCTTCCTTTACGTTAGATTCTCCTTGCCCCAAACAGGAACATCCAGAAGAAAACGAAAAATCTTTTACACGTTCGATCAGATCTTTCAGAAGCACTCCCTTAATCGATACCGAAAAAACATGAGATGGTTTTTCAGAATTAATGTAAACGTCTCCGATTTTTTGAATTTCTTCCTTTAATCGCGTAAAATTTCTTTCGATTATTTTTAAATTGAGCTTATAAACTTCAACGGCTTTTGCAAAAGCCGCAATTAAGGCTGTCGGCTTTGATCCTGGGAAGAGTTCGTCACCCGATCCGAACAAAATCGGCGCAATTTTCGTTCGATCTTTTATATACAACGCAGCGATGCCTTTCGGAGATCCAATCTTATATCCAGAAAAAGTCGCCATATCAAAAACTGAAAAATCTGTCGGATATTTTCCGAAAGATTGACTAATGTCCGAGTGAAACAAAATGTTCTTGTTGGCGGAATTTTTTATGATTTCCGAGATAGCCACGACATTCTGACGGGTTCCGATTTCGCTGTTGAAAGACTGAATAGAAACTAATCGAGTTTCTGATTTTATGCTTTTTTTCAGTTGATCTAAGTCTAAATTTCCGTAGCGATCTACGTCGATATAGGTTACTTTGTATCCTGAATTTTCTAAATATTTGAAAACATTTAATACACTTTTATGTTCGATTTTTGAGGTGATCAAATGGCACCCTGGATACTTGTAAGCTACACCCAAAATTGCGAGATTGTTGGACATAGTCGCGGAATTCGTAAACAAAATCTGCTCAGGTTTACATTCGATTTTTTTCGCAATGATCTCTGCAGATTTTTTTTCGATTTGTTTTAATTTTTGTGCGTGCAAATTGAACCCTGACGAATTTCCGTCGAGTTTCGAAACTTTATTGAATTTTTTTAGGGATTCGTCATTTATGTGGGCAGACGCAGCATAATCCAAATAAGTCGATGCCTGAGTGAACTGCAATACAAGCAAACTTAGAAAAGATAAGTACCTCATTTTCCTTCCAAAAATAAACTATCTAAAATTTTATCAGATTGTTTTTATAATTCAATCTCTGTTTGAATGTTTAAAATTTCGCTAAAAAAAACAGAAGGAATATGTTAGAGTTTTTTAAAAGAAAGAAGGATTATGGCAAGTTTATATTTTTATTATGCAGCGATGAATGCGGGCAAAACTACATCCTTGTTGCAAACGGATCACAATTATCATGAACGTGGAATGAATACGGTTATTTTCACGCACTCTATAGATACTCGTTACGGAAAAGGTATTGTGCGTTCGAGAATCGGTCTTCAGAAAAACGCGATGGCTTACGATAAAGATTTCGATTTCTTTTGTTATGTAAAAGGAGCGAAAGATATTTCTTGTGTGTTGGTTGATGAAGCTCAATTTTTAACTACTCAACAGGTGGATCAGCTGAGCGATGTCGTTGATTTTTTGAATATTCCGGTGCTGACATACGGATTGCGTTCGGATTTTCTTGGAAATAATTTTGAAGGGAGTCAGAGACTTCTCGCTATTGCAGATATTATAGTTGAACTTAAAACAGTATGCTTCTGTGGCAGAAAAGCAACTATGAATATGCGAATCGATGAAAACGGAAATAAAGTTGTATCAGGAAAACAAATAGACATTGGAGGTAATGAAAAGTACATATCTGTCTGTCGAAAACATTTTAAAACAGAAACAAGGATTCATAAATAGCAGTTTGTTTCGACAAATATTATGGTATTATTCTTCAGCTAGCTTAGATCAAATGTAATGAAAAATTTTTTTTGTGCGGTTTTAGTTTTATGTGTTTTTCCGAGAGCGATAGAAGCAAAACAATTCGTTAGCTTGAAGTCGTCTAAAATTAATATGCGCGTCGGACCTGGAGATGAATTTCCAATTAGTTGGGTGTTTCTCAGAGCTGGACTTCCTATGATGTTAGTTGCAGAATTTCAACATTGGAGAAAGGTGAAGTATTACGACAACACGGAAGGTTGGATGCACAAAAATATGATTTCAGGAAGAAATACAGCTATTGTCGTTAAAGATAATGCTTTACTTTATAAAAGAGATTCTGAATCTCATCCGATAGCAAAGCTTGAAAAAAATGTTATAGTGCGAATTCTTGAAAAGCGTGATTCCTGGGTGAAAGTCGATATCAATAAATTTAAAGGATGGATACCGAAAAGCAGTTTGTGGGGAATCAGTGACGATGCTGACTGATTGAAGTGAGTCGTCTTTTATAGATAAAATTTTCAATGGTTGAATTATTTTAGTTGTCAGAAAATAAATTTTTGTAGCTATTCGTTTCGCTGATTTTGGGAGAGTAGTTGACAGTTTCTCGAGAGAAGAGTATACCTTAACAGAATTTTTGCAGATAGCGAAAAAATAGAACGGAAATGATAAAAAAATTATTATTAATCACTATATTAATAGTGTTGTATTTTAGAAATATTGTAGCAATGAATGAAGTGCCTGCGGCATTTTTTTGCAATTTAAGTAGTCATTTGACTCAGCCGATTGATCGATGGAACAAGCTATCTCCTTTGACGAATGACGAAATGCGGATTTATAAAAAAACATGGAATTACAAATCGACTTTAACGATGAATAAATCGAACTTGGCTGATACATTTTGTGATGTGTGTTGCGATTTTTCATTCAGTATATCGAGTGAGGGAAATGGTGTTGTACGCGGAAGATCATTGTCGAATCCTTATATCATTTTCATAAGAAATATTGTCGCAGCAAATTCTTTTATCAAAAAAGATTTAAAAAAATACGCAATAACAAATTTTTTAGATAATGTCGGACATCCTCATCAATTTACATTTGAAATGAAAGAGCAAATCAGAAAACAAATCAGAAATATTGCGGAAGATGCTGTTGGATGTAAACTTTTGCGTATAGCAATATCGAAAATTGCGGTAGGGAATTTTCCTAAATTGATTTTTATTCCATTAGAACAAGATTCAAAAACAACTATCGATGATGGGATGGAAATTCATTCAGGGATTTATGGTTGGCAAATAGAATCTGATCGATTTAAGTCCAAGATCAAAGTTGCGAGCTCGATGAACGAAAGAATTTCGGAATTACAAAATCAACTTTTAGATTTTCAAAAGTATTCTCAAATGCAATTGCCGAAATACAATTATGTTTTATTTTCACCGGAGAAATTTTTTGATCGTCCGTTTGTGACTGCGATCAGAAATCTTGGTGCCAAGTTTGAATTCTTTGACGTTAAGTTCCCTGTGGATGCAACTTTGTATCGTATTATAGTTCGTTCTTTATATTCTCATAAGTCGAGCGGTCAGGAGAATATAAAAGCGAGGTTAAATCTGAAAAAAAAGAAGTTTTCTCAAAAGTTAAACTACAAGTTCAATAATATGTTAACATTGCTAGCTGAAGCAGATTGCTTTCTAAAGTTGAGTTCATCGGTATTAAAGGAAGTAAAAAAGTTTGGTGGTATCAAAAATTATGCAAGTCATTTTGTTCAGTCGATGTCAGAATCCATTAGATTAGATAATATCGAAAAATTTATATCCTCCTACTATGTTGATGATGTGGAATATCAAGCTCAATATGGATTAACAGCTTATGGATTTGATTCATTGAATGAATCATCTTATTTGTCTCACAGATATCATTGGATTAGAGTTTCAAGTTTAATTCATATGAAAAATTCGAAAAATTTTGAGAATGTATATGAGTATTTTATTCAGGAACAAGGTGATTTTGATTTATATTCATATTTTTTATCTCCAAATTCATCGATCAAATATCCGATATTTGGAATAGGTCAGTACCAATGTGTAGATAGTCTGAATATAGTAGAAGAACGGTCTAAAAATCATACTGAACAGGAGAAAAAGCATGTTAAATTTTTACATCAGCAATATAACGAAAAAAGCGAATGTTTTTTCAGAGCATAATATTATTTCGAAACGAATTTTTGAGATACAGAAATCTTTTCATATACAGATTTAAATTTGCTTAAAAATTCGGTCATTTGATCTGCGTTGATATAGATTGTCATTCCGTGATTTGGAAATATTTCTTCGAGAATTTTTTTTATGTCCAGAGCAAATTCATTTTGAAAATTTATATTCATAGAAATAATATTCAATTTTTTTGTGCTGAGATCATAAATACATTCAGATGTATTCCAAAAATCCTGAGAGGACTGAATCAATTTCTCTCCTACATCTTTATCGGATATTTCAGCAAGATTCGCAAGTGTGGATATTGAAGATCTTATTTTCAAATATAAATTTCCATCGGGTCCGATGTGAGGGCAATCAATGATGCCGTCCAAAGCACGATCTCCTAGCAATAACACATCATCTATATGTACTTTTTCTTTTTTAATGGAACAGAAAATAATATCGGTAAACTCTCCTGATTTTCCTGAACTATAACGACGAAATATGATATGTTTTCCTTTGTGATTTCCGAGATAATAACATTTAACATAGGCTTTTTTGGCGTTAATTTTGTGTTTCTTGACGCCTGTTGTTGAATCTTTTTTTATATTTGCTTCGCAAACTAGATTTTGTAGATTATAACTTTGTTTTTCCAGCTTAGAATCAATTATATAATCATCTTTTTCTTCTACAGAAACAAGCTGAAATTTTTGGCCTTTTTCTAGGAAGTAACTATCTTCGAATTTCATATGAAGTATTGTTGCAAGTATTGAATTTTTCAAATTTTCATCAGTTGTTATGTTTTTTGTAGCGAAAAAATCTGAATTATTCATTTCCGAACATCCAGACAATAATCCGAAAATACAGCTTAAGATTGCGACTTTTTTTCTCATTTTTATCTCCTCGGATAACGTTATTTGGATGATACTTCGTAAATAATAATAAAACGTTTATTTAAGATAATTATTGATATTGATTATAGTTGATAAAATTTGGTGTTTTTGGGATCTAGAAAAATTATGGATTTTGGGGATTTTTCGTAAATTCGAAGAATTTTGTGCAGATGTTCGCCATTTTCTGATGAATTTTTTAAATGTCTCGAAGATTTTTGTACAGAATTTTGGATTTTTTCCATAAATTTCGGATCGCTTGTTAATATAAAATCTTTTCCGTCAGCAGAAATTTTTACAGAGTCGCTATCTAGTTTTTCTATAAATTTTCGGCAGGATTTTGAGTTGAAGTTTTCGCGACGAGTGCATCCCACTGATTTAGTCCATGACGATAATATGCTTCTGAAATATCCGCAGTGATTAAAACAAGTTAGATCGTTGTCTACTCTCGCTCCATAGACTTTTGCATTTGGTGAAATAATAATTCTCGGAATTTCTTGGAGGTAATAAAGCAAAACACCGATTAGTGTACCGATTGTTCCTATCCATCTGATTTTATGATGAATCAAAGTCAGTATCAAAACAGAAAAAATTAAAATCGTCATAACTAACGGTGAAGGGGAATGCATAACAAAAAGAGATCCAGAAAATGTCGAAAAAAACTTCACCGATTTTATCAAAACTGAAATGCCGAACGATAAAATCTTTAATGGAAAAGTTATATTAATTGCGATTCCGATCAGAGAAATAACCACCATCGGCATAATGAAAAAGCTCGTTAAAGGAATTACAAAAATGTTCGCGGGAATGCTGTTCAAGGTCAGTTGATTGAAAATAAATACTGAAAAAATAGTTGTCGAAAGAGTTGCTGCTAATGTAGTGGCAACGATGTTAAATAGCATTTTAAATCGAGAGGGAAAGTTCCAAAATTTTTCATAAAAAGCTACGATGGCGATCACCGCACTGAATGATAATTGAAAACTCGGAAACATTATTGATTCGGGAGTTATAAATAGAATTATCGTGGCAGCTACAGCGATCGATCTCATAGATAGGGCTTCTCGGTCGAAAATCACTCCAAGAATTATCAGCGCGTGCATTATCAACGCTCGTATCGCAGAAATAGAACATCCAGAGATAAAAAGGAAACCAATTGCTCCGACTAGAGAAATTATCGCAGCAATTTTTTTTATGTTGTAGAACATTGAAAGATAGCTCGATAAACATAAAAGTAAGCGAGCAATCCAAAAAATAAACAATCCAATGATTCCCATGTGAAGTCCCGAAATTGCGAGAACATGAGCTGTTCCTGATCGTACGAAAATTTCTCGAAGATCTTTTTTTATTGAAGTTTTTGTTCCTGTGATAAGAGCTTTGGCGATAGCTGTAATATCGGCATTTAAATCCGTATCTGATTGTAGAGTTTCGTCAATTGTTTTGTTTATGTAATGCCGAAATTGTTTAATAAAAAGCGACAAAGTTTTTTCTTTATAAACATAGTCTACTTTTTTCGGCGGAGACATGATAAACCCACGGGCAGAAATTCGATCAAAAAATTGTTGTCTCTTAAAATTGTATGCGGCAGGGAAAGGTTGATCTGTTAGAGGAACAAGTTGGGCAAACAATGAAACTCGATCTCCCGGCATGAAATCTTCTGTGCAGTTTTTTGCTTTATTTCCACGCCATGTTAGAGAAATTCTGTCTGTTTTGAACTTCAAGCTAGCATCTGAAACGATGAAAGATAAACCAGATTCGGTTCGGTTACAGGAATCAATTGTCGCGAAAAATCCTTGCGGTTTTTCTATGGCTCTTTCAAGCATTGGAGTGTTTACATAGGCAGTTCGAACTTGAGCAAGGACAAATCCGAGATTAAAAATCAAAAAAATCGATAGAAATTTAAACCTTTCGACAAGTGCAAAAAAAATCAAACAAGAAGAAATCGTAAAAACCAACGAAGGAGGATTATCAATGTTAAAATAACAGCAGATACCTGTTCCGAGAATTACAGGAAAAAAGTTCAGCAAACGCATTCTTTCTTGTTCATAAAAATTTCTGAGAAAATCGCGAATTTTATACATTCCATTTCCAAAATTTGGTATAAATTACATAAATAATAGACTGAGAATAAACATGAGTACAGATTTTTCAGATAAGATAGTTACAAGATTTGCTCCATCACCGACAGGATTTTTACACATTGGAGGTGCTCGTACGGCATTATTTAATTGGTTGTTGGCAAGACATTATGGGGGGAAATTCGTTCTGAGAATCGAAGATACCGATCGCGAAAGGTCGACTCAAGAAGCTGTTGACGCTATTTTCAATGGATTGAAATGGCTTGGAATTACTTGGGATGAAGAACCTGTATTTCAATTTTCAAGGGTCAATCATCATGTTGAGTTGGCTAAACAATTGGTGGAACAAGGAAAAGCGTACTATTGTTATTGCACACCTGAACAGCTGGATGCAATGAGAAAAGAAGCTTTGGATAAGGGATTATCTCCGAAATACAATGGATTGTGGCGAGATCGTGATCCGAAAGATGCTCCGGAAGGTGTAAAACCTGTGATCAGATTGAAGACTCCTCAAACAGGTGAAACAGTTTTGGAAGATATTGTTCAAGGTACAGTAAAAGTCGCAAACGATCAGTTAGATGACATGATTTTGGTGCGTAGTGACGGAACTCCTACCTTTATGTTGTCGGTGTGCGTTGACGATCACGATATGGGAGTTACTCACGTTATCAGAGGGGACGATCATTTAACAAATACTTTCAGACATATTCAGATTTATAACGCTTTCGGGTGGGAAACTCCAACATATGGACACATTCCGTTGATTCATGGACCTGAC
>JAZLGP010000003.1:0-5907 GCA_045616365.1 Alphaproteobacteria bacterium | reverse complement strand
TTGAAATTAGAGAGAGCAAACTGTTGTACAGAGGTACTAAAAAATATCGCCCGCAGGTGCTACCTGCTTATCCACAAATTCTGTGGAAAAGGTTGTGGATAAGTTTGGTTAACCTTTTATTAACAGTTAGCGAGAGCAGTTGCTGAAAGTTTAGGCACATATGAGCAAGTATTCAGATCATTCAACTATGGGCGGGCAAGTCATTGCTCACCGCATTCGAATGATGAAACAAAATTGGAATATCATTTGGATCATCGGACGGGTTAGCTTCCTTTTGAGTTTCATTTTCAGCAGTATGATTCGTTGGAAATTGCAGGATATTTGGAATTATTTGTGCATTCTGAAAGCATTATATCGAAACGGCATGACAACTTTGCCTTCATCACTTTTCAGTAGTTCTGTGCTATGGTTTGACGACGGTTCTGCAAGATGGATGTCTGATTATTGGATGGCTAAAGATCAGATCTGTTTGGAAGCAAAAGAATTCTTCGAAGCCGGATTGTTTAGCAATCTAAAACTCAGCATTTGCGTAGGCATCGGTTCGATGATTTTGGCTTTGTTTTTCAACAAATACTTCGGAAAATCGCTGTCCGACAAGAAACAAATTATCTCTGGGAAGAGTTACGTTGACGCAAAAACTCTAAAAAAACAGATCAAAAAGAAAAGCGATATTACTTTGGCAGGAATTCCTTACGTGAAGAATACTGAATCACGCCATACGATTATCACTGGAACGACAGGTTCAGGAAAGACTAACGTATTTCACGAGCTGATATAGCAAGTCATCGAAAAGGAAGAAAGAGCGATCATTGTTGATACAGTCGGTACTTTTGTCGATTGCTACTTCAATCCTGAACGAGATATTTTGCTGAATCCTTTGGATATGCGGTCTGTTCCATGGATCTTGATATCTGAATGTTCAAACAATCAGGTGATTTTGAAACAAGTCGCAGAATGTTTCATCAAGTCGAACAATTTCTCTGATTCCTTTTGGGACGATGCCGCGAAAATCGTGTTTGTTGATGCTCTCAAAAAAATCATCGCAGAAAACAAAACAGAGGAACAGCTTTTGAAAATGCTTCAATGTTCGGCATCGGAATGGCAACAGATGCTGAAAGATACCTGCGGAGCGAGCTTGATGGACAAAGAAGCCGAAAAAATGGCGATCTCTATTCGCGCGACTTTGATTAATGATCTAGACTGCCTACAGTACCTCAAGTTGGACAGAAACAAGTCGTCATTCAAAATCAAAAAGTGGATAGAATCAGGAAAAGGATTCCTGTTTTAGCATGTACTCCTGCTCAAAGAGCCGTTGTAAAGCCTCTGATTTCAGCGTGGCTGACCATTGCAGCAGAAGCGATGCTGCACACCGTTCCGACCGACCAAAGAACCTGGTTTTTTATTGATGAGCTTCACAATTTACGCCGACTTCCGCGGTTTGAAACTTACTTGGCAGAGGTTCGAAAGTTTGGCGGATGTTTCGTTTTGGGAACACAAATGGTTTCGCAATTAAACAGAATTTACGGAGCTGAAGACGCCCGAACCATTATAGGACAGTGCGGAACGAAAGTTGTGATGAATGTCCCTGAGCCGATTACTGCCAGATATATGGGAGATTTTCTCGGCAAAAAAGAACAATTAACGGCTCATGAATCCATTTCTTACGGAGCAAACACCATTCGAGACGGAGTGAATCTTTCCCAACACAAGGAAATTAGAGATATTGTTTCGACAACTGAAATTATGAATCTCAAAATCGGTGAAGCTTTTGTTCAGTTTTCAGGGTTAGAAACCGTTGGAAAAGTACAGTTTGAATATCACGAAGTGGATATTAAATTGAACAAAAAATCTATTTTGATTCACTACGTGAGAACTCATAAAAAGCTTATATCGGCAGGCTGTATCGGGGGATTTGTTTCAATTTTCGTCCTGTCTGAATTTTTCCTGTACTCGATTCCTATGGCAACCGCATTCACTTTCATTGCAACTTCAGTGACTTTGTGGCTGCTTTCCGACTTCCTGTGGGTCAACGCAATAAGCGACGTCAAAATATTCGGAGAAGTCATTCCTTCTGAAAAATATCAAAACAAATATCCCAAATTATTCGGAGATTATCTGGAAATCGCCAATTTGAAACTTTCAGAGAAAGCTTTTAATTATCCGATCTTTCTATGGAGTTCAAACGAAGATTTATATTTTGAAAAAATTTTAGAGGAAGCAAGAAAAAAACAAATTCCAACACTGATTTTTGAAGAAAAAGACGACTTGCTCAAGAAATTCTCAAAACCAGAGGATATTACTATCGATTTTTCTTCTGACCAAGGTTACGGCTGGGATTTCTGCAAGGACTTCAAACAAAATCCTAAAATTGCAGAGTATATCAATCTTTGGACATCTATAGATTGCCGCGATTATTTGGAGTGTTTCAAAAGGAGTAAGATAGAGAACACTCCTTTGTTTTTAAAGACTCTGTGCTTAGCTCCAGAAAAAGATATCAAATTTGCATTAAATCAGGTAACTGAAAATAGACCTGAAAATTTAGACATAATTCGATCAGCTATTGCAAAAGATTTTGATTGCTTATCCGCAATTAAAACTAAACAAAAAAACATCGCTCTTACTGAACATACAGGAATAGTTTGGATTCAAAGTGCTTCTTCCAAACTCAGTAAATTGATCTTAGAAACTGCTCCATCTGACTTTTTGTGCATTGTAAAACAGAAAAATAGTCACTGTATTAAAAGACCTAAAACAATCGTATTGAACTCAAGTTTCAATGAATTCCATATTCGATTTGATGGTTCATATATTTCGCTAAACAGCCACAATCCGCAGATTGCAGAACTTTTCGGAAAGACTTCTATTACAGATGTTAGATTTGCCAAAAAACGCTATACTAACACCAACTATCCTGCTATTTCAGAAGAAAATCTAAACAACAACATCTTTAAGCATTACGGAGAAGACGAGGTGTGCGAAATCAAATAAACTTATCTCATTTTATAATAAATACTCTTCTAGAATTTGTTTTCTTCTTTCTTTTACCGATTTTCTAGATGAAGAAGAATCATCCTTAAAGAATCCTAACTTTTTCAAAGATAATAAAGACTTACCCAAATTATAAGAAATAAAATCTTCTCCATTCACTAGATATTCAATCAATTCGTGCTTTTCATACAATGCACTAAGAATAGGTAAAGGAGTTAAGCCATAATCAAAATTATTATCAAAGGATAACCCTATATCAGGAAAGGATAAATTCTCTCCGCTTATTTTATCAATTGTCTCCTTCAATTCAAAAAAAACTTTATCAGTCGATTGATATATATATCTGATTTTTTGTCCGCATTGCTTTCGTATTGTGAGCTCAGAAATGCCTGGTCCTATAACTGTTTCTCGTTCTTCTTCATTTGTCCACAATTCCTGTGATAACCTACATGCACGAATTTCAAAAAAATTTAAATAAGAATCTTTTTTATCAAAAATAGATTTCAATACGTTTTGTGGGGTAGATCTTATACGCCTCGCATAACCTCCAGGATCGGACATTTTGTGTAACACATGTATCAATTCATGAGCAATAGATATCCAAAAAGGAGAATAATCAGGAGCGATTTTTACTATACAAATCTTATTCAATTCAAACTGCCCCTGGATCGTCGGCACTAATGAGTATACTTCTGGAAACTTTCCGTTACTATTTTGGAAAGCACATTTATCGAAATTGATATTGACAACCCCATTTCCCTCTTCATCTACATCGCCAGACATAGGACATGCTTCCGAAAAAACAAATTTAATTTTTTTCCCATTGTTATGGCTTATTAGATTATAAATTTCCTCAATCAAACTCTTACCAGCCTTACAGTTGCAAATTTTGCTAATTTGTTGGGATATATAACCTTCAGGATTCTCAAAAATCTGCTTTACAAATTTTGGACACACTCCACGCCTTTCCTCTTGCGTAAACTCACATCTAGACACAAATTCATCAACCAAAGTTCCATATGACAATGAGCAATTTAACAAAAGAAAAATCCACAATAATAAGGGTATTTTACTTTTTATACTTGTTATATTCATTCTTTACTCTTTGCGCATCCTGTAAATAATTAGAATTTCCGACAGCGGCAACTTTCAACCAAAAAAAAGCCTCATTATACTGTTTTAGCGACTCAAGTCTATACGCTAATGTAGCAAAAACATCTTTAAAAACTGCCCCATCATAGATTGTTTTAAAATTAACACAATTCCCTCGAATTGCTTGATCTATTCCTCTCTCTATCAACGCTTTATAGTCTTCGTCTCGTCCTATTATCGCACATCTAAGATTTGTCGTATCATTATCCGTCGCCATCCCTTTTTCATACATCGACAGACATTCCTCTTCTTCCTCTTCAGATATAAGCCTCAATGCATCTCCGTATCTATCACTTAAATTTTGAGGAGAGAAAAACATTCCGTCCACTCCACAATTTACTCCTCCCAAAATCACTAATCCGCAAAGTACTTTTTTAATCATCGCACGCCTCCGCAACTATGTAACAAAACCTACAATGTATATGCTAACATAAATTACCTTAATGGTCAAAATAGCATATACACTTGCCATGCTTTC
Source organism: Alphaproteobacteria bacterium (assembly GCA_045616365.1). Taxonomy (GTDB): domain Bacteria; phylum Pseudomonadota; class Alphaproteobacteria; order UBA3830; family UBA3830; genus UBA3830. The sequence continues at coordinate 1,289 of JAZLGP010000003.1, read as the reverse complement.
TTTACCTAACTAAACATGTACTTAAACAATTCTAATATGAACGTCTGGCTACAAACTGCTGAGCATTAGATTTATATCACTTCACAGCATCTTTCAGCGTTTTTCCAACCTTAAACTTCACGGTTTTGGTCGCAGGAACATCGATCATTTCGCCTGTTTTAAAGTTACGAGCTTGTCTTGCCGCCCTGGTTCCTACTGAAAACGATCCGAACCCTGGAATTACAACGTCTCCTCCATTACTCAATTCCGATTGAATTTCTTCAATTATTGAATTCAAGCAACTTCCGACATCTTTTTGAGACAATCCGCAATCCTCCGCAACTTTATGAATTAATTCTGTTTTTGTCATTTTTTCCTCTAATATCACAATGCTTCGACTGTAGCACTGTTTCTTCTGCGATTGCAATATCCGACGATTAATGATCGCCGTAATGTCCTTTGCAACTCAGTAAGACAATTTCATCTTCTCCTGAAACAGAGGAAATTACCCTATATATTAGACGATTTTTTCGGTCTATTCTTCTGGAATACATTACGATATCAGGATCTTTATATTTTAGACGTTCAGGTTTTCCTTTTCCGATAAAAGGATGTTTGATCAAGTCCTCTACTAAACTTTTAATTTTAAGAAATAGCCGCTTATTACATCTTCTGTATAATTCAAGCTCTTTCTCAAAATTTAGAGTTTTACTAAGATTACTCATGAAATAAATCCTCTACAGTAGTAGGAATTGGCTGTTGTTTTAAAGCCTGCTCAATGTAGGGTAATTCTCTTTCCATATAAGCATCTAGAGATTCTTCATCATATTTTTTTAACATCCACATTACTGTTTCAGATATGGACCTACAGTTTTCTTTTGCAAGTTCTTTTAATCTTGCCGCGACATTATCTGGTAGTCTAAGAGATATACTTGTACTCATATTGCACCTTTATGATTAATTCCGCTATAATTGTAACACAATTTGCGTAATTTGCAATTTACGTAACACATTTGTGATTAAATTTACTTGTATCAATAATAAAGGTGATGAACTAAAAAAATAAATTCATCTCTCGAACCCCATATCAATCGATTTGGAAAGTTCTGTTTGTAACTGTCTTTCAAGGTCTCGATCAACATACATTTGCTTTAAATCGACAGTTTCGGCTTCTTTTGAATTGCCCTCTATCTTGAACAACGCCTCTTGCATTAGATTTTTGTCGTTCAAGACGGTAATATTTTCTTCCTTGATATGCTTGGATAATTCCGACGCTTTGCCTTGCAGTTGCTCGATGTTATACGGATTTT
>JAZLGP010000002.1:0-10283 GCA_045616365.1 Alphaproteobacteria bacterium | reverse complement strand
TTAAAAGATCTTGCCAGATTTATTCCAATGGCATAAGGAATCTCAAAGTTGCTGGTGTCTACATCGGATTTTTTCGTATATTTTACTATATAATTCGTTCCCAACATCAGCATAGGAATAAATATTGCTAATAAAATTGCAACAAATCCCTTTGAACTATCTATTACTGTTCTATTTGTTTTTTTGCCTGCCATTTCCTTCTCGTTACCACAAAATTGAATTTATCCAAGCCTCAACCGTTCCTTTATGCATTGTCCTTTGAGATATATCTGCTCTACACTAATAGTCTGGAGCCTTATTTTTGTTTTTATAAAAAACACCAACACATTATGCGCAAAATGTTTGTTGGTACGCGTATCCGGTAACATTCGTAATTAACATCTTACTTATCTTCGATTACTTATTGTTTATTATCATTTACAGCTTTAGTCCTTTCTACCATTTTGAGTATATTATTTTTCATAGATTCCAATCTGTCGTTGTTCTTTATAAACTTTAAAGACATCATCTCAATTTTTGCTATATTATCTGAGAAATCTTTGGTTTTATTTTCCAACCGATGAAGATCCGATTCTTTGATTTTCAACCCCGCATACTCATGAAGTTTTTTTTCAAATAAATTTAACTGTTCAGCCTGTTCGGCAGACTGACTCTGTCGAAACGCTTTTATTGTATAAATGCTATTCATTAAATTTTCCTCTATTTTTAAATTTTGCATTGATGAAAATTTGTTTTGCTCTTCGATAAGTTCTTTTTTCAATTGCTCTAACTTATTGGGTAACTTATATTTTTCTTTGTTACAGAGTTCCATAAGTTTCTGCTCATGTTTTTTGTAAAATTCCACTTTTTTCTGCACTGACTCTTGCATAACTTTAAGATCTTCAATTATTTTCTCGATTCTACCAACTTTGTCTAAATCTAATGTCAGAGATTCAGCATTGCTCAAAATTTGATTTACTCGGACATCCATATCGTCTAGATCTTGCAATAATTTAATACAATCCTTAGTAATTTCATCTTCTGTCGGAATTTGATTCAATAATGAATTCAGTTCAAAAGAAACCGCTTTTTCTTCTTGAATGCTGACATGCTGATCGAATAATTTTTGCAAAAGCTCTTCTTTTTCTCGTTCCATATTTAGTATTTTTATATTCAGTGAGTCTATTTCGTCTTCACCATCCATACAATTTTTTTGTAACTTGTGAACTTGGTCTCGCAGCGAAGAATTTTCTTTTTCCAAAATATATTTTGAATTCAACAATTCTTCGATCTTTGCATTTAATGTCTTAACATTGTCAGAAACCTTATCCGCCTCAGCAAGATCAGAACCAATTTTTTTATTCAATTCTCCAGATAACTTCGCTACAGACCGATCTACCTTTTCAGAAATTCCGGATGGCATTGTTGCAATTTCAGCACACACAAATGTAGTTGTCAGAGTTAACCCGAGTGTTAGCAATTTTCTCATAAATTCCCTCCATTACCATCTTTACCTATCTCGATTAAGCGTTTTTCATATTTTCAGAGTATAGCTTTCTGTAATGATTTAACTCTGCTCGAAATTTATTTACTTGAATATCGTTCTTAAATTTTTTGTTCGGCGTCCAAATTAAATTATAAGCTTTTCTGTCGTTATTTATCTGTTGTAATTTCTCTTTAACTGTCCGACCAGAATCATCTAAATTTAGAGCTAATTTTACATCTCCTTCAGAATTCGCTTTCACTTCAAGAGATTCTTTTTTCGACAAGAATAAATCTACTGGAGCGATCTTCTTCTCAACTTTTTTAGTTTTATCTTTGCTCGCTAATTTTATATCTTTTTCCACAATCAATGATGACTTTTTAAATTTTGAGCTATCAATAATCGGCTCATTAAGAACAAAATCGTTATCTGAATTCCTTTCGCTCGACTGTTCAAATCGATACATCATATTCGATTGCCCTATTTGGTTCATCTGATTAACTTGATTGTTTCTATTCCCTCTTTTCTTTTTCCTTTTCTTTTTTTTCTTTTTGGTTGTTTGGTTGAAATCCAGGTTTTGATCCATTTGATCCATTTGGTTCATCTGATTAGCTTGATTGTTTCTATTCCTTTTTTTCTTTTTCCTTTTCTTTTTTTTATTCTTGGTTGTTTGGTTGAAATCTTGATCTTCTTCCGCATTTTCCTGATCTCTCATCAGTTTCATGTATTCTATTACTTTCGGATCTTTCTCCAGTTGTTCCATTCTTAACTGATTAAAACCACGTGCAGCACTAACATCCGACACATACCCCATACCTAACAACATACTACAAAATGCTACAAGACCTACTAATCTTCTCATTACACTACCTCCACAAACACAGTTTAACGTTAACAAAGAGATATTAACTAAAAGTGAAAATCCTGAAATTTTTTGCAGAAGATGATACAATAACTTTTAGTCGAAGATGGAGGAATTATGAATCAAAATATGACTCACTCTGTTATAACGGTATTACAAGCCGCTCAGGAGTATGCCAAGACGAAGCAACAACAAATACTTACATCGTTTCATGTTTTAAAATCGATATTACAACAGCATGATTATATTACAGATAAACTTTTACAAAAAACAAATACTAAACAACTAGAGAACTTATGTGATTTGGAAATAAATAAAATTCCACAAATTTATGGAAATACCCAAGTAAGCTTATCTCCCGATTTATATCAAGTTTTTAATTCCGCAGATAACCGAGCGAAAAAATTCGCAGATAAATACATTAGTTTAGATAATCTTATTTTTTGTTTGTTAGCTAGCGAAAAAATTAAACTTTTTTTTATCCAATGTGGTGGAAATATTGATGAACTAGAAAAGACAATTGGAGATATTAGAATGAACAATAAAGCAAATTCAGAAAATGTAGAGTCAGAATTCGACGCACTGAATCGGTATGCAAAAGATATCACTCAAGCGGCCAGTGAAGGAAAGTTAGATCCCGTCATCGGACGAGACGAAGAAATTCGACGCACTATTCAGGTGTTATCTCGCAGAACAAAAAATAACCCTATTTTAATCGGTGAACCAGGAGTCGGAAAAACAGCAATCGTTGAAGGTCTTGCCAGTCGTATTATTAAAAATGACGTTCCGGACTCTGTAAAAAATAGAAAAATCATGTCGCTGGATATAGGGCAATTAATTGCGGGAGCAAAATTCCGTGGAGAATTCGAAGAAAGATTAAAAGCTATACTCAAAGAGGTATCAAATAACGAAAATATAGTTTTGTTCATCGATGAAATTCATACATTAATGGGTGCTGGTCAGGATGGTGCTATGGATGCATCCAACATGCTGAAGCCTGCTTTAGCTAGAGGCGAGTTGAGATGTATCGGATCAACTACTCTCGATGAGTACCGAAAATACATAGAAAAAGATTCTGCCTTTGCTAGAAGATTTCAACCAGTATTTGTTACCGAGCCAACTGTCACCGATTCAATTTCAATTTTGCGAGGCTTAAAAGAAAAGTATGAGTTACACCACGGTGTTCGCATCAGCGACTCAGCAATTATTTCCGCATGCAATTATTCTCATAGATATATTAGCGACAGATTCCTTCCTGACAAGGCAATTGACCTTATGGATGAGGCCGCCAGTCGTCTAAAAATGGTTTTAGATTCCAAGCCTGAAGAAATTGATGAACTGGATCGCAAAATAATGCAATTAAAAATAGAACTGGAAGTTTTAAGAAAAGAATCCGACGATGCTTCTAAAGAACGACTTCAAAAATTGCAAAAAGAATTAACTGAACTGGAAAAAAAATCGACAGATCTTAATGCAAAATGGAATCTCGAGAAGAAAAATATCGATGAGATAAAAATTCTTAAGAGCAAAATAGATGAAACCAAAAATTTAGCGGAAGTCGCTCAACGAAAGGCGAATTTTGCAGAAGCTGGAGAGTTAATTTACAGCAAACTTCCGGAATTACAGAGGAAATTAGCAGAATGCCAAAAATCAGAATTAAAAAACCAAAAGAGAAATGAAGTAACTTCAGACGATATTGCGGTAGTAGTTTCTCGTTGGACTGGTATTCCAGTAGAAAAAATGCTCATAGGCGAAAAAGAAAAATTATTATCAATTGAATCTAAACTCAAAGAAAGTGTTATAGGACAAGATGAAGCTGTTGATGCGATCGCTGATTGCATTCGTAGATCCAGAGCGGGAATTTCCGATCCGAATAAACCATTAGGATCTTTTCTCTTTCTCGGACCTACGGGAGTTGGTAAGACTGAATTATCCAAAGCACTTGCCCAGTTTTTATTTGATGATAAAACAAATATGGTACGAATTGACATGTCCGAATACATGGAAAAGCATTCGGTATCTCGATTGATCGGTGCACCTCCGGGATATGTCGGATATGAACAAGGCGGAGAATTGACAGAGGCAGTGCGACGTCGTCCATATTCGGTAATATTGTTTGATGAAATTGAAAAAGCACACAACGATGTTTTCAATATTTTACTGCAAGTATTAGATGAAGGTCATCTGACGGACAGCATGGGACGCAACGTAAATTTCAAAAACACGATCATTATTTTAACTTCAAATTTGGGAGCGGAATACTTTTTACAATCTTCGAGTGAGAAAATCAAAAAATCCCAAGTCATGAATGTTGTAAAAATGAATTTCCGTCCCGAATTATTGAACCGTTTAGATGAAATTTTGGTGTTTAATAGTTTGTCAAAGCAAAACATGAAAGAAATTGTAGACATTCAACTTCACGAGCTGAATAAAAGACTGAGCGAAAAGCATATTGCTCTTAAAATTGATGACTCTTTTAAAGATTGGCTTAGTGATATAGGATATGATCCGACATACGGTGCTCGTCCACTGAAGAGAACCTTACAAAAAAATCTGTACGACTTGATTGCAAAAAAAATCATCAGCGGAGAAATCGTTGACGGCTCAAAATACACGGTAAAATACACTAACGGTGAAATTTCTCTGTGCTGACTCTTAAGCTAAAAGATTTTGATATCGAGCAGATAGCTGATTCGGGACAATGTTTTCGTATGAATCGTATTGAGGATGATACGTGGGAATTGTTCGCAATGGATCGTTATTTGAAGGTTCAAAAGAAAAATGGCTTTCATATTTTTTATTGTGGTCAGGAAGAATTCGATAATTTTTGGTTCGATTATTTCGATTTACAAACGGATTATAGCGAGATCAAAAAAAGGATTTTGGCGACAAATGATAATTATTTAACAAAGGCAGTAAATTACGGAAATGGATTACGTATTCTTCACCAAGATCTCTGGGAGATGATTGTATCTATGGTAATTTCTCAACAAAATAATATTCCACGGATTAAAAGCTGTCTTAAAATTTTATGCAAAATAAATAAAGGGAAATTCCCGACTCCAAATGATTTTTTAAAATTTCCTAAAGAAGATTTAAACTCTGTAAAATTGGGATACCGAAAAAATTATTTGCTGAATATTTCAGAAATAATATGCAATGGAAGTTTCAATTTGGAAAAACTGAAAAAAATGAAATATTCAGAAGCAATGGATTATCTGAAAACTTTACACGGAGTCGGAGACAAGGTCGCAAATTGCATCGCGTTGTTTGGCATGTACAAAATCGAAGCATTTCCAATAGATGTTTGGATAAAGAGAATTCTCAACACTTATTATCACAATAATTTTTCGCTCGAAAATTGGAATTTACAAGACATCGGAGGCATAGTACAGCAATACATGTTTTTTTTTGAAAGAAGTTCAAAAATTTAAAATACCACTTTAGTTTTTTTTCATACTATGGTAGATTTCAATAGATTTGAAAAGCCGCCGTGGCTCAGTGGTAGAGCACATCCTTGGTAAGGATGGGGTCGTGAGTCCGATTCTCACCGGCGGCACCATTTTTTTCGACAACTCGAGGGCATCTTTCGAGGTTTTTTGGTTCACTCAAGTGAGATGGATTTTCATGGGAACTTTCTTACACCGTCCCCTCCCAAGGTACTCAGGAAATCATATCTTGTAAATCGAACGCTTCAATAAATTCTCGCCATTCGCCTTTACTCAATCCGCTCATTTCCTGAGAAATTTTTTCTCCTTTCAGCATTTGTTTATTCAACTCTATGCATTTTTTGGAAACACTGACCGAATTCTTACGGTAATTTATAAAAGCGTCGTAAGCAAATGGAACCCAGCTTCTTACGATTTCAAGAATTACATTGGCATAACACTGAATTTCGTATTGAGCATGTGAATCTGCTCTCAATCTCAAAAAATGAAATAAATTATGCAAATCGATTTTCCAATACATTTCCGTATAAACATTCACTGGAAGTATCGTCCGAGCCAATTCTCTAGTAAGCCCTAAATCATCAAGCATATGTGAGTACTTTTCATAAGCTTTTTCACTGAATTCAGAAAGGGTATCCACAATTTCCGTCTTAGCAGCTTGATTCATTTGATCATCTGATCTTCCTTGTTTATTTGTTTTAGATTGACTTGCAATTTTAGATAACTCTGGAATATAAAACTCCCGACTCAACACTGAATATCTTGCAGAATATTCATTAATATTTGCTGTACGATGTCTAACCCAATGACGCATTACAAAAATCGGAAGCTTTACGTGCAACTTTATTTCGCACATCTCAAACGGAGTTGTATGACCATGTCTCATCAAATAATTAATTAAACCGCGATCTTCATTAACCTGCTTTGTTCCCGCTCCGTAAGAAACTCTGGCAGCTTGTACTATCGAAGAATCGTTTCCCATATAATCTATAACTCGAACAAATCCGTGATCCAAAACAGGAATAGTTTTATACAAAATTTTTTCAATCTCTTTTGAAATTACTCGACCTGTTTCACTTTTTGCGATATCACACATTATTTTATCCCCTCGGTTTAGATTCCTTTTATCATCTGATATTGTATTAGCAATTAAAAAAAAATGCACCTGAGAAAAGGAGATTTATGGAAAAATTGATCGACGGAAAAGCAATTTCCGAAAAGTTATGCGAAACATTAAAAGAAAGAGTAAAAAAACTGAAGGACAACGGAGTTAATCCGTGCATAGCCTTAATAAAAGCAAATGATGATCCCGCTAGCGAGATCTATGTTACCAAAAAAGAAACTTTAGCGAAATCTCTAGGAATAAGATCTCAGGTATATAAATTCTCCTCTGAAGTAAAAGAGGACTTCCTCGAAGACTTAATCAAAAATTTGAATAATGATTCAACTGTTCATGCGATATTACTTCAGTTGCCTCTAGCTAAAGGTTTAGATGAAAAAAAACTTACTAATTTGATTTCGCCGGGAAAAGATGCAGATGGCCTTACCTCCATAAATCAGGGAAAATTATTTGCAGGAGAAGATTGTGTAATCCCTTGTACTCCACAAGGTGTTATTCATTTGATCCATTCTGTTCGCAAAGACATCTCTGGATTGCATGCTGTTGTGTTGGGTAGATCTATTATAGTCGGACGCCCTATGATTTCGCTTTTATTGAATAACGATTGTTCAGTAACTGCACTTCATTCAAGATCTCAAAATGTTGCAGAAATCTGTGCAACTGCCGACATACTGATAAGCGCAATTGGAAAACCGAAATTTATTACAAAGAATTTTATAAAACCTGGTGCAATAGTAATAGATGTTGGAATAAATAGAATTCAACTCCTGGATGGAAAGAAAAAAATTGTTGGAGATGTTGATTTTGACAACGTTTGGGATTCCGTTGGATCAATTACTCCTGTCCCGAAAGGAGTTGGTCCAATGACTGTCGCATATCTCATGAGTAATACGGTAAATTTGGCAGAGAATCTAAGCAATTGTAAATAAATCGTATAACTACGTTTTGTGGGAATATTAAATTTATTTTTGTTTTTCATTGAGTTCTGGGTTGTCGTTTTGTATCATCGAAACAGTCGTTTTTTAGAGAGGAATTATGGCAGAAGAACAGCAAGAACAAGTTTTAGGTGTTGTCGCGCAATACATAAAGGATCTATCTTTTGAGAATGTCACTCCAATTTCGCAAATACCAAGTTCGAATGAGCAACCAAATATTGATGTTCAGCTCAGGGTTAATGTAAACAAAGGTAGTCAGGAAAACATCCATAACGTTGAGTTAGTTACTGAAATTACCGCAAAGGTGAAGGATACTACGTTATTCGTAGCCGAATTAAACTATTGTGGAGAGTTTGTTATAAAGGGATTTGATCAAGAATTAATGAATCCGATTCTTTACATCGAATGTCCACGTTTGCTGTTTCCTTTCGCAAGGAGCATTATTGCAAATGCTGTTAACGAAGGTGGTTTCCCTCCATTGTTTTTGTCTCCTGTTGATTTTGCAGGGTTATATCAGCAACAAATAGAAGCCAAAAACCAAGTGAAACAATAATAGGAATTTGAATTTGAAGAAAAACGTTATCGAATCCGAAGGTCAGCTTTCTTTGCTGGATGGTTGTTTTGTTGGTAGCGTTTCTTCAAATCCTGAACTAAAAAAAAACTCCAGTGAATCCGAAAAAGTAAGTCTGGATGCTAGTTTAACTTTTGAAGAAACTTTGGTTGAAAAGTGTTCTAAAAATTCAGAAAAAACAGTTTCTAATGAGCAAGTTTTTGGGGAAAAAATTCCTGAGGTTTTTTGTGCTAAAAAACCAAAAAACGAAAAAAATTCTTGCGAAAAGAAGCTAGCTATTTTGGTTGATGGATCGAGTTTTATTTATCGAGCTTTTTACGCATTGCCTCAGTTAACCGATCCAGAGGGAAATCCCGTTGGTGCGGTTTACGGATTTTGCTCTATGCTTATCTCCCTTTTTGATAAACATAAGTCTGATTTATTTTGCGTTGCGCTTGATGCAGGAAGAGATACTTTTAGAAAAGATATTTATCAAGAATATAAGAACAACAGAGAAGAGACTCCGGCAGACTTAAAGTCGCAATTTCCTGTTTTACTCGAAGCGTGTTCCTCTTTTGGTGTTCCAGTTGTAGAAATGGTTGGATATGAAGCCGATGATATCATTGCAACTATTTCCAAAAAATTAGCTCAAGAAAATTACGAAGTTCGAATCATTGCATCTGATAAAGATTTAATGCAGTTGATTGATGAAAATATTTATCTGTATGATCCAATCAAATCCAAAATTATAAAAGAAAATGAAGTTCTCGAAAAATACGGAGTGTTGCCTAACCAAATGATATCCTTGCAAGCTTTGATGGGAGATTCCACTGATAACGTTCCAGGAATACAAGGAGTCGGTCCGAAAACAGCAGCAAAATTACTCGGGCAGTTTCATTCCTTAGAAAATATTTATAAGGAAATTGAAAATGTCACTCCGCTAAAACTCAAAGAAAAACTAATTAATCAAAAAGATCTTGTAAAGATTTCTGAGCAACTTGTCACATTATGTCATACCGTGCCTCTTGATAACGATTTTTCAAAGTTAACAGTCGATTTTGATATTCAACGCACAAAAGCTTTTTTAAGCAAATACAAATTTAATTCGCTGATAAAAAGGTTTGAAAAGCAAGCAAACCGAATTGAAAAAAAACAGCGACAATATCTTAATTTTTCTAGTGCCAATGAACTACAAAATTTTTTCGAATTGAACCGGATAAACAAGTTTAGCATTTTTTCGACCACATGTTTTAACAGAAGTCAGATTTTGGTTATCGGCACAGAATCTCATCTTATTAGCTGTTTTTTCACACAAGATGATCCTAAAAACAAAAATTTATTTACCGAAAAAAACATTTTCAATTACAGTGATCTACAAAAGGTTCTGAGTCCGTATATCGAAGACAATTCCATAGAAAAAATCGGTTTTAAAAATACACTAAAATTATTTCCAAATATCAAATCATTCAATGATATCAGCGTCATGGGATATCTTCTTCATGGTGTTGTCAGTAATAAAATTTCTGATCTGTTTCCAGAGAATGATTCATACATTTGTAAGTTCAATTTTTCAGAAATTTGCAATATAGAACAATGTTGTTTACTTGCTGAATTAATGTTTGATGAATTCGAAAATTTCAAGACAGAACTTAACCAAAACAAACTAGAAAATATCTACAAGAGAATAGACATGCCTTTGCTTTCTGTTTTAAATTCGATGGAAGAAAAAGGCGTTTTGGTTTCAAAAGAAAAATTAAAAAATTTTGCAGAAGAACTGAAGAAGAAAATAGAAGAAATTGAATCAGAATTATTCGTTATTTCAGGACATGAATTTAACCCGGCATCAGGGAAACAACTTTCGCAAGTGTTGTTTGAAGAATTAAAAATACCAAAACCATCGAAAAA
>JAZLGP010000001.1:0-3170 GCA_045616365.1 Alphaproteobacteria bacterium | reverse complement strand
TGATTTCGTTTTTAAATGCTGTGTTTAAAGGCAATCCGCAAGTCGAGGATATCCAGCTCAAAAACACTGAAATTCCAAAGATTCTGAAGAACAACAGCTCCGTGCGCCTGGACATCAAGGCCGACATCGGCAGGCAGCAATTCGTTGACATCGAAATTCAGGTTCGTAACACTGGAGAGATAATTGAGCGCTCCGTGCAGTACTTGGCCAACATGATGGCTGAAAATTTCAACGTGAAATCCAAAAAAGACGCCGACGCTGAAGAAAAAATCGATGAGACGCGCAGCTATAAATTTCCGAAAGTCATTGGGATTTGGATCCTCGCGACCAACATTACCGAGCGCAAAGCCGCTGTCAATGAGGCGTTGCTAACCTTTCAGCCGAACCAGATGGACGATTATGCAATCGCAACCGACAAGATGCGCTTGTTCACTATCGAGCTGCCGAAATTCAATCCGAAAAAGCTGGATCGCAAAAATATGTTGGATTTCTGGATGGCGTTCTTGAAAGATCCGAGAAACGAGGAAGCGTCTCAAATTCAGGAGATCAGCAAGGCTCTGGATACGCTGCAGGAGGTCAGCGAAGATGATGAAATCCGAGAGATTTACGAACTGCGCCGCAAGACCGAAGAAGGTATCATCAGCGAAATGACCGTCAAAACCATCGAAGCAGAAAAGAAAGGTCGTAAGGAGGGTCGTATAGAAGGTCGAAAGGAAGGCCGTAAAGAGGGGCGTAAAGAAGAAAAAATCGAGATTGCGAAAAGTTTATTAATGGCAGGGGCGAAGTACAAATACTTCGGAACAGAAAACAACTTCTGACGTGCCATGCTTGTCTTCTTCCTCTTTTTGGCATATATGGCGCTATGCGCACTTGAAAAAGAGGAAGCCAAAATAACTTTGTATTCCTACTTAATTTTAAATGCTGATTCCATTCGTTCGATTTCGCTTTTGCTTAATTTGTGATTTTTCGCGACATTCGACCAATTAGAAACTTTCTTTTTCATATCTTCTGTTATATCTCTCGCATTTTTTAAACTGATTCCGAAGTATTCACAAACTTCAAAAGCCAAATCAATTGATTGAGTGTTGTCATTTTCAGTTATGTAAGTACTCAGCGCTCTTTTATTATCAGCGCTTGGATTTACATCATATAGTGGAGATAATTTCCAGCCTTTTTCATTTACATACAAGAATCCATGGTTTCTCAAATGATCATCTGTGTTTGAAATCAAAATCGAAAACATAATTCGCTTCCATAATTCGATTAAATCTTCTTTCGGAGAAGCTCCATATTGTCTTATCGCATCAGCTATATCTAAATAACTGTGAATTTCTGTATCGTTATCGACAGCGTTTAACATGCTCATGGCCGATAAAAAATGAACGCGTTCAAGACCCTTGCGATCAAATCGTTTTAAAATAATAACATCTTTATTTGCTACTTTTTTTAGAGACCATTCTTGAGTATTTAGTCCACAGGATTTTGCAAGCGTCAATGCAACCGATTCCCATAAGACATTATTTGCATAGTCATCTTTTTTAGGAAATTTCGCGATACATAAATTGCCAGATTCATCAATAACGCTGGCTTTCGGGCGCGCACCTCCCAAAGAGGAACCAGGAGCAAGAAGCAGTTTTAAATCAGCATTTTGTTCTTCCGAATCGATAATTTTCTCAGATGCATATAATAATCGGGATAGCTGAACCAAAGGCGGAATAGATTTTAAATCTCCCGGCCACAAGAACGAATCGTTTTCTTCGGTTTTGAAACGCAAAGCGCCTTGTCGCACATGGTCATTTACATACAACAAATAATCGATTTCATTTAGTGTCTTCGGACTACGATTATTTTCTCTTGCGAGCTGTGCTTCGTATTTTCGCATCAAAATTCTTCCCCATGTATCAGGAGCAGAATCCGAAAATGAACCAAACAATGGAGTTTGGCGTGGATTGATTTGTTTTCCTTCACCTAAAAATAATCCTGGTTCAAGAGAAAATGCTTTTCGATTGCCTAACCACTCTCGCGAATATTCAAAATCAGAAGTTTCTTTACCTCTGTAAAAATGTGCCCATAAAGTTCCGACCAACTCATCTGTGCCGTTCAAATTTAAATAAACTGAAATTTTTTTATCCGACATCACGCTTCATCCTTTTTATAACGTACTCGTTTTGGCAGATTCTCTTTATCAAACATCTTTCCGATAATATCGTTGTCAGGTTCCGCAAGCTGATACAAATTATCGATGAGTCCTAAAACAAAAATTACTTTTGCATAAATTCCGATCGAAACGGTGGAATTCCCTTTTTCAACTTTTGTTAAAGTTGCATGAGTAATTCCTGCTCGTTCCTCAACAAGCGCCATTGTCAAACGCCTTTTTATGCGAGCTTCTTTCAAATCTGCTCCAAGCTTTTTCAAAGCTTTGTTTACTGGAATAGGAATAATCGATGTCGTCTTCATTAATTACCTACTTAAATATATTTACGCACATATAAAATCATGCAATATTCATTATATGATATCTAAAATTCTATATCCATAATTAAATTAGAGTAAGAAGAGGAGGTCAACAAGCGTATCGGATCAAACAAGTCAGGCTATTGGGAAATTACGCGGTAAGTAAGAATTGAACTCACAAATGACTGCCGCTTATTTTTTAGGAATTCGATGATTTTACTGTCGTTAAGAAGTTTTTCCCTCTAAATCTTCAAGTTTGCGCAGCAAAGGTACGCTAGAAGATTCAGAGGGCGACGAACATGGTGCGTCAGAAGCTAATGTCTTGCTCCTTGATAGAGTTCTGCGAATTCAGACGAAAATCTAACGAATTTAATCTGAAGAAATTCAAGGAATTTCCCAATGAAGAGAGTTTGTTCCGAAAAGCGAAGCGAACATTTGCGCGTATAAAGCAAATCCTCAAAATTCGCAATTTCCTGTCCGCTCCATTCGCGACTTTGGTCGCTCCCGTGTTGTCATTGCGAACCGCTACGCTTTTTTTGATTTTCTCGGAAATACGCTTGTTCCGCTTCGCTCTTGCGGAACAAAAATGGTGGTTAAGGGCGAAATATGATACAATGAAGTGATCGTAATGGGGTATTCGATGAGCGACACTACTTTGCTGGATATAAAATCCGACTACATTTTCAAGCAGGTTTTCGGAATAGAGAAGAACAAGG